>JAAYRS010000041.1 GCA_012518645.1 Bacillota bacterium
CAAAGCCGATAGCAATGTTAGCTACCATCTCCAGAAAACCCGTTATGTACTGAGGCAGCGCCAGGCCGGACAACCCGCCCAGTAAACCTAAGAAAAGGGCCGATATGTTTTGATTAAGGACCCTTTTCAAGCTGAAGCGGGGCCCCGGACGAAAATGAGATATCCCGTAGCTCCAATAAAAGAAACCGGCTCCTAATTCAAATAAAAAGGCATAAACAACATATTCAAGGCCGAATATAGCGGAAATAAGGGGAACAGGCAGAAAAACATTGTTGCCGTTAGTACATAAAATCTGGTATGTGCCAAATGTTTTCCCTTGCAGCCCTAAGTGCCTTCCCGTTAAGGCGGCGGTAAAAGCCAGAAAAACGGAAGTACCCAGGCCCAAACCGGAAAAAACCAAACCCCGCCGGAAGGAATCCATGCTTATGTTTTGATACATAGATAAAAATAACATCGCTGGAAAAGAAACCTTCACTACCAACCTGCTTAAGCGTTTATTAAACTCTTGGTCCAAAATCCCGAATTTAGTAAGGACGGCACCAAGAATAATGGCCATAAAAAGCATTAAAAAAGGCTGCAGGATTGGAAACATAATAATTCCCCCTATTTACCAAAGTCTTTTTTGTTTTTCGGCACTTGAAAGTGAAGCCCTTCTTTAAAAATTAGCAAACAAATTCTGGGAAAACATTTTTCACTTGAACTTAAAGGCAGGTATTTACCCTTCACTACTCGAATTATCACAAGAGCACGATGCTATAAAGGAGCGATTCTATGTCTAAATACGAACGATGGATAGTGTATCCCCTTTTATTAATCGCCTTATTTTATTCTTTAACCGGAGGTAATGTTGTTAAAGCCACTCAAGAGCTTTTAGAAAAAATCGTGACCAAAGAGCTGGTTGTGGTTAACGATGAGGGGAAGGAAATGGCTTCTCTCAAATATGATAGTGCCAGGGATGACATTCGTTTCGAACTATACAACAAAGAAGGCAAACGAGTCGTATCTTTACTCTCCTACGGCGAAGGGGGAGCCATCGGCATTTTCAATAACCAAGGCCACTTAACCGCGGCCTTGCAAAACGACGAAGAAACAGGCGCCCTCTATATTTTTAACGGGACAAAAAAAGAAACCAAGTTAGCAAGCGTGCGGGCCGGCCTATACGGCGGAGTGGTAGAAGTGAACAATAACAGGGGGCTGCCCACCAGCCTGATAGGCAACAATGATCAGGGGCATGGCTACCTCAGCCTCTATAAAGGGGAACTGTTGGGCTTTTTAAAACCTGAAATCGTTTTAAATGTGGAAGAAGAAGGAGGCACTTTAGAAATAAGAGAATAGTGCCTGGAGACAATTGTTAACCAAGATTTAATCTTAGAAACCCGCCCATTAGGGACGGGTTTCTTTGTAGGATAGGGTGCGCAGTAAGCGCTCCCCTTTTTCTGTCACAGTAATTGTCTTAAACGGGGTTTGGCTGCAAAAGCCGGTATAAGGGCATTTTCCGCAGGGCAGATCGCAAAGTTGTAGATTTTCGCTTTCCTGCAAATAGTCCATCCTGACTAATTCCGCCAAGCCCGCTTCTATGAAGGGAACAGGCCGGGCAAACTGTTCAGCCAGCGCCGATTTAGATACATAATCCCCGTCTCGGACCGCCTTTAGTAGTTCTTTTAACATCGTACCAGCTCCTCCAGGAAAACTAAGCGAACCCCAGGAAACTACCGACCTGGTAGACCAAGACTGCCATAACCCAACCAATCAAAAAAGTATAAAGGGCAGTGAACAAAGCCCAGACATTGGATCGGGTTTCTTTTCTGATTGTGGCAATTGTAGCGGCGCAAGGGGTGTAAAGCAGGGTCATAATCATAAAAGATGCTGCAGTCAAGGGGGTGAATGCAGCTTTAATGGCCGCTACAAGCTCCGCGCCTTCTTCCACACCGGCATAGACCATCCCCAAGGTGGCCACAACAGCTTCTTTAGCAGCTATACCCGAAAAGAGGCCTACTGCGGCCTGCCAATTGCCAAAACCCGCCGGGCGAAAAATGGGGGCGATCAAAAGGCCAATCCTTCCTAAAAAGCTCTCCGGGCCGTAGGGCTGCACCCCTCCGGGCAAGACTGCCAAAACCCAAAGAGAACTAACAACTGCAAAAATGGTGGTCCCCGCCCTAGTCAGAAAGCCGGATACATTATCCCACATGTTGCGAACGACGTTGCGGAGAGTGGGTTTTCTGTAAGGAGGAAGTTCCATAATAAAGTGAGATACCTCCCCCGGGAAAAGGGTCTCCCCGAAGATTTTACCCATTAAAAGCGCGATGAGAATACCTAAGGAATAAACTAAAAATAAGACCAGCCCGCCATTATTGGGGAAAAAAGCAGCGATAAAGACTAAATAAATGGGCAGTTTTGCCCCGCAGGACATAAAGGGGTTAATCAAAATGGCAATCATGCGGTCCTTTTTCGATTCCAGGGTCCTGGTGGCCATAATGCCGGGGACATTACATCCGAAACCCACAATCATGGGGATAAAAGTTTTACCCTGCAAACCAAGAGATCTCATCACATTATCCATAACATAAGCCGCCCGGGCCATGTAGCCGCTATCTTCTAAAACACCCATAAGCATATATAAAATTACAATTAGGGGCACAAATTCAACCACAGCCCCTACTCCTCCAATAACCCCGTTGGCCACAAAAGAACCAAGCCAAGCAGGAGCATTCAAATTAAGGAGCAGAGCCTCCGCATATTCCCCGAAAATCCCAATAGCGTCAGCTACTGAGTCCCCAAGAAGGTCTTCCCCGAGAACAAAAGTCAACTGGAACATTCCCAACATTATCAAACCAAAAATAGGCAGTCCTAAATATTTATGGGTGACGATCTTGTCGATCTTATCAGTTTTGATCTGTACCGGCTTTTGAGGGCGAAAGACTGTGGAGCCGGTAATTTGATTGATGAACTCATACCTTTTGTCAACCAACTCCAGTTCATAAGCGCCATTTTGGCGGCTGAAACTAAGTAGTTCTAATTCCCTGGGGCTGAGATCGCTTTCGCTGACAAGATCAAGAACATACTCATCACCCTCCAAAAGCTTAATGGCCAGCCAATGAGAAGGGTAGCCCACTTCTTTTTGTGCCAACACCTTTTCAATCCTGGCAATTTTACCGTCCAGCTCCCGCCCGTAGGAGATAAACACTTTGTAATCCAGCTGCTTTTCAATTGAACTAACTGCAGTTTCCAATAGTTGTTCGATGCCTTTCCTCCGGGAAGCAACTACGGGTACGATTGGCGCCCCCAGTTTTACGGAAAGATTCGCTAAGTCAAATGAAATCTTCCTCTGCTCCGCCTCATCCATCATGTTTAAAGCTACGATCACCTTAACACCCATCTCCAATAGTTGGGTTGTTAAATACAGATTGCGCTCGATGTTGGTAGCGTCCACCACATTAATAACAAGATCAGGGTCCCCTTTCAGGATGAAATCTCTAGCTATAATTTCATCTTCCGAAAAAGCACCCAAGCTATAAGTACCGGGCAGATCCACCACCTTGTAAAACTGGTCCTTAAAGCGGAACTTCCCTTCTTTTCTTTCAACTGTAACCCCGGGCCAGTTCCCTACATGTTGGTTTGAACCTGTTAGAGCATTAAATAATGTAGTCTTGCCACTGTTGGGATTACCCACTAAAGCTATAGTATACACCCCACTGCTGCTCCTTTACCTTATGTTACGACCGCGGCTGAATTTAAAAATCAGCTCACGAATTACGCTAACTTTTCAGGATAATTACCCTGTCCGCCAAACCCCTGCCTAAGGCAATCTTATTTCCGGCTAAAGAAACTATTAGCGGGCCCCGATCGTTTTTTAGCACCTGGACGAGGGCCCCCGTATTAAAACCCATCTCATATAATTTTTTGGTGGCATGGGCTCCGGCTGCGATTCTTTTTACCCTCCCGCTCTCCCCCGGCCCCAATTTGATCAACGGTAAATGGTCCATTAGGCACCCTCCTGGTTTCAATTAAATTAACTTCAGCAACTACAATTATTAGTGAGACCGAAAGTCATTCTCATCATTACAATTATAATATACAATAAAACGGCCAAGTGTCAAGCCGTGAAAAGGCTCAGGCTTAAGAAAGCACCGGCCGGGCCGGGGGGGAATGGCGAACTACTAGTATCACTTTTAAATTATACCTTAAAATATTTAATTCGCAATCTTTAGGGATCCGCCATCCTTCCCCGCGAATCTGCCAAAGGGGTACCCACTTCCTGCCTTTTTGACGTTTTTCGCAAAGAAGTACCCCCCTAGCTTTGTTTTCCCCTTTTTATAGGAGCCCTCTTTCCAGAACAAGTAAAGTTTAGATCTTTGAAGACGGAAGGAATTAGGATATCTCAACAGAATATCTTTATTGTGAAAAAAGTACTCCCAGACTAAAATTTATGCAGTATAAAGCGGAGGCGAGGAAGGTGCGCATCAAAGAACACCCCATATTAGATATTGAAGATAAAAAAACGATTTCCTTCTCGTTTAACGGCCGGGTTTTACAAGGCCAAGAAGGGGAAATGGTTTCAGCCGCTTTATTTGCCAACGGCATTCAATCTTTTTCCATTCATAAGGTTGAGGACGCCCCCCAAGGCATTTTTTGCGCCAACGGACAGTGTTCCCAATGTACAGTAATTATCGATGGCCAACCCCGGAAAAGCTGCGTGACCCCCTTGCAGGAAGGGATGGAAATTAAAACCCTGGTCCATTTTCCGGAGCTTCCCCCGGGAAACGAATATCATCCCTCTCATCCGCCGAAAGAGCTGGAATGCGATGTTTTAGTTGTAGGCGGCGGTCCTTCCGGTATTACGGCCGCTTTGGAATTATCAGAACAGGATTTCTCTGTTATCTTAGTAGACGATAAAGAACGCTTAGGCGGAAAACTTGTCCTCCAAACCCACAAATTTTTTGGTTCTGTAGCCGACTGTTACGCAGGAACCAGAGGCACGGAAATCGGGAGAATCTTAGAAGAAAAGGTTCTTAATGAAAATAATATTACCGTCCTAACCAACTCTATAGTAGCAGGCATTTACAGCGATCAAAAGGCGGGTGTTTACGAAAACCAAGAATCTTACACCCTCGTTTCTTTTCGGGCCCTGATTGTAGCCAGCGGGGCCAGAGAGCGTTCCCTGCTTTTTGCCGGCAACGATCTTCCCGGTGTTTACGGCGCCGGTGCTTTTCAAACCTTAGTGAACCGCGATCATGTTAAATCCTCGCGGAGGGTCCTCATTGTAGGCTGCGGCAATGTTGGTTTGATCGCCGCTTACCACGCTCTACAAGCGGGGATTGAAGTGGCCGGGCTGGTGGACGCAGCTTCCGAAATCACCGGTTACAAAGTCCACGCCGATAAAATCAAACGCCTGGGTGTACCTCTTTATTTAAACCACACCATTATCTCCGCTGAGGGCGAAGGAAAGGTGGAACGGGCTACCATCGCCCAAGTTGATAAGGACTGGAACCCTCTTTTAACAACTGCAAAAACCTTTGCGGTAGATACGGTTTTGGTCGCCGTGGGGCTGAACCCAGCCGACGAGTTTTACGAAACTGCTCTTGAAAGCGATTTTCCTGTTTTAAAGACCGGAGATGCCAATGAAATTGCGGAAGCGTCTTCTGCCATGATCGGAGGGAAAATAATTGGCCGTAAAATGGCCCTCCTTTTAGGCAAAGAAGTATTTCTTCCCCCGGAATGGCAGGAAAAAGCGGACATTTTAAAAAGCCTTCCGGGTGAAACGATTGAGAGAAAACACACTCTACCTGAAGGGGACGGCCATCGCCCCATTTTACACTGTTACCAAGAGATCCCCTGCAACCCTTGTGCAACCGTTTGCCCCTTTAACTCCATTCAACTCTCAGGGAAAACAGGCACGATTTTAGATCTTCCGGAGTTTAAGGGCAAGTGCATTGGCTGCGGATTATGCCTTTTAATCTGCCCCGGCCTGGCTATTACCTTAGTGCGCCGCTCCCAGAAAGAAGGGCTGGCAGAAGTAACTCTTCCCCACGAATTTAGACACCAATATAAACCCGGTGATCGTTTAGAGCTGAGGGATCGGGATGGGTTAGCTTTAGGAACAGGAATCCTTAAATCAGCACGCTTCAACAAAAAATATCGCACCAGCCTTTTAACAGTAGAGGTCCCGGAAAAAATAGCCCCTGATGTTGCCGGCATTTTGGTCCAAAAGCAAGAAGCCGCGGCCCCCTTAGCAAAACCAAATTATTCCTATTTACCCGAAAACGCTATTGTCTGCCGCTGCGAACGCGTTAGTGTAGGTGAACTTCTGGATTTCATAAAGGAGAATCAGGTCACGGATCTTAATCAATTGAAGCAAACTCGGGCCGCCATGGGAGCCTGCGGCGGAAAGACCTGCACAGAGCTTTTACCCCGGATTTTACAGCAGGCCGGTGTTCCGAAAACAGAGATTACCGCAGCTTCACTGCGGCCCTTAGCCGTGGAAATTCCCATGCAGGCAATAGCCAATCAAGGGGGCCAAAAGAAGTGAGAAAATACGATATCATCGTGATCGGCGCCGGCAGTGTGGGCCTGCCTCTAGCTTACCGCCTAGCGGCCCGAAATTTAAAAGTTGCCGTTCTAGACAAACTGGCTTCGGCCGGCCAAGGGCAAAACAAGGCAGCCATCGGCGGAATTCGCGCCACTCATTCCGATCGGGCCAAGATCAAAGTGGGTAAGGCTTCTTTAAATTTCGTCCGCAGTTTAAAACAGGAATACGGCCAGGATGTGGATTATGTCCAAGGCGGTTATCTTTTTCCCGCCTACGATCCGGAAATTGCCGCCGGTCTAAAGGGGCTTCTCCCCACCCAAAAAGCCTTTGGGTTAAACATCGGCTGGATTGAGCCCGAAGAGCTGGAAGAAATAGCACCGGGAATTAAAACCGAAGGCCTTTTAGGGGGTACTTTTTCCCCGGATGACGGCCATCTTTCCTCTTTGAAGCTGGCCGGCGCCTTCCACCGGATGGCACTGGAAAAAGGAGCGGATTTCTTTTTCCAGACAGAAGTAACCGCCCTCGGCCAAAGCCGGGGGAGAATTGAGACTGTTAAGACTAATAAAGGGGATTTCCAAGCACCCCTTGTGGTCAATGCTGCCGGGGGTTACGGACGCCAAGTTGGCCTAATGGCAGGAACAGATCTTCCTGTCTTTCCCGATTCACACGAAGCCGGGGTTACCGAACCGGTACAACCCTTCTTAAAACCCATGGTTGTAGATATTAAACCCGATCAGAATTCCGACAACTATTATTTCTATCAAAATTTAGCCGGGGCAGTTGTTTTTTGTATTACACCCCGTCCCCAGCGCTGGGGTACCGATATCCGTTCAACCTCGGAATTCCTTCCAATGGTAATTCCCCGCATGCTTGATCTCTACCCCCGCCTCCGTTATTTAAAAATACGGAGGGTTTGGAGAGGCCTTTACCCCATGACCCCTGATGCCAAGCCTATCGTTGGCTTTGATCGGGAGGTAAAGGGGCTTTTTCACGCAGTGGGTATGTGCGGGCAGGGCCTAATGTTAGGCCCGGGCCTGGCGGAAATGATTGCCTTAGCCCTTGTTGAGGGGGAAGAAGATCCGGAGATATTTACCGATTTATCCCCTTACCGGGATTTCAGCGGCCGGGAACTACTGCAATAACGGTTTTTAGAATATAAGAGAGGTGAAGAGTATGTCTAACGCTATCCTGTCCATGCCCGTTCCAAAAAACGAGCCTAGCTACGATTACGGCCCCCAAAGCAGGGAGAAGGCCCAATTGAAGGCTGAATTGGAACGTTTAAGCAAACAACAGATCGACATTCCTTTAGTAATTAACGGTAAAGAGATCCGGACAGGGGAAACTCAAAAATGTGTAATGCCCCACAACCGCCGCCATCAACTAGGGCAATTCCATAAAGCCGGTGAAGATCAAGTCCAGCTGGCAATTCAAGCCGCTTTAGAGGCAAGGCGGGAGTGGGCAAATTTTCCTTGGGAGCAAAGGGCCGGAGTGTTTTTAAAGGCAGCCGAGATTCTAGCCCGCGAACAGCGTTTCACAGCAAATGCCGCCACTATGCTGGGAGTAAGTAAAACACCTATTCAAGCAGAGATCGACTCTGCCTGCGAGCTAATTGACTTTTGGCGCTTTAATGTCCACTTTATGGAACAAATCTACCGGCAGCAGCCCCAATCAGTGCCCTTAAGCTGGAACCGGGTGGAATACCGGGGTTTAGAAGGATTTGTCTTTGCCGTAACCCCCTTTAATTTTACGGCCATAGCCGGCAACCTGCCTACAGCCCCGGCTATGATGGGAAATACCGTGGTTTGGAAACCAGCCTCTTCTGCAGTTTATAACGCCTATTTCATTTTAAAAATCCTGGAGGAAGCGGGCCTGCCCCCGGGGGTAATCAATTTTATACCTGGTCCCGGACGGACAGTGGGTGATCCCGTTTTAAGCCACCCCAGCCTGGCAGGAATACATTTTACGGGAAGCACAGCGGTCTTCCAAAACATGTGGAGAACCGTGGGCAGTAATATTCACCGCTATCACACCTATCCCCGCCTAGTGGGTGAAACAGGCGGAAAAGATTTTATTTTTGCCCACGCTAGTGCTGATCCGGATACTTTAAGCGTCGCATTGGTACGGGGAGCCTTTGAATATCAAGGGCAAAAATGTTCCGCTGCATCCCGAGCTTATATTCCCAAAAGCTTGTGGCCCAGGGTAAAGGAACAAATTGTGGAAATGACCGGAGAGTTGAAAATGGGGGACGTTGCTGATTTCACCAATTTTATGGGTGCAGTTATTGATCAAGATTCTTTCAATAACATTAAAGCATACCTTGATTACGCTAAAAATTCCAGCGAAGCAGCGATCCTCGCCGGCGGCGGCGCGGATGATTCCCAAGGCTTTTTCATTGAACCTACTATTGTGGAAACAAGCAACCCCAGATTTAAACTAATGACCGAGGAGATCTTTGGGCCGGTTTTAACCGTCTTTGTTTACGAAGATCGGGACTTAAACCAAGCCCTTGAACTTTGCGATACTACCTCCCCTTATGGTTTAACCGGTTCTGTTTTTGCTCGGGATCGCAGGGCAATCCTGCAGATTTCCCAAGCCCTGAAGGAGGCTGCAGGCAACTTCTATATCAACGACAAGCCTACAGGCGCAGTCGTAGGCCAACAGCCTTTTGGCGGGGCAAGAGCCTCCGGCACCAATGATAAAGCCGGCAGCCTTATAAACCTGCAAAGATGGGTTTCTCCGCGGACTATTAAGGAAAACTTGCTGCCGCCCCGCTGTTTTAAATATCCTCATTTAGAGGAAAGCTAAATGAAAACAGTTTCAGAGAGGCTGTCCCCGCGGGGACAGCCTCTCTTAACCGGCAAAAACAGCAGTTCCGGGCTTTCACCTCAAAAACAACCGCTCTCAGCAGGAATTAAGGAAGAAAAGGTGAATCAAAATCTTGGCATTCTTTATCTAAAAGAGATAACTAATGAATAAAGGCGGTGAAATCAAGATTGAAGATTGGAATGCGCAATTTTAAAACCTCTCTTTCCGTTGCCCTCTGTATATTAATCCTCGGCATAATTGGAATCAAACAACCATTTTTTGCATGTATGACAGCTGTCTTCACAATGCAGGCCAATGTTTCCACATCTTTTAAGGCAGGCTTAAACAGGTTTTTGGGAACCCTAGCCGGAGCCGTGATCGGAACGGCTTTTGCGGCCTTGGGTACCCGGTGGCCTTTGGAATCATTTCTGTTGAAGGCCTTGGTGATCCCCCTGGGTTTAATGTTCATTATTTATCTTTTAAATCAGCTGAAGCTCAGGGATTCCATTTTTATTGCCGGCATCGTTTATTTTGATCTAATGTTGAGGGTAGATCCTGCTCTTCTTTCCCACTATGCCGTTTCCCGGACGAGTTTGACTGCTTTTGGGGCTGTTGTGGCCTTATTAGTCAATCGCTACGTTTTTCCACCGGAAACAGAATTAAGAAGAAAAAAGCCTGGGCAATTTAGCACTCAGTAATTAGCCGGTCAAAAAAGCGCCTTCCCCAGGCGCTTTTCCATTCTTCCGATTTCAAAGTTCGCGCAAACCCAGCTTGTGTTCCTGGTTAAATCGGTCTAAAATACGCTGGGCCTTATTGACAGAAGTAACCAGAGGATTGGCCGCTAAGGCTAAAAGAGCTTTGTTGTAATTACGGCGGACTGCCGCTTCTATTGTCAGCTCTTCGTAAGCCTTAACTTGTTGGATTAAACCGCGAATTTCCGGCTCCAGCCTGCCTACAGTTAAAGCTGTAGCGCCGCGGGCGTCCAGAAGAGAAGTAACTTCCACGACTGCATCAGGGCCCAAATCGGGCAAAGCCCCATTATTACGAACGTTAACGATCAATTTCTTTCCGGAATTTAAAGCAATATATTTGACGGCCGATACTGCAACAGTAGAATAATGGGCACCGCCTCTTTTTTCCAATTCCTTTGGTTTTTCGGCCAATCCGGGATCTTGATATTTTTTCAAGAGCGCTTTTTCAATTTCTTCAACAATTTCCGCCCTGGTTTTTTCTTCCGACTTAAGGCGGGCTGTCATTTCGTCTTGTAAATAGAAATAATCTAAGTAACTGTTGGCCAGCATGCCTAAGGCACGCTTAAACTTGGGGTTGATGTTCATCTTGGGAATATTGGCTGGGGCTTCAATTTCTTTTTCCAAAATTTCTGCGGTTTTGTCCTCCCCGCGAATAAAAACCTTTCGGACCCAAGATAAGTGATTAAGACCGACATAATCGAAATCGATTTCTCGGTAAGAAACACCATAGTCCTTAGCCAAAGCCATTTTCATACCCACAGGCACGTTACAAAGGCCTATGGCTTCCACTCCTCCATATTTTTGAATGGCCTCAGTAACAATGCCGGCAGGATTAGTGAAATTAATCAACCGGGCCCCAGCGGCATATTTTTTAAGATCGGCGCAAAGCTCTAAAATAACCGGGATTGTCCGCAGGGCTTTGGCAAAGCCCACCGCCCCCGTGGTCTCTTGGCCTAGAAGTCCTTCCTCCAAACAGATCTTGGTATCTGCATGGCGGGCCCTTTGCCCCCCGACGCGAATCTGAGTCAAAACAAAATCAGCGTTGCTAAGGGCCTTTTTTCGATCTTGAGTTGCCTTAACGGTAAAGGGGGACCCCTTCGCTTCCACCATTCTTTTCACAAGATCGGCCACGATCCGAAGGCGATAAGAATCAATGTCGAATAAATAGACTTGTTTTAAAGCCAAGGCCCGGGCTTCTTTTAAAAACCCCTCCACTAATTCCGGGGTATAGGTACTGCCCGCCCCCACAATAGCGATTTTCACCCTTTCCACCCCTCGTATATTAAGATTTAGGGAGTTGGTTTTAGGTTCTTTCTCCCTGCCGAACCTTGAAAATTAAATCAGGAAATTTGGACTTGGATCCTGACGCATATCCCTGGATAATAGAATCATGG
>JAAYRS010000042.1 GCA_012518645.1 Bacillota bacterium
GGGATCCAAGTTCGGACTTTAGAGGGGCATACCGATTTAGTAAGCGCCTTGGACTGGTCGCCGGATGGGGCAAAACTGGCTAGTTCCAGCTGGGATCGGACCGTCCGCCTGTGGGATTTCTCCACAGGAGCAAATCTTTTTGTGTGGGAACAGGCAGCTTGGATTAAGGCCGTATCTTGGTCTCGGCAGGGGGATTATCTTGCCGCGGGCGGGGATGACAGCAAAATCAGTTTTTGGGAGACAGCATCGGGCAAAAAAATCGGGGAAATCGGGATAGAAAATAAAGTTGCCTCTTTGGCTTGGTCCAAGCAGGGAACGGAGCTGGCTGTGGGGGACAGCAAAGGGGTTCTTCGGATCTTTAAGGGGCTTTCCCCAATTAAACCCCGGATCTTGTCCGGGCATACGGCTCAAATCAATGCCCTTTCCTGGTCGGCCGACGGGGCTTATCTAGCTAGTGCCGGTGAAGATTGGTCCATCAGAATTTGGGATTGGCCTAACGGCAAGGAGCCTAGGATTATTACCCCCGAGGATAATGTTTTATCCCTGGCTTGGTCCTCGGACGGGCTTTGTCTGGCCAGCGGGGGTAACAATAGTGTCATTAGACTTTGGCTGACCGAATCGGGGCAGTCCTCAATTAAGATCAAGGGGCACAAAGGAACGATAAAAGCATTGGCCTGGTCCCCGGACGGAAAATATCTGGCATCAGGAGGGGACGATCGGGTCATCAGTATTTGGGATCTTCAAGCCAAACAAGAAATGCGTTATCTTACGGGTGTTCATTCCGCTGGAATAGAAACCTTGGCTTGGTCGCCTAACGGCCAATATTTTGCCAGCGGCGGCCGGGATTTCGTAATTAGATTATGGGAGGCTGCTGACGGCCGGGTTATCCGCTCCTTTACAGATCGGATTAAAAAGCCTTTCCTTCACGAAGGGGGCCTAGAGTTCTTTGTAGGTTTGAAAGTACCTGCCAGTCACGAAGATTGGGTTCTTTCCTTAAGCTGGTCTCCCCATAACAAGTATTTAGCCAGCGGCAGTTGGGATGGGAGCGCCGGCATTTGGGAGGTAGCCCGGGGCAGGCAGCTGGAAGCAATCAAGGATTTATCCGGGTGGGTCCGGGTTGTGGCCTACTCGCCTGATGGAAAATATTTAGCTGTAGGCGGCTGGTCTCCCGATATCTACATTTTTTCGGCTTTTTCCGGAAAAGAAATCAAAAGATTAAAGGGTCATAACGGCTGGATCCGCTGTCTAAGCTGGGCTCCGGACGGCCGGCATTTAGCCAGCGGTTCTGCGGATGGAACCGTGCGGATATGGGAAGTTGAACGCGGGGCCAATACTCAAACTTTTCCAGAGCACGGAGATTTGGTTTCCGCAGTCGATTGGTCCCCCGATGGGCGCTACCTGGCCAGCGGAAGTTATGATGGTTCGCTTAAAATTTGGGGTATCTCCACCGGGCAGAAGCTAAGGGTGTTTAACGGGTATGGCCAAGGTTTGGAGGCTCTGGCTTGGTCCCCGGATGGCAATGCTTTGGCCGTTTCTCATTATCAAAACCTTATTATTTATGGCAGCAGCAGTGGAAGGTGATTTTTTGATTTATGATAACCCTAATTATCGGCGGGTAAGGGGCAGCCGTTTGATCTTAGTTTCCTGCGGGTACTGCCAAACGAAGATAGCCCTTTACCAAAAGGCGGGCCCCGGCGGCCTGCTTAGAATGTATGTAGAAAGGATTGTTAAAAGCAGTGTTGATCTATCCACTCTTCCCGGGGCCTTATCCTGCCCAAATTGCAAGAAACAATTGGCAACCAAGGTTACCCTAAAGAGGCGGAACAAAGAGGCTTATGCCTTGATTCGCAGTGTTTTTAACACGGCGGAAGTTCACCGCTGATTTTAATACAAGGGATCAAAAAAAGCCGGCATAGAAAAACCGGCTTTTTTGATCCCCTTATTTCTATTTCGTTGTTTGCATGGCAATACCTTCGGAGAACTGCTTTCTAAACAGGATTAGAACAATTAGTGGGGGCAGCATGATAATTAAAGTCCCGGCCATAATAATGTTCCATTCTGCTACGCCCCGCTCCGAAGTATAGAGCATGCGCAGCCCCATTTGAGCAATTCTCATTTTAGAAGAGGTAATTGCAATATTAGGCCATAAATATTCGTTCCACATGTAGATAAATTCGATTACTAGCAAGGCGGCCACGTTGATCCAGGAAAGAGGCAGCAATATTTTCCACAAGTACTGCAGAGGTGTCGCTCCATCGACCCTGGCGGCATCGGCCAACTCAACCGGAACCGTCATATAAAACTGTCTAAAAAGGATGATTCCTGTGGTACTGGCCAAGTAAGGGACGGTCAAAGCCTTGTAAGAGTTTAACCAATTGAGTTGAGCCATCATGCGGTATAAAGGTATTACCCGGACAGGAAGAGGCATCATTTGAGTAACCATGGTTAAGGGAAACAAGATCCAATTTCCGCGAAAGTTAAAATGGGTAAAGGCAAAGGCAGCCGCTATTGAAAAGACAATTTTACCAAAAGCTACGGTAATGGCAATAATGAGGCTGTTCTTTAAGAGCGTTGTCATGGCAATCCGCCGCCAGGCCTCTTTAACGTTTTGGAAAAACTGTTTTCCGGGAATAAGCTTGGGCGGAAAAGCATAGGCATCGCGGTGAGTATGGGTGGCCATGGTTATAGCGTAGTAAACCGGAAAAATAACCGCAATCAAGGTAACAATCAGAATCGCATGAATACCGATTTTGGTCATAAGTTTGCGATAAGTGTGCATTTTTATCTCCTTTCTAGCGTTCATAGACCGCACTTCTAGTGGATGTATAAATCTGGATTGCACCCACAATAGCAATAATTATGAAAAGGACGACAGATTGAGCCGCCGCTTGGCCTTCCTGCATGCGTCCAAAGCCGTCCCTGTAAATTTTGTAAATTAGAAATTCTGTAGCCCTGCTGGGTCCTCCCATTGTAATGACGTCAATTAGACCGAAAGATTGGAAGAAAGCATAAATGGTGTTCACGAAGAGCAAAAAGACAACTGTGGGGCTAAGCATAGGAAAAGTAATAATCCAAAAAACTTGCCACGTATTGGCCCCATCAATGGAAGCAGCCTCTCTTAACTCATGAGGCACGTTTTGCAATCCGGCCACAAAGAAAGTAATGTTGTAGCCTAACATTACCCAGATTGAGGCCACCGAAACCAGGATAAAAGCGGCCACCGTATCATTAAAGAAGTTAATCCAATATCCGGTAAGATTGCCAACTACATGGGTCATCAATCCGATGGAGGGGTCAAACATTAAAGACCACATAACACCGGCGATGATAGGGGACATGGCGTAAGTCCAGATAAACGCAATTTGATAAATTGCGGCACCGCGAATTCTTTGGGTTGTTAAAAGGGCAATCCCTAAAGAAATGGCCAAACCCAGCCCAATAACAATCACGCCAAAAATAAAAGAATTGCGGAAACTATTTAGGTATTCTGAAGACTGGAACATATCTACGTAGTTGCGCCAACCTACATTAACTAACTGCCTTCGAACAGGATTAATGCGGTGAAACGATTGATAAATCGCTTGCCCAAAGGGATAAATCAAAAAGATAGCAATTATAGATATAGAGGGAAAGATCAAACCGTAGGGTAAAACTCGGTGTTTAGGAAACCGATCCATTAGAAACCTCCTAACAATAAAAAATAATCCGGATCCCGGGGGCGGGAAGCCCCCGGGGTATTTGCTTTAGTTTTGGATAAATTCGTTGTATTCTGCTAGGAGTTTGTTAACTTGGTCAGCAGAGTACTGTAAAGCTTTCCGTTGATCTTCGCCGCGAGAAACTTTTTCGATGGCATCGCGGTTCCATTCTCTGGCTTGGACAAACATTCCCAATTTCATGCCGGCAGCTGCGTGAGAATCGGTTTTTCCAGATAGAATCTGTAAAAAGGCCGTAAGATGGTTGCGGCTTTCTGTAAACCAGCCGCCGTCCATCAGACGCTGCAGGGCTGCGTTGGTGGATGGGAAGTAACCGGTATTTTGGTGCCAATAAATATCTACTTCCGGACGAGCGAGATATTTATAGAACTCGAAAATTACTTCTAATTCTTCTTGTGTTGCTTGGTTGGAGACATAAAGGCTGCTGCCGCCGATGAGGGTATTGCCTCTTGTGTATTCTTCACTCAGGCGGGGCAGGAAGGTTGTTCTAACTTCAAAGTCATCCCCAACGGTCCTTAAAATTCCGTCAAGAGAGGAAGTGGACTGCATTAAGAAGGTGAGCTCTCCGCTTTGGAAAGCACCGTTAGCGTCGTACTCCACTCCACCGTAGGTCCAGACTCCGTCTGCAGCCATGTCGCCCCATTTTGTCAGCAGTTTGTCAGTAAATTCGTTGGGCCAAGAAACTTCGGTTGGATGTCCTTCCCGGCCGTTTCCTTCGTTGCAGTATTCCAGATTGTGCAGAGCCAACTGGTTTTCAAACATCCAGTCGGGCCAGCCGAAGGCAAGAGCGTGTTTAACAACGCCGGCTTCGATTAGCGCCAGGCCGTATTCGTGCAGTTCATCCCAGGATGTGGGAGGACTGTCCGGATCAAGGCCGGCTTCACGGAGATGATCGGCATTGTAATAAATCATGGCGGTGGAAGATGCCATTGGCCATGACCAGAGGTTGCCGTCCCTGGAATAGTAAGTAACGATGGGCCGGACATACTGTCCAAAGTCCCACTCTACCCCTACTTTTTCAGGAATCTGATAGGCGGGGATAATCATTCCGCTGTCATGGATAGCACCCATCGCACCTTCATAAAGGCCGATCAGGGCAGGTTCTTGTTTAACAGGATGGGCCGCCAGGAAACGAGCTAGGCCTTCTTCATAAGTACCGTAGAGCATTGTTCTGATTTGCTGCTTCGGATTGAGTGCATTAAAGTCTGCTACGATTTTCTCCAAGACTTCTAGGCGGGCACCGGAGAAACCGTGCCAAAACTCTACTTCTACAACTTCTGCATTTACCAAAGATGCGAAGGACAGAGTTAGCACTAAGACTAGTAGAAACGTTCTGTTCAACACTTTCTTCACTTAACACACCTCCATAGTATTGTGACAAACGCTTGATAATACTTCAACAATAATAACGTAATTCCTCCTTGTAAAACAAAGTTTTAAAACCGCCGGCCTATTGGATACTAATGTAAAATTTGTTAGATTAAAGAGCAGAATGCAGGACAGATTCGTAATTTAGAATGAGCAATCGCAAGCCGCAGGTTTTATAATTTGCAAAACCCGAGCTAGCCGAGGCGGGGTAAAATACTTTCAGAAGCCGTTCTTTGTATGTCGGGAAAGATCATACCATATGTTGAAAGATTTGACAACAGCTTTTCAGGCGCACATTATTGAAATGGATGTACTTCTATTTGTTTAAAATCTTTACTATTTCGCCTAAGTTTTCTAATACGAAATCAGGCTTAAATTCCGAACCCTCCAGATCTTCCCGCCGGGTTTCGCCACTAAGGACTAAAATACTGTTAATACCTGCAGCACTGCCCATGGCTATGTCAGTATACAGCCTATCTCCTACCATGGCCACAGTCCGGGGATTCTCCAGTCCGTATTTGGCGCGCAGAGCTTCTACCATTTGGGGATAAGGCTTTCCGATAATTTTAGGTTTGACCCCGGTGGAAGCAGTAATTAAGGCAATCATGGCGCCGCAATCCGGAATAGGCCCTTCAGGTGTCGGGCAGTTAAAATCAGGGTGAGTGGCGATAAAAGGTATTCCTCTTCTAATAAGATCGCAGGAGATTCGCAATTTCTCGTAAGTTAAGGTAAGATCAAAACCTAAAACCACCGTTTTTGGCTCTTTGGCAGTGAGGATAAAGCCTGCTTCCCGGAATTCTTCCTCTAAAGAGGGTGTACCTACCAAATATAAGCGGCGCGGGTAATTATATTTCTTCAAATAATAGATCGTTGCCTGGCCTGAGGTAAAGACCTGGTCAGAAGTAACGGTTACCCCCATCTTTTCCAACTTTTGCACGTAAAAATTGCCGTTGCGGGAGGAGTTGTTAGTTACAAAAATAAATTTCTTATCCAATCTTCTCATGGTTTCTACAAAAGGAAGGGACCAGGGGTATAATTGATCCCCCAGATAAAACGTACCGTCCATATCTAACAAGTAAGTTTCAATTGCTTCAAGTTGCTTCATGATCTGCCTCCAATATAATAATCTTTGAATCACTTCCTTCTTCAAGTAAGAAGATTTACCTTCCGGCAACTAAGAGAGCAACTCAGAAAAACACTTTTCTGTAAGTTCCGTTTCGGCCCAAAATAGGAAGTTTATGAAAAAATTAGCAGGGCACCTTTAAATCCGTATTATTTTAGTCTATAATGTTATTTGGAATTAAATATTCACGTAACAGAAAAGGGGCTTAGAAATGGACATTAGCAAAATGAAACTTACCGACTATTTGGGAGCGGAGTTTGAGTGCGAGTGTGGAAAAGTTCACAAAACGGAACTCGAAACGGTGGAAATCTCCGCCGGTGCTCTAAAAAAAGTGGCCGGGATTATGCGGGGCCACGGCCTGCGTAAAGCCTTTGTAGTAACTGATCATAATACTTATAAAGTTGCCGGGGAGAGGCTTCTCTCACTTTTGGGCGAGGAAGAAATTGGGGTTGCCTCCCATGTCTTCGATGAACCGAAATTATTGCCGAACGAATATGCCGTAGGAAAACTTTTGCTAAACTTTGATTCTGAATGCGATTTGATTATTGCTGTGGGCGGCGGCACAATTAACGATCTTTGCCGTTTTGTCAGCTTCCGGTTGGGGATTCCTTATTATATAGTAGCAACTGCACCTTCTACTGACGGGACCGCCTCAGCGGGGGCGTCTTTAATTGTGGATAACCTCAAGACATCCATCCAGTGCCAAATGCCAAAAGCGATTATTGCCGATTCAGAGATCTTGGCTGGAGCACCCAGGGCCATGATTGCGGCCGGATTTGGCGATATGGTTGGGAAATATACTTGTTTAGCAGACTGGAAGCTTTCTGCAATTATTAACGGTGAATATTACTGTGATACGGTTGTAGACATTACCCGCCAGTCTTTGGAAAGAACGGTAAAATTACGCCATAAGATCGCTTCGGGCGAGAGCGGTGCAGTAGGGGAACTTATGGAAGCTTTAGTGATGGCGGGCATAGCCATGAGCTTTGCCGGCAGTTCCCGGCCTGCTTCCGGCAGCGAGCATCTTATCTCCCATTTTTGGGATCTGCGCTTTCTGCTGGAAAACAAAAAAGGACTTTTGCACGGTACCCAAGTGAGCATTGCCGCGGTACTGGTTTCTAAATTATATCATTTCCTCATTGATGAGGGTTTGACCAGTGCAGAGATTGCTGCCAAAGAGCTGCCTTCTTCCGAGAACTGGGAGGAAGAAATCAAACGTGCTTATTTGGATGCAGCTGAAGAGGTCTTGGAATTAGAAGAAAAGGCCCAGAAAAATGCCGCTCCCGGCTGGAAAAAGAGGATTAAAGTCATTGCTGAACAATGGTCGGAAATCGCTGCTGTACTTGAAAGCGTGCCCTCCGCGGCTGAGATAACCTCTTTAATTGAAGATGTGGGCGGGGTTGTGAATCCCGGAGAGGTAGGAATAGACGCGGAACTGGTCCGCCAAGGCATCCTTTACGCAAAAGATATCAGAGCACGCTACACGATCTTACAGTTATTGTGGGATTTGGGTTTACTGCCTACTTATGCTTCCAAGTTAGTGGGCTGATAAGGGTTGAAAAAAAGTGGCTTTCTCGGGTTAAAGAGAAAGCCACTTTAGCTTTAAAGGCTTTTTGTTTTCTGCATCTGGGCGCTTACAGGGAACATTCCCAGAAATTCCAAAAGCAGAAGAAGCAGCAGCAGCCCTGCGCCTAGAAAAAAGGCCCATTTAAATCCAATCCTGCTGCCTAAAAAATAAGTAATAACCGGGCCGCTGGCGGCGCCGAGATCATAGAAGGAATTATAGCGGCTGATGCGGGTTGTTTTTTCCGCCCCTCCATGATAGGTGGTATCTCCAATGGCAGTATCTAAAACCACTTCCAGGGAGTTGCCTCCAAAAAATAATAAAACGGCTGTTAATACCGTCACCGCAGGGCTGAAAACAGAAGCGAAAATAAAGAGGCAAATGATCATTGCCGCAGTCAAGAACCGAAAGATTTTAAGCCGTCCGCCGAAATCAATCAGTTTACCTACTAAAGGCGAGATAAGTAAATTGCTGGACCAGCGCACAGCGAGCATTACACCGGATATGGTGGCGATGCCGAAGGTCCAAGAACCCAGCTGGATCAGATCCCCCAGGCGCTGTTGGAGGACTAAAGAAAGGCTGGAGACGATCATTCCCGCGTTGACAAAACTGATCACAAATCCGCTTAGATAGCACATGATAGGGGATAATTCCGGTGGTGCCTGCGGGGAAAGTCTTTCTTGGATGTCTTTTTGGCGGGGATCATGATCACTTGGCGGTAAAATGCGGCGTAGATGCAAGACTAGAAAAATACCCAGGGCAGAAAGGATGGTCATAATAGTCAGGCCCCGTTGATAACCGCCCCGATCAACGAAGTAGCTGCCTATAATTGAAGTAAAAGCCGAGCCTAAGCGGGTTACGGCGTGGTGGGTGCCCACAGCTAACCCCAGGGAAGCACCTGATGTACTTAAAATTACCAAAAATCCGCCGAGACGAATGTGTGACCAGCAGAGGCCCCACAAAGCGCGGGCCAGCAAAAATACCGCTACTCCCCAGGCCCTGGAATAAAGGAATGAAGAAATAACAGTTAAGATCATTGCACCCAATAAAGGATAAAACAGGTCCCATTTTTGGTATGTTTTGGCTGCTAAAGGATTAGTTCCCAAACGGACCCACCGGTTCATGGAAAGAATCAGCCCTACTGCCATAAACGGAATCCCTAATTCTTCAGCGTAGAGAGGAAGGACACTATAAAGCAGAGCGTCTCCGAATAGGGAAAGGGCCGCAACTCCTGAAATAACATAGACTGCCGGATGGCTGCGCCAACTTGGGCTGGGTTCTTGGCCGCGGTAAGTGTTAGACATCGATGACAGGGGCGGGGAAGGCTAATCTTTCGAAATTCCGCACCTTTTCCTTAATCCAGAAATAAATCACCAGCACTGCCTCTCTCCTTTCAAAGCCGGGGGCGGACCCCCGGGGCCTACTGTTATCTTTAACACTTATCGGGAAAACCCTTTCTTCCCTATTTTAATGTACGAAATCTCAGCCAGGCGCTGAATTGCCGGGAGAAAATCCCTTTTATGCTAACCGTTACCTAACGTTGATTACAACAAAGGGGCATTCCTGTAACGAACTTCAAAAAAAAAAAGACACCGCGCAATACAGTAGTATTGTGCTAAGCTTGGCCAGCAACGCACAAATACTAGAATTGAGGGGTGTCTTTACATGTAGCATACACTAAACGAGAAGATTTTGCAAATCAATCATGAAGCATTTGGCGGTAGGAGCTAAACGCGATGTGGGGAAAGAACGGCCGGCAAAGGTTTACAAAGACGTGAAATAATTTTTATTCCAAAAAAACAACGAAAAAGGCCGTTTCAAAAAACGTTTGTTTGTCCAAAATTGACCCCGCCAATATAAAAGGGTGATGATCCCTTATGTCGAAGTGTTTAGTCACGCTAAACTGCGACAGAAAGGACATCACTGTGGCTATTATACCACAAAAAATTCTGTTTGGGTGGAGCGATATTGAAGAATTAGGAGATTTGGAAAGATTAGTCTCAGTTTTAGAGTCAATGCCCCACGAAAAATTGGTTTCAGCATTGGAAAAGATCGTTTTAGAGACAGAGATGATTATCCTGTTCGTGCAGTGTTACCTCTCAAATTGAATGGGCTTTCTTTCCCGCGGTGTTTGGGGTAGATTGAGCTGTGCTTAAAAGGCCGGTCTCACATGGGTCCCGCTAGAATCTTTCTAAGGTTAATTTAGCCTTGTGAGTAAGAAAAGGCTGCCTTGAAATTCCAAGACGGCCGTAAACGAGTGCCCTTTAGATTTTCGGCTCGCTTGCGGCATTCTTCGTTTACATATCTTTCCCCTTGTTGACAGGCGTAAATGGGGCAGTTTGGCTAGATTGTTCACTTGCCGAGGCCACTAAGTGCTCAATGGTTTTTTTGCCCTGCCCTAAACGGCTGCTTTAAGCAGTTCTGGCGTTTATCTCCTGCCGATAACACGGTATATACCTTTAAGGGCTTTGCCGCCCGCATCGATTCTTGGAAGTGATGTACATTTATTTAAGCAGCTTTAGCCGCTTATGCTAACCGCTCGTAATATTTAATGTGCAGTTGGCGGACTTTTTCTGCAAGTTCAGGTACCGGGCCGTCGACTGGTGTATCGCGGATGACATCTTCAATGGGGAGGTTCCGCACGCGGGAGGGCTCGACTATTATTACAAAATTACTGTTGCGCGGCCCGAAGGAGGTTCCGCACGCGGGAGGGCTCGACACCTATTTCCTCTAACCATTGGACGAGCTGCTTGGAAGAACTAACGTAGACGATGCGCCCTAAATCAACCCAGCCGTGGGCCGCGGCGCACATGGGGCAGTGTTCACCGGAGGTATAAACTGTGGCTTTGCGTCTTCCCGCCGGTGTCAGATTAGCCGCGGCCCACCTGGCTAGAGCAAATTCCGGATGCTGGGTGTGATCGCCGCCGGCAATGCGGTTATGATCCTCCGCCAGGACTTCGCCCTCGGCGGACACTAAGACTGAGCCGAAGGGCTGGTCTCCTTTTTCTAAAGCTGTTTCGGCTAGTTCAACACAACGCCTTAAGTGTTTTAAGTCTATTTCACTAATCATTGTAATCTCCCTTCCCAAACCACTTTTTGTAATTATATCATAAATGCTGAACCTCATATTTTCTGGCGCTGGTTAAACGGGCTTAATTCTTTGCTTCGGGCTGCTTTTGTTTAGTATGCGTTGGTCGGCTCTGCCGCTACAAAACACAACTATGTTTTGAGAACATGGGCCTTTTCGTTCAAAACCGCGGCACAATCGTATTCAACAAGAACGAAGTAATATCATTTCAAACACTACGGGAAACTTCAAAGGGGGAAAGCCGTGAAAAAACGATCGCTTTGTTTTTGGTTGTCTTTCTAATTCTTCTGGGAGGCAGTGGAGAAGTTTGGTCGCGGGAAGTTTACGGTGATAGGTATCCGGTAGAGGCCCTTAACCGCTATAAACCCCCGCAGTGGCGGGGATTTTCCTTTTTTGGCGAATGCCTTGAAGATTTAAATGATAAAACCCGTCAAAAGCGGCTGCTTTATTACGAAAACAAGTATCAAGCCTACCCTGTTTTTCTTATCTTTGCCCAGGATCAAACAACGCTTGAGAAAAAGCTTGAGGAAGATAAGACTCTGCAGGGAATGCTTAAGGCATTTTGGCACGAATCAGATGTGGACATAATTGAGCTAAGAGATCTTAGGGGTGAGCAAAATACCCTTTGGACCAGCAGCGGTCATGAGCGGCAAGTGTTTCAGAGCTTGTTTACAAATCCTCCTTACGGAAACCCGGCTTTATTTTAGCCGAAGATGGGCAAACAAAAATAACTGCTCAAATCAGCCACTTGCTCAACGATAAACAAGATGGGTCAACGGTACAAGAAATCTATAATCTGATTTTGGCTTTAGTCGAAGACGGACCCAGGCCCGCCGTGCCCACTTTTGAACTTACTGCATCCTATATTCTCCCAAACGGTGTGGCGGTAGGTTGTACCCACTACGCAGTGGCCTTTGCCACCTTGGTCAGGGCTAAGGGTATCCCAGCGGTTATCGTTGATTCGGCTAAATTGGATTGGATTCAAAGAGGCCTCGCTGCGGTATTGCCATTTCATTCCTTCCAAGTTTTTGCGTACCGCAATTCCAATATTCGCTGCATGTGCTTTGGCAGGTTTTGCACCTGTGTTTTAAAAAGAAGCGCTCGCAGCTTAAAGTTCTTTCGGCAAAATACCCATTTAATTTAAGACGTAACACTCTGGGGAAATGGATTATGTCGCTGCATTTGCTGACGGAATTGGGCCCAGCATGAAATTGATCGAAACTGATGGGGGAGAACCCGTGAATGACTGGGCTTTAGTTAAATTAGCCCACGAGCGCGGCCTTGTCGTTCATCCTTACACTTTAAGGAAGGATTCCATGTCTAGTGCTTTTCAGGATTTTGAAGAGTTGTTGGAGCACTATTGCTACAAAATTGGGGTAGACGGATTTTTCGCTGACTTTCCCGATCTTGCCCTTAAATTTTTAGAAGCTAAATAAAGTTCGGATAGCCGGCTTTGCCCGGACGGGGTCAAGCCGATTTTTGTCTCAAAATTTATGAAAGATAAACAGCATCCGAAATTCGGCTCCGCGGCAATGTAATCTTTAGTTTTGGTGATTACAAGGGACAAAAATAATTTAACATAGATTGCTATTTTGTGCAGGAAGTTTCCGTTTTGTGTCTAATATTATCTGCGACTCCAATATCTAGTTAGAAAGGTGGAAAATGTAGTGAGAAAAAACAAAAACTTGTTGGTAGTGTTAGTGTCTATTTCTGTTTTTCTTTTTGCATCATTGGCATCAGCAGCGGAGGCGCCAAAAGTTGTTATCGCCCATAGGGCAGCCTCCGGATACCTCCCGGAGCACACCCTCCCGGCGGTGGCAATGGCCTACGCTTTTGGCACCCATTTCATTGAACAAGATGTGGCACTGACAAAAGATGGGGTCTTTATGGTCATTCACGATATTCATCTTGACTCCACAACAAATGTGGCGGAAGTATTTCCGGGTAGGCACCGTGAAGACGGTCACTATTATGTTGTTGACTTCACTCTGGAAGAAATTAAATCTTTAGAGCTGAATGAGCGGGTCAACGTCAACACAGGAGAAGCGGTCTTTCCCGGAAGATTTCCGGTAGGTGCTTCCCGCTTTGAAATGCCGACGTTAAGAGAAGAGATTGAAATGATTCAGGGTTTAAATAAAAGTACAGGCATGAATATTGGTATCTACCCCGAAATCAAAGGTTCCGCTTTTCACCACGAAGAAGGCTTTGATATTGAACAAATGCTTATGGATGTCTTAGCAGAATACGGTTATACGTCAAAAGACTCTAACGTTTATATCCAATGTTTTGAGAAGGAAAGCTTGCTGCGCCTGCGGGAATTGGGCTGCGAACTGCCCTTAGTTTACTTGGTATATGCCCCTATTTCCCCTGAGGAAATGGATTATATCGCTACATTTGCCGATGGAGTCGGGCCTTATACCGGGATGATTGAAACCAACGAAGGTGAGCCTGTGGATGATTACGCCGTAGTTAGGCTGGCTCAAGAAAGAGGACTGGTCGTTCATCCCTGGACTTTAAGAAAAGATGCCATGCCCCCGGCTTTTGACAGTTTCGAAGAAATGGTTTATCATTTCTATTACGAAATTGGGGTAGACGGCATGTTTACCGATTTTCCCGATCTGGCAATGAAGGTTTTGGAAAAAGGCAAATAGTATATTTTGAGCTAGAAACTGACCCGGGTTGCAGAAACTGCAGCCAGGGTCAGTTTTTGTTTCTTCCCGGCTCTGTATTGGCACCTGCTTGCAACGGTTTTTGACAATTGGTAAAAATAAGGTTAATATCATTTACAGCTAAAAATGGGAAAGACCTCTGCGACACCGTAAATTGGAGTTTTCAGAGGTTTCCTTTTTCCTAAAAGTTCAGTGCTGCGGCCGCGTCCTCAACAAGCGCATCGTAATAGACTAACCTGAACACATTGTCCTTAATGTGGCACGCCGGTACTTTCTTAGGGATTCGATCATCTGTTAAGGATTCTCTGTCAGTGCCTTCCGGGATTTTGAAGAGTTGTTGAAGCACTATTGCTACGAAATTGGGGTAGAAGATTATTCGCTGACTTTCCCGATCTTGCCCTGAAACTTTAGAAGCTAAATAAAGTTCGGATAGCCGGCTCTGCCCAGACGGGCTGAGCCGATTTTTGTCTTAAAATTTATGAAAGATAAACAGCATCCGAAATTCGGCTCCGCGGCAATGTAATCTTTAGTTTTGGTGATTGCAAGAGACAAAA
>JAAYRS010000043.1 GCA_012518645.1 Bacillota bacterium
ACCCAATCGTCAACACCACTTACCTAAACCAGACTCTACAAGATCAATCCTCGGATGGGAATTCGACCCCGCTCTAGCGGATTGCGGGTACAGGGCACCGCTACTGCCCCGTCTAGCACGACACTGTAATTATATCGGATAGAGCCTTAAGTGTCAACAGCAACAAGCCCTGCCCGCCTGAGGATCTCCGGGTTTAACAGGGCTTTTAATTACCGAAACTGCGGTTCCTCATCTTTAACATGCCCTAGCCTACCTCGCAGGGTGGGTATTATTTCCTCAACCTGTTTTGCCATATTATTGTACATGTCCTTGACAGCAGGGACATCCGTATCTAGGGCACATGATTTGAGTTGCCCTACCAAAGATTGGGCCCCCGCCACCGTTTGTTCAATTCTGGTCTTGGTTGTCATTTATAATCCCTCCTTCAATCTAGGTTATCCGTTTTTTCCACAAAAAAAACCATCCGGGGACAGAATTCTCTATCCTTGGACGGTACTAATTAATATGGCGGAGAGAGAGGGATTCGAACCCTCGAGGGGCTCATCACCCCTACACGATTTCCAGTCGTGCCTGTTCAGCCGGACTCCAGCATCTCTCCCAATTATTCAACTTTCATGGCGGAGAGGGTGGGATTTGAACCCACGGGGCGCTTACACGCCCAACGGTTTTCGAGACCGCCACATTCGGCCGCTCTGTCACCTCTCCCCTTTAGCGCAATTGCTTAAAAAACTCCCGGAGCAGCCGAGCGCATTCTTCCCGGCAAACCCCCCGTATAACTTCCACGGAGTGGTTAAGACGCTGGTCTTGGACTAGATTCATCAAAGAGAACACAGCCCCCGCTTTAGGATCGTCCGCTCCGTAGACGAGAGTTTTGAGACGAGCGTTAACTATCGCGCCGGCACACATCGGACAGGGTTCCAGGGTAACATACAGATCGGCATTGGTCAAGCGCCAATCCCCCAGGCGCCTAGAGGCCCTGCGGATGGCGATCATTTCCGCGTGGGCGGTGGGATCCTTTTCCCCTTCCCTGCGGTTATGACCGCGCCCTAGGATTTCGCCATCTAAAACTACCACAGCCCCTATGGGCACTTCCCCTTCAGCTAGGGCCCGCTTTGCTTCCTGAATGGCTTCCTGCATATATTTTTCATGCACGGTCATCTCTCCACGCCTTCTGTTGCCAATTTTTAATATATCATAGAACACCTCCCTTGACAAGATCGAAAAACCCCGCCCGGCGGCGGGGTACTTTCAAACCTGGGTCCTTTGTTTAAACCCCCCTTCCTGTTCCCTGAGGGATTGTTCGGCTGAGGCTATCATGCCGCGGATCATCTGTCCGCCTGCATCACCGCATTGGCGGCAGGAAACATTCCCCCAATAGCCTCTTTTATAGGCCTTGTGTACACCCAGCTCAGAAGCAATTTCAAATTTAAAATCATCCACAGCTCCGGCGGCTTCGGGAGCCGTAATTTTATTTTTTCTTTTGCGTCTTCGAGCCACGCCAGCTCACCTCCCCGGTTTTAGTATTCCCTCCAAATCAAGGGCAACACCTGGAAATAGCAGTAGGGGATGCCCCCGCATCCCCTACTCCGAACATCTAACTATTCATTTATTGAGATGGTTCCTGCGGGAAATTCCCTCTAAAACCCGTAGTGCCCTGACCCTGGTTTAAGAGGGACTGCTGGGCGGCGGCGACCATTCGCCTAACCATATGTCCCCCAACAGCACCACATTCCCGTGACGGAATGTTGCCCCAATACCCTGTTTTGTACTCGGGGTTGATCCCCAATTCAGTTGCCACCTCATATTTAAACTGATTCATTGCTTGAAACGCTTCCGGAACAACTTTTACGTTCTTACTGGAAGAACCTAGTGCCATAGATTTCACCCCCCCTCGTCCTGGCAAGCTTACTTTACCCGCTAAAGAACCAACTTACACAGGTGAACTGCTGGGGATTTTGGAAAAAAACAAAACCAGCCTTAGAAAACGGCTGGTTTCTTTACAATTAAAAGGTGATGGCTTCAGTGGGGCAGGAATCCGCGGCTTCTTGGCAGCAGCCCGCTTCCTCGCAATTTCCTCCCTCTATAACGTGGGCCAGGCCGTCGTCGCCCATCTCAAAAACCTCCGGGCAAATTTCGGCGCATAAGGCGCAGCCAATACACAGATCTGGATCGATTTTGGGGTTCATCTAGTCTTCCTCCTCAGAAATCTACAATTCTTCAAACATATCAGCAGGCACGCCGCATTCCGGGCAAAGCCAATCATCCGGCAAATCATTGAAATCGGTCCCAGGCTCGATACCTTGAGTAGGGTCCCCTAGTTCAGGATCATAGACATACCCGCAAACAGTGCATTCCCATTTAGACATACATTCACCTCTTCGAAATTTTATTTCCTGTACTCTTCTACTCAAGGCACTAAAATCCTACAGCTTTTTTTACATAATTTCTCTTAAAGATGACGGGACAGAAATGCCGTAAGATTTGTACATTGCTTCGATGACATCATTAGTGAGATCAATGCCGCCGTAGATGATAGAATTCTCCGGAAGAACCACGGAAACAGGAATACCTTCCGCTACTTCCTCAATAATCTTAAGAATAAAAGAAATAAGAATGACGCGCACCTCTTGTTCCAATTCCTCAAACTTCTCTTCATATTCTGACCCTAGCTTATCTACCTCTTCGGAAGTTTCTAAGGATGCTGCCGCTTTTTGAATTTCCTCGTATAACTTTTCAGCAGCTTCCTGCAATTCCCTATTCTTCACATCGTATTCGGGATGAGCATAAAATAGCAGCTCAAAATCGACATAACCGATCTGGCTACCGCTGGCAAGGGCCGGCACCGCCACTAGCCCTGCTGCGAATAGAAGAACAATCCCTAATGCAATTTTTTTCAAGCTGGACACTCCTTTGATCTTCGCTGTCATAAACTATTCCACCCCCGACATATATTTCCTGCCCGGCTTCGGGTTTTAGGGGGTGTGATTCGCTAAATCAGCAATTGTAGTCTGGTTAAGCACGGCCAGAAACGCAGATTGCGCTCTGTTCCAAACTGGTTTCAAAGGACAGCTGTAAGAACGGGAACACTCGCCGGAAAGACAAGGCGAAATAGCAATTTTTCCCTGTGTTAATTCCATAACATTTTCAATAGTAATTGTGGCGGGATCGACCTTTAAGCGAATGCCCCCTCCGGGGCCGCGCCGACCGGCGACCCAGCCTTGGGAACCTAAAAGAGCAACAATTTGAGGCAGGAAGTTTACCGGAATTTCCTGCTTTTCCGCAATAATTTTTGAAGACGTATATCCTTCGGGATGCATGGCTAATTCAACTAAAGCTCTAACCGCATACCCTGTTTTTCTCGTAATTTCCACTCCTTCACCCCATCAAGTAACTATACCAAAATTATACTAAGGCCGAAAAACTATGTCAAGAAATGAACAGCACCATATTTACCCGGTTTTACTTGTAGGTTCCCGCTAATTTTTGTTACAATATGGGTAGCTTGGCAATTAGGAGGTTAAACAATGGAGAGAATCGGCATCATTGATCTGGAATCAAGTTCGATCCACCTTGTTATCATCGATATTAAAGATAATCAAGCCCACCACCAAATTGAAAACCTAAAAGAAACCGTCCGTTTAGGCAGCGGAATTGATCCCCAGGGCAATCTATCGGATCAAGCCGTAGATCATCTAGCGGAAACAATTTCCCTTTTCGCCAACTTTTGCAAAGTAAGAAAAGTAAAACATATTTCGGCCGTTGCAACAACGGCAATACGCCAAGCACCGAACCGAAAAGAAATTGTGGATTATATTTACAAAAAAACGGGAATTAAAATCAAGGTCTTGACTGAAGAAGAAGAAGCCACTTTAGGCTATATAGGGTTAGTTAACACTGCCGCCCAAACCAGCGGCCTTTTAGTGGATCTAGGCGGCGGTTCCCTTAAACTGGTTGATTTTAAAAACCGGCTTCTTCAGCACACCCTAACCTTAGACTTTGGTTCTGTCTCTCTAATGGAAAAATTTAATCTAAAAGACCTGCCCCAAGCAGAAGATATCAAGGCCTTACAGGCCTTCCTGGCAGAAAGTTTTGCCGGGATCCCGTGGTTACAAGGCCAAACGAACGTAGTGGGTGTCGGCGGGACCCTGCGCTCTTTAGCCAGGGTCTACAGAGGCAGGATTAAATATTTACCGGACATTACCGACGGCCTTGAGATTCCCGTAGAAAAGGTGGAGGAAATCTTGGCATCCTTGGCCCAAATGAACTTAGAACAGCGCCGCAACGTGCCCGGCCTGGAAAAGGCCCGGGCCGATCTAAGTGTCGCCGGAATTGTCATCATCAGGGAATTGTTAAAGGCCACCGCAAGCAAGCAGCTCACCGTTGCGACCAGCAGCATTCGCGACGGCCTTTTTTACAAATACCTCCATCCCCGGGATCCCATTGTCTTTAATGTCCTCACCCACCACACCAAAAATCTGATAGATTATCACAACTTGGATGAAAACCACCTCCGGCGGGTTTCAAACTTGGCTGTTACCCTTTTTGATCAACTGCAGGCGCTGCACCGCTTGAATAGTTACGAACGGAGGCTGCTCCTAATTGCGGGCCTGCTCCACGAACTAGGCGTGGTAATCAGCGTGGAAAGCCTGGAAAAGCATACCCTTTACACCATCTTGAATTCGCCGCTGCACGGTTTAACCCACCGGGAAAGAGTGTTAATAGCCTATTTGGCGGCCTCCCACGAGCAGCTATTTCTCATCGGCCTCAAGGATTATATGGGCCAGGGGCCGATCACCCTGGAAGATATCCGCCGGATCAAAAAATTGGCGCCGCTGCTGCAGATAGCCCACAGCCTGGACCGTTCCCGCACCGGAGTGGTGACCCAAGTACGGTGTAAATTAACCCCGGAAATCTGCGAAATCAAAGTATCGGGCCCGGGTAAAACCGATCTGGAGGTTCGGGATGCCAACCGCCGGGCAGAAGCATTCCTCAAAGAATACGATACCAAATTGGTTGTAACCCAAGATTAAAATGTCAAGGAACCGAAGGCCGCCCGCTCATTCCCCGGGCAGTAATAGCATACCCGGAATTGCAGCGGGCGGCGACTAATTCTGCTATGCCCTTAGTATGCCCTCAAGCAAAAGGCTGCGCTGCAGCAATCTTTTTTTGGCCGTCATTACCATTTGGCTCCCGGTACAGTTCCGCGATGCGCCGGGTGGCCCAATCCCCAGGGCTTGTCCAATTCACCTTTCCCAATCGCATTTTTCCATCAGGGTATTAACAATTGCCGTCAAGCCCCTTTCCTCTTCGGGCCCGAAGCGCTGCAAAGAGGGGCTGTCCACATCCAAAACGCCGATTAACTCGCCCTCCTTGGTAATCATGGGAAGGACAATCTCTGATCGGGAAGCCGCGTCACAAGCAATATGGCCGGGAAATTGACGGACATCGGGAACAAGAATGCTCCTCCCGGCCTGGGCGGATGTGCCGCAGACCCCCCGGCCCAGGGCAATTCTTACACAAGCAGGTTTGCCCTGGAAAGGTCCTAAAACCAATTCATCCCCTTCCAAGAGATAAAACCCAACCCAATTAATATCTTCTAATCTTTGCCAGAGTAAGGCGGATGTATTGGCCAAATTAGCCAACCAGTTAGTCTCCGGACCCAAAAGCAGCCTTAATTCCCTCTCCAACTTCTCGTATGCTTCCTTTCGCACTTGCACCCCTCCCTTGCCCAAATTATACTCTATGCAGGAAGAAATCGCCAGTGCGCAACGCCGGCCTACATATTCTATTCTATTGAATAGACATTGCCTTAGCGATATCGTGTTTAATCCGGCGCAAAGTAGCAGGCGGCTGGTAAAGCAGATTGTAATACTCCAGAAGAAGCCGGTCCGTGGAAAAACGATTTTCGGCCATGGAAATACTGGCCCTCATCATCTCCACCCAGCGGTTCCGATCTTCGTAAAAAGTAGGGATAACTTCCTCTAAAAGCACCTCATATAAGGAAACGGCATCGACCATGATTTGTTCCGGGCCTTCGTACCCCCCGCCGAACTGCCAGCCTGTAACCCCGTGCAGGCAGCCTTCCGGCCACCAACCGTCCAAAACACTTAAGTTTAAGACACCGTTTAAAGCAGCCTTCATACCAGAGGTTGCCGAGGCTTCTAAGGGACGCTGGGGGGTGCTCAGCCACAGATCGCAGCCGGAGGTTAGGATCCGCCCTAATTCCATATTGTAATTTTCCAGAAACACCACGCTGTCAGGAAAACGATAGGCCATCTCGGCAATATTGGAAACAATTTGTTTGCCCCAGGCATCTTCCGGATGGGCTTTTCCCGAAAAGACCAATTGGATAGTTTTATCCCGCAGCAAAGGTTCGATCACATGGGGCCTGTGAAAAATCAACCCGCTGCGTTTATAGGCGGCGGCCCTCCGGGCAAACCCGATAGTAAGAGAATCCAAATCAAAATTTACCCCCGTACGCGTCGCGATCAACTCTAACAGCTTTTTTTTAATTTGGAGGTGTGTTTTCCAAAGATTGCCCTGGACATGATGGGTTTGTTTGATTTGGGGATTCTGCCAGGTCTTGGTATGGACACCGTTGGTAATACTGATAATTGGCGATGTACCGGGATAGCCGCGCCACATGGAACGGGCCGTGAGACCGTGTAGTTGAGAAACACCGTTGGCAATGCAGCTAAGGCGCAAACCGGCCACGGTCATATTAAAGGGATTGCCGCCGATTTGTTCAACCTGATCATACTCCAACCCGGTCCAAGCCCCCATATGGTTGAGCAAGTTGTGATCGTGCTCTTCGTTGCCGGCCATAACCGGAGTATGAGTGGTAAAAACTATTTCTTGGCGAGTCTCCTCCCAGGCATTATAGAAATCTTTACCTTCCGACATTTTTTCCCGGATCAATTCCAGGCCGGCAAAAGCCGCGTGCCCTTCGTTGAGATGGTAGATATCCGGTTTAAAACCCAAACGGCGGATCAAACGAACCCCCCCGATACCCAAAACCATCTCTGATGCCACTCTTTCCTGTCCCCTGCTGGCATACAGCTGACGGGTAATCCAACCGTGAGCCGAGCCGGGAAGATTGGCGTCCAGCAAATAGAGGGGGGCATTCTCAAAAGCCTCCGTCTTCCAGACTTTGCAGGTTACCTCCTCGCCGCGCAGCCAAAGGTTTACACTCAGGCCGGTATCCTCCAGATGATCCCGATCATAGTTTTGACGGCAGTGATGGGGGTAACCGTTTTCGTCTAAGAACTGGTCGGAATAACCTTCGTTCCAAAGAATACCGATGCCGATAAAAGGAAGTTTTAAATCCCGGGCACTTTTCAAGATATCTCCTGCTAAAACCCCTAAACCACCCGAATAAATGGGAAACGTTTCATCCAGACCGTATTCCATGCAGAAAAAAGCAACTTTAGGCCGGGGTATTGCCACCATTGTTTATCTCTCCTTGTTTTCGTAACTCTTAATCAAATCCACATAATGTTCCAAAAAACTCTCCGCTTCTTCCGCGCTCTCCGCCTCACTATAGATTTTAAAGACCGGTTCATCCCCATCAGGCATTATCAAAGTCCAACCGCCCTTTTGATATTCTTTAACACCATCTAGATAGATAGTGTTCTCCGGATCGGAATTTTCTATTAACTCCCGCATGACGCGCCCTTTATCTTCCCAGGGGCAGAGGACCCGCGCCGTTTTTTGATGCGTGGTTTCCTGCCAAAAACTCAGCGGTTCATCGGCGGTGCTTAAAAAACGAAGTATTTCCCCGATACTGGCAATGGGTTCGATATAGGGGAAGACTTCAATGGAACTGCCTGTGGTGTTGCCCAATTCGGAAGCGGTTTCCATCCAGAAAAGAGGTTCTGATTTCGTCCAGTGTACCTTTAAACCTTGTTTTTCCGCTTCCCTGGATACTATCTGGGAGAGGTGGACTGGAACGGCTACATCAGTTTGCCTGCGCCCGCTGAGGGCTTTTACAAAAACCCGCCACCATCCGCTGTCGGACAGTTGGCGCCCTTTTTCATCCCGAATAAACCAGTTTTTACCAGAGATGACAATAGTGGGCAGGCCAACATCCTCCTTATGGGCAACCGCATAACCCGCCAAGGTCAAGAAGTCTTTGACCATGGTGAACAAGAGGTTTTCCTCCTTGTGATCAAGGCTAAGCAAACCGATCCTAAAATCGCTTGATCCGTTTGCATAATGCTGGGCCAGTTTTTCCAAATAAGCGTCCCTTAAATCCGGGGCTTGGCGAACCGTCCCCAGCTCCTCCATTCCCATCCGGGGAAAATCCTCCCTTAAATAAATGTTTTCTATTTTCCGCTGATCGGCCTTGGAGAGCAAACGCCCGTTTTTATCCCAGCACTCGATGACAACCCGGTTTTGTTCGGAATGGCAGTGCAGGGCCCCTTCCAAACCCAGTTTTTGTACGGAAAAGCGGGTTAAGTTGCCTGCAACTTCCCCTCCTAGGTGGACGTGGACCCCACCGCTTAGCAAACCGATTGTTAGGGCTTGCTTGGCGATTGAAGCTGCTTTTCCGGAATCGGTGCTTAAGAGGGCTCTTTGACCCCGCCCCAAAAAAGCCGCATAACTCAGACCAACCTGGATCATTATTTCCGGTGTTAGACTGCCCCTTAAATCGCCCACTATCCCCCGCTTGGAAAAAAGTGGGGCCCGCTCTTGATTCCCCCAAACAAGGGAATGGCGAAGTTTAGTACCGCTGGGGATCTTTTTCTCGGGCCAGACTTTTTTATCCGTAGCCAAAGTAGACAGCGCCCCAACCGTGACCTTTTCGCCTAAAACAACACCTTCGGCCAAAGAGACCCTATCCTCCAGGCGCACGTTTTTAGCACAAACACAGCCCCGAAGCTGGGAATAAGGCCCAACTTGGACCCCGGGCCAGCGAGTGCTTTGTTTTATCCTGACCCCCCTTTCGATTTGGGCATAAGGGCCCAAAACAGTGTAAGGGCCCAAAACAGCCCCAGCCGCCACACTGGCCCCCCGGCCCATATAAAGAGGGCCCTCAACTTGGGCTTGCGGGGAGATAACGGCCCCTTCTTCTAGGTAAATGCCGGGTTGAGCAGGCGGGGGTAAGAGCAGCCGAACTTTGCCATCCAAAGAATCCCGCTGGGCCCGGCGGTAGATTTCTAAATTGCCAATGTCCGACCAATAGCCCCCGGCGGTGTAGCCGTAGAGGGGGGCACCCCTCTTTAATAATTCCGGAAAGACGTCCCGGCTGAAATCCACCGGCTGTTCTAAGGTAAACAGTTCCAGCACTTCCGGCTCTAAAACATAGATCCCCGTATTGACCGTATCACTAAAGACTTGGCTCCAGCTGGGCTTTTCCAAAAATTGAACAATCTTTCCTTCCGGGTTAGTGATGACTACACCGTAATTAAGGGGATTGGAAACACGGCTAAGCACAATTGTGGCCACGGCCCGTTTTTTGCGATGAAATTCGATGGCTGCCCCAAGATCAATGTCTGTCAGTGCATCCCCGCTCATAACCACAAAGGTCTGATCTAGAAAAGCGGAGGCATTTTTCACACTTCCGGCGGTGCCTAAAGGCTCCCGCTCCACATAGTATTCCATTTTCACCCCCAAACGCGAACCGTCCCCGAAATAGGAAATCACATCCTGGGGCAGATACCACAGGGTACTGGCGATCTGGGTAATATTGTGTTTTTTCAACAGCTGCACTATATGCTCCATCATGGGTTTGTTTAAGATGGGGACCATTGGTTTTGGCAAATTGCAGGTCAGGGGCCTTAATCTTGTTCCTTCACCGCCGGCCATGATTACTGCTTTCACGGACATGCCCTCCTTTATCTAATAGATCAGCGGTGACAGCGGTAACCCCATAGCTGTTGCCCTTAACCTTCGGGCCAACTGGCGTGCTGCGGTAGCTTTCCGCGGTCTGCCGGGCAATTTGTTTCCAATCGTATTTTTCCAAAACATCAGAGTAGGCTTGTTTACTTAAAGAGCGGGCCAGGATTTTATTGGCCAAAAGCTTAATGACGTTATCTGCCAAAGAATTGGCATTGCCGGAATAAAAAGTGAGCCCGTTCACTTCATGGCGGACAGTTTCCCGAAAGCCTCCCACATCACTTACAACTACCGGCGCCTGTGCAGCCATAGCCTCCAAGGCCACAATCCCGAAAGGTTCATAACGGCTGGGGAAGACTGCAGCCGAAGCCAAGCGGTATAGGCTGTTTCTGGTTTTATCATCAATAAACCCGGCAAAGAGGACTTTTGCTTCCAAGCCCAAAGAAGAGGACTTTTGTTTTAATTCCTCGGTGCAGGGCCCCCTGCCCGCCAGAATAAATTTAGCCTGAGGATGGTTTTCCAAAATCTTAGGAGCCGCCTCCAAAAGCAGATCAATTCCTTTTTCGTAGACATGCCGCCCCACATAAAAAATAATGTCTTCTTCCGGCAGAGCCCAATTTCGCCGCCATTGGTCCAAATCGGGGTGGACTTGGGAGAATTCCCGGACTTGAACCCCGTTGGGGATTACATTCAATTTATCCTCAGGCACCTGAAAAATCCGGCGTAATTCGGCCCGCATATATTCACTGCAGCAGATTACTTGGTAAGCCTCGTAAGTTAGCCACCACTCCAGATCACTGATATGGCGTTGAAAATCGTTATGTAGCCCGTTGTTGCGCCCCCATTCCGTAGCATGAATGGTGGCCGCCAGCGGTTTTTGGAAAGCATGTTTTAGTACTTTAGCGCTTGGTGCAGTCAGCCAATCATGGGCGTGGATTAGATCCACATCGCCGTTTTGGAGCAGCTCCATTCCTTTTTGGCAGAAATGATAGTTCATAAAATGAACCTCTTCTAAAAAATCCATTGGCTTGGGGAAAAACTGGTTGACACGATAAACCTTGACCCCGGAAGCATATTCCGTCGGTTTGCTCTCCGGCCAATCCCCGGTCACAACCGCGACTTGATGCCCCTCCTTTGCCAATGCCTCGGAAAGATCCGCCACGGCCCTGGCTAAACCCCCAATTACCTTCGGCGGGTATTCCCAAGATAACATCATTATTTTCAATCTAAACCACCACCTAAAAATCTCTTTGAACACAGGATACCCCTAAATCGGGGGGATTATAAATTATTACCAAAAAAACTCAGTTTTTATTTTAAAAGAAATTGAAGGGCCTTTTCCCCCGGTGAAGGGGCGTTAGGACCTCAAAGCAAAACGCCCTTCGCATTGGGAAACAAATCCCGGTGGAAAAAAAGACGGACTTGTGTTATGATTAAAAAAAGTTTAAGGAGGAGTTTAGCAGAGATGAGACGAGACGAGTTGAGTATTAGAGATCTGGTATTAGCCGGGCTGCTGATGGGGATGGGGTTAGTCCTGCATGCCGTTTTCCCTGGAATTCTAGGCGGCATGAAACCTGATTTTTCCCTCTTGATGCTGTTTGTAGTTATGATGGTCATCCCCGATCGCAGGATTGCTATCATTGCCGGAGTTGTAACCGGGGTCCTGACAGCTTTAACCACCACCTTTCCCCTGGGGCAAATCCCCAATATTGTGGATAAAGGTGTGACCACGGCAGCTGTTTTAGGAATGCTGGCGGTTACGCCTAAAAACCTCAAGGTCCCCGTTATAGGCGTTTTGGGCACTATAGTGAGCGGTACTGCCTTTTTGACCACGGCACTGGTTTTAACCGGGTTACCGGCACCTTTCACCGCTTTATTCATCGCGGTGGTCTTACCCGCCACGGTAGGCAATACCCTGGGTCTTGCTGTCTTTTACCCCATTGTGGCCAAACTCTACGATTTGCAGAGTCAGAAGGCACCCAGCGGTTCACTGCAAAGACCGGTAAAGTAAAGAATGTAACCAAAAACCCCGCCGAGCCGCGGGGTTTTTTTACCTTTCTCCTAAGACCTCTCTAGCACAGAGGGGAGAAAAGGTATTTATAGACTAATTTCGAGGTGTGTAAAACGGAATCCACATGGGTCCGTTCAAAAGCATGTGAAGCATCTATCCCCGGCCCAATCAAGCCGTGGACAAGATCATGGCCGGCCCGCAAGGCAGCGCTGGCATCGGAACCGTAGTAAGGGTAAATATCAACCCGATAATCAATATTATTCTCCCGGGCCAATTTGATCAGATGGTTCCGCAGCTTGAGGCTATAAGGGCCCGATGAATCTTTGGCGCAGATTGAAACCGAAAACTCATCACTGCTCTGGCCTTCCCCAATCGCTCCCATATCAACGGCTAAATACTCAACAACCTCTTCCGGTATATTGGAATTACCTCCAAAACCGATTTCTTCGTAATTAGAAAACATAAAATGGGTACTATAGGGCAGTTTTAGCCCCTGCTCTTGGATTTGCTGCAGCAGGTATAAAAGAATGCCTACTCCCGCTTTATCATCCAAGTAGCGCGATTTAATAAAACCGCTGGGCAAAATCTCCAAACGGGGATCGAAGGCCACAAAGTCCCCAACAGAGATCCCTAAATCCTCCAGATCCTGCTGAGAAGCAACGCGTTCATCCAAACGCACTTCCATATTTTCTTCATTCCGTTTTTTTAGCTCAGCATCCTTATAAACATGGACGGAGGTTTCCTGCATTAAAAGCGTCCCCTGGTAGGTTTGGCCCCCGGAAGCGAACACTTGGCAGTATTCCCCTTCCACGTGAGGCCACTGCAGGCCCCCTATTGTTGTAATCTTCAGGCGTCCGTCACTTTTTAATTCTTTCACCATGGCCCCCAGAGTATCCACATGAGCGGTAATCAAGCGCTGCTGCTGGGAATTTTCTCCCTCCAGAGCAGCAATTAAGCCCCCTTTATAATTAGTGACGCTAGGGACGCCGATTTCCTCCAAAAAGGAGGCTATGTGGGTTATAATTTCCTCCGTATAACCCGAGGGGCTGGGAATAGAAACCAGCTCAGTAATTAACTGCAGGATTTCTTTACCCTTAAAAACCAAAGACATAAAACCCCATCCTTTCCATCTACTATAGTAATTCTCCATACCTGCGGACATAAATATTTTTAAACCACTGGGCCAAAGCCATGTAAAGGATAACCGTGAGGGCCAGCCAGAAAAAGTAAATGGGCGGAAGAGGTGCTAACCCGATGGTTGCCCCAAAGGCAGTAAAGGGAATCAAAGTTAAAGTAATAATTCCCGCAAAGGTTAAAAGCACTACCGGAAGAGAGGCATTGCTCTGTAAAAAGGGGATCTTGGGTGTTCTGATCATATGGATGACCAGGGTCTGGGACCACATAGATTCCACAAACCAGCCGGCTTGGAAAACGGCAATGAAATAAGCCTGCAGGGTGGGGTCCGTCAGTTGAGTGTAAAGCTGCCCCCCCACCATGGCCGGTGCTATGAAAAAATACATTAGAGCGAAGGTGGTGATATCGAAAATAGAACTAGTCGGACCGATCCACAGCATAAAGGTGGCAATGGAAGAGGCATCCCACTGCCTCGGCACTTGAAGAAATTCTTCATCCACGTTATCCCAAGGGATGGAGATACAGGAAATATCGTAAATCATATTCAACAGTACTAAGTGGATCGCTGCCATGGGTAGAAAAGGCAGAAAGGCGCTAGCAATTAAGACAGAGAAGACATTGCCAAAGTTAGAACTGGCAGTCATTTTGATGTACTTAATCATATTCCCGTAAGTCCGCCTGCCTTCAATAATCCCCTCTTCCAAAACAGTAAGATCTTTTTCCAAAAGGATGACATCTGCGGATTCTTTAGCAATATCTACGGCATTGTTCACGGAAATACCTACATCGGAAGCACGCATGGCGGCTGCGTCGTTAATGCCGTCCCCCAAAAAGCCCACGGAGTGGCCATTATCCCTAAGGGCTGCAACCACCCGCACTTTTTGCTGGGGCGAAAGTTTAGCGAAGACAGTAGTTTCCTCCACAGCCCGGGCTAAGACGGCATCGTCCATTTTTTCCAGTTCCGCCCCTAAGAGCAGGTTTTCCACCGGCAGCCCCACCTGCCGGCAGATCGTTCTGGTCACCCCTTCATTGTCCCCTGTTAAAACCTTGACGTTGACACCATAACTGCTAAGCCCGCTGATAGCTTCAGCTGTTGTTTCTTTAGGCGGATCCAGAAAAGCCAGATAGCCGATTAGCACCATCTCGCTCTCATCTTCAACGGAAAAATCACCCACCGGCGAAGGATTCGTCTTTTGGGCCACGGCAATAACCCGCATGCCCTGTTCATTTAAACGGCCTACCGTAAAGGTAATGTCTTCCTTAATCTCTTCTGTTAGTTCTCCTACCGCCCCCCGGTATTCCACGTGGGAGCAAATCGACAAAAGCTCTTCCACTGCCCCTTTGGTGACCATTTGAGTTTTACCGTTTTGATCTTCCACCACAACACTCATCCGCCGGCGTTCAAAATCAAAGGGGATTTCATCTACTTTATGGTAAAATTCGGTTAAGCCCTGAAGCGAGGGCTCCTCTGCCCCGCTTTGCTCTGTCCGTTCAATAATCGCAACATCGATTAGGTTTTTAAGCCCTGTTTGAAAGTAGCTGTTTAAAAACCCATGGCGCAAAACCCGCGTGCTTGATTCACCATGCACATCTAAATAGTATTCCAAAACCACCCGATCTTCTGTTAAAGTGCCGGTTTTATCTGTACAAAGCACGTCGATGGAACCCAAATTTTGGATCGAATTCAGGTTTTTAATGATGGTTTTTTTCTTGGACATGGCCACGGCACCTTTGGAAAGGCTGGCCGTGACGATCATGGGCAGCATCTCCGGTGTTAAGCCCACTGCGATGGAAATGGCAAAAAGAGTTGCCCCCAGCCAATTGCCCTTTGTTAAGCCGTTAATTAAAAGAACAAGGGGGACCATCCCCAACATAAACTTGATTAAAACCCAGGAAACGGCGCTAACTCCCTCTTCAAAACTTGTTTTCACTTCAATCTCGGTGATATCTTGGGCCATATCTCCAAAAACTGTATCATCACCGTTGGCGGCCACAATGCCTATCGCTGTTCCGCTGACCACGTTCGTTCCCATAAAAGCTAAATTAGGAATTTCCGTAATGGTCATTTCCCCGTAATTTTTTACAGGGAAGGGCAGTTTTTCCACCGGTTCACTTTCACCCGTCAAGGCCGATTGGCTCACAAACAAGTCTTTGGCGCTCAGAATCCGCAGATCGGCCGGAATCATATCCCCCGCTGCCAAATGGACTAAATCACCAACCACTACCTCCTGAAGATCAATTTCCCGGACCCCCTCTCCCGCCCGTTCCACGGCAGTGGTGATTTTAATCATTTCCTGCAAACGGGCCGCTGCATTACCCGATCTGGCTTCTTGCACAAACTGTAAGACCCCGCTGATAACCACTAGAATCAGGATAATGATTACAGTCATGGGATCCTTTTCACCAACAGGTTCCAAAGAAACATCCGTAACAAAAGAAACCGCAGCTAAGAAAAGCAAAATAATGGTGAAAGGGTTCACAAAAGCATTAATCAATTCTTTTAACCAGGATTTTCTCTCCCCGCTGGTGACCACATTGGTCCCATAGCGCTCCCGGCTGGTGATTACTTCCTGTTCCGTTAAGCCTTGAGAAGAAGAAGCCAGAGCCTCCAGCACCGCTTCTTTTTTCAAGCCGGCTACGGCATGTAAACGCCCGGCGGCTTCTTTTCTACTCACTGGGCGGCCGGATGAAGAGATATTTCTTAATCTGGAGAAGGCCCCTTTGTTCTCTGCCATAACCAATTCCCCCAATTGGATTCAAGTGCGATATCTTTTAAATAAGAAAAAACCATGCCAAAGCGCAGACAATGACATGGATGATGTCCACCTTTCCGGTTTTTAACTAGCTCTGGACACCCCACCGTTTGAGCCTGTTTTTTAAGGCTTTGGCTAGAATGCCAATGGCCCCGGGTGCTTATCCTAACGGGATGTTCAATCCCGTTTAGTCTACACTTCATTGCGGTCCTTGTCAACTTTTTCCTGCTGCCTAAAGCGCGCCCGGCAGCGGTTTTTGTGATAGATTGGGCCCTTCTTCCTCAAAATAGGAAGGAGAGGAGGGAAAGCATGCTTCATTTCAAAGAAAACCCAAAAGGCGTTAAACTGGGTAAAAAGACATTCCGGCAAACACCCCTGGAAAGACACTCCACTGCCGCTTGGGCTAACCGGGCAGCTCGCAAAGACATTTCACAAGTCCCCCTGCCCAGTGCTCTAGATGTGGAATTAGCCCGAGAATGGGTCAATCAGAATCAGAAATAGGTAAAAGCAGGGCTGGCCCTGCTTTTACTCTTTGGCCAGTCTTTTATATTCTTCATAGCGTTCTTGGGCGTGGATTTCCGCTTGGGCAAATAATTCCTGAGCTAATTCGGGAAACGAGTTTTCCAAAGAGGAATAACGAAATTCACTCTTTAGAAATTGACTAAACGAAGCGCTGGGCTCCTTAGAATCCAGGCTAAAGGGATTTTTTCCCTCCTTCTTAAGCAGGGGATTATAACGGTAGAGATGCCAATATCCGGCTTCCACCGCCCTTTTTTCCTGAAGAATACTGGTCCCCATCCCGGTTCTGATTCCGTGGTTAATACAGGGGGAATAAGCAATAAGTAAGGACGGCCCGGGGTAACTCTCCGCTTCCAGGATGGTGCGGATACAGTGGTTCATATTGGCACCGAGAGCAATTTGGGCCACATAAACCGAACCATAAACCATGGCCATTCGGCCTAAATCCTTTTTGCGAAACCGTTTCCCGGCCGCAGCAAACTTAGCAACTGCGGCGGTGGGTGTAGCCTTAGAGGATTGGCCCCCTGTATTGGAGTAGACCTCTGTGTCTAAAACTAAAATATTTAAATCTTCCTCCAGCGATAAAACATGATCCAGACCCCCAAAGCCGATATCATAGGCCCAACCGTCGCCGCCCACAACCCAAAGAGATTTTTTTGTGAAATGATCTTTTAAATTCAAGATCTCTGTTCTCAAAACATCCTCGGATTTACTTCCCGCACTTAAAATGCGTACAATTTCCCTTCCCGCCTGCTGGGAGATCTGGGGATCCCCGCTCTGCGCCAACCATTGCCGGCAGAATTCTTTTAGCTCTTCCTGTTCAGAGCTTTCTAAAAGGTTTTGCACCAACGCCTTCAGCCTTTGCCTTCGTTGATTGATCCCCACAAGCATCCCCAAGCCGTATTCGGCATTATCCTCAAAGAGGGAGTTAGCCCAGGCCGGCCCTAAACCTTCTTCGTTAACAGTATAGGGGAAAGAAGGGGCACTGGCGCTATAAATTGAAGAGCATCCCGTAGCATTGGCTATCAGCATCCGTTCCCCGAATAGCTGGCTGATTAAACGCAGGTAAGGAGTTTCCCCGCAGCCTGGGCAGGCTCCGTGAAATTCAAAGAGGGGGGTTTTAAATTGACTCCCCTTTAAAGTCCGCCAGTTTATGGCCTCTGCTTTTGAGGCAACAGTTAGGGCAAATTCCCAGTTTTCACCCTGGGCCTTAATCTCTTCTTCCGCGGGTTTCATTATCAAGGCCTTTCCCGCCGCGGGGCAGACGTCTGCGCAGTTACCGCAGCCGGTACAATCTAAAGCGCTTACTTGAATCCGATAATTCAAACCCTGCAGCTCTTTTCCCAAGGCCTTTTTAGTTAGAAAACCCTCGGGGGCCGCGGATAGTTCCTCCTCATCCAGCAAAAAGGGGCGAATCACAGCGTGGGGACAGACAAAAGAGCACTGGTTGCACTGGATACACTTTTCCAATTGCCACTGGGGCACTAAAACTGCAATGCCCCGTTTTTCATAGGCTGTGGTGCCGTTGGGGAAAACACCATCTTCTCTGCCCTTAAAAGCGCTCACAGGTAAATTATCACCCTCCAGGCGCGCCATGGGCAGCTGAATATTTTCCACAAAAGGAGGCAGCTCATCCTGCTCTTGAGAAGCCGGTTCCCGGAGATTTTTCCACTCCGGGGGGACCTCAACTTCCACCAATGCAGAAACCCCCTGATCGATGGCAGCTTCGTTCATTTCCACAATCCGGCGGCCTTTTCTGCCATAAAGTTCCTGCACCGATTGCTTAAGGTAGCGCAGTGCATCATCAATGGGAATGACCTTTGCCAGTTGAAAAAAGGCCGCCTGCATAATCATATTGATGCGGTTACCCAGGCCCAGTTTTTCCGCAATGGAAACAGCATCAATGATATAAAAACGGGCGGCCTTTTCCCCCAGGTTCCTGCGGAGAGAAATAGGGAGATGATCCTCCAGCTGATCCAAGCCCCAAGTACAGTTTAAAACAAAAGTGCCGCCGGGCTTAAGCCCCTTTAAAAGATCATAGCTGTTGACAAAAGCTTGATTATGGCAGGCGATATAATCGGCTTCTTCTACTAAATAAGGGGCCTTGATCGGACGCGGGCCAAAGCGGAGGTGAGAGACTGTAGTCCCCCCGGATTTTTTACTGTCGTAGGAAAAATAGGCTTGGGCATATAAATCAGTATTCTCCCCTATAATCCGCACCGCGCCCTGGTTAGCCCCTACGGTGCCGTCAGAGCCAAGGCCCCAGAATTTACAGCTGATAGTGCCCTCCTCCATTATATCCAGCGCTTCCCCTGCAGGCAGGGAATGGTAAGTAAGATCATCAACGATTCCAATCGTAAAACCATCGCGGGGATCATCTTCCTGCAGATTGCGGAAGACGGAGCGAATATGGGCCGGCCTCGTATCTTTAGAACCTAGGCCATACCTCCCCCCCACAATTAAGGGGCGCCTGGTTAAAGATTGGCAGGATTTAATCACATCCAAATAAAGGGGTTCTCCCGGGGAACCAGGTTCTTTAGTACGATCTAAAACAGCGATTTTTTCCACCGAATCGGGAAGCACTGCCAAAAAATGCTTCCCAGAAAAGGGCCGGTACAAGCGGACTTTTATCAAGCCGACCTTTTCCCCCTGTTCCAGAAGATAATCCACGGTCTTTTCGATAGTGTCACAAACAGAACCCATGGCCACAACCACTTCCTCCCCCCGGGGATGCCCGTGGTAATCAAAAAGGCCGTAGGAACGGTTTGTTAATTGAGCTAATCGGTTCAAATAATCTTGAACAATTGCCGGCACCCTTTCATAAAAGGGATTAGCTGCTTCCCGTCCTTGAAAATAGATATCGGGGTTTTGAGCGCTCCCTTTGGTAAAAGGCCGTTCCGGGTTAAGGCCGCGCCGGCGAAAATCCCGGAGGGCTTCTAAATCCAAAAGGCCCTTCATGTCTTCATATTGAAGGGGTTCAATTTTCTGATATTCGTGAGAGGTGCGAAATCCATCAAAAAAATGGAGAAAAGGAATGCGGGCTTTAATTGAGGCCAAATGGCTGATGCAAGCAAAATCCATAACTTCTTGGACATTAGACGAAGCGAGCAGGGCAAAACCCGTTTGCCGGCAGGCCATCACATCCTGATGGTCGCCAAAGATTGATAAAGCGTGGGCTGCAATAGCCCTGGCGCTTACATGAAAAACACAGGGCAGGAGTTCACCGGCAATTTTATACATATTGGGGATCATTAAAAGAAGGCCCTGGGAAGCGGTAAAGGTGGAAGTTAAGACACCTACCGCCGCTAACCCGTGAACTGCCCCGGCCGCGCCTGCTTCCGACTGCATTTCCACCACCCGCACCTGGTCTCCGAAAAGGTTTTTTCTGCCCTGGGCGCTCCATTCGTCAGCTAATTCCGCCATAGGGGTGGAGGGGGTAATTGGATAAATGGCGCTTGCTTCCGTAAAAGCATAAGCCGCGCGGGCGGCTGCCTCATTCCCATTAACTGTGATATACCTGCTCATGATCTAACCTCCGATTCTTTCTCTCTCCCCTATTATTAGGAAAAAAATTGTTCTCATACAAAAAAAGACTATGGGTTATCCATAGCCTTTTAAGTAAATTTTCAGTCTTTCAAGCTAAGAGTAAGGGTGCTGAATTCGCCCTTGATCTTAACCGGGTTGGCGCCGGCTCCCACCCGGCCCCTCAACTTTTTACGCTCCCCTGTTTCTTCAAGCTCCAGAGAAGAAGGCAAAAGTCCGCTCAAATCCCCTCGATTTAAATTGAGATCAAAGTCATAGCCCGCCGCGCTGTTTATTAAATCCAAACTGAGGGTGGAATGGGCATCTTCAACTATAACTGCTCCCTCTATGTTCTTCAAGTCCAAATGGGAAAAGTTGCTCTTGATTGCCAACGAACCTGCAAAATCAGTTACAAAAATTTCGGCATGCTGCCCTTCCAGCCGGAGATCGCCTTCCCAGCCGCTCACATTGACCATTCCGTGCTTTTGTTCTAAAAGCAACTTCATCCCCGGCGGCGCTTGGATCTGGTAAATTACTTTTAGATTCCCCTTAGAGGGCCCCTGGCCAGCTAGTTCGTAGCTAACCTGATTCTTCTCGGCCCGCTCCAATACCTCCCACTCCTCTAAAAGCTGCTCCGCCCGGCTTGCGCTGGCTGCTTTAGCGATAAGGTGGGTCCCGATCAAAATTTGATCGCCCTCTGTGCCCGCAACCCTTATTTCTCCGCCCCAATGATCGCTAATTCGGAGCGCTGAAACTTGTTCCCGGTCCCAAGCAAAATGCTGGGTTTTCTGGGCATTTGGCCCGGAAAGATCCATCTCCAAAGAGATGCCTTTCTTGCTTGGATCCCTAAAAAGCGCAGAAAGGCCGCTAAATTTAAGATCCAAGAAAAAAAGAAGGGTGAGAGCAAGCAAAACCAGAACTGTAATTCTCCTTATTTTCATCTTCTCCCCACCTATCCATTAACTTCCACATAATTTTCCAAACAATAACCTGTCAGCCAAAAGAATCCAAAAATAATCAGCCCTTGGCTGATCTTAGGGGCAGCATCCCAATAAGAAACAATGGGCCTGCCGATTAGATCTAGCCGAAAGAGGCGATGCAGAGGAACAGCCGGGATCCAGCGGAAAAGGGGTTCCAAAAGTCCGCCCATCCTCCCGGTTACCCAAAATGCTAAAAAAAAGGTCCACAAGGAAACCAAACCCTGGAGGCGGCCCACCATTTTACTGACCACAAAAGCCAATTGGATGAAAATAACAGAGGAGACCACCTGGGACAGACCGATTAAGTAAAACAGAAACCCGTTTCTTAAAAGCCAAGAAGCTGGAAACGAAGCCAGAATTTCCCCCGCAAAGGGATTGAAAAGAGCGTTGGCGGCTGCCACCACCCCTAAATAGACTGTGTATTCTGCAGCAATGGTGCAGAGCTTAGAGAGGGTGAGCTGCCAGCCGGGAACTGGTAAGCACAACAGGGTGTAAACTGTATCTTCCCGCCATTCAGTGCGCAGGCTTTGAAAACTCTGCCAAAAAAGCCAAAAAGGCAGGAACATCAGGGGCGCCGCCATTAAAATACCCACCAGATCTTCATGCCAGCCGCCGGCCAGCTTAAAGCGCAAAAAGACTATTAACCCTGCGCTGAGCCCGGAAATAATGCCTAAAGGCCAGCGGATTGACTCTAAATCTTTTCTTAATAAGCGGAGAAATGGTAACATTAAACAAAGACCTCCTTGAAAATGTCATTAATGGATTGGCCGTGCTCGGTGCGCAGGTCTTCTGCATTGCCTTGAAGGTAGACCTCGCCCTGATCCAAAAAAATCACCCCATCAAAAAGCTGCTCCGTACTTCCGACGGCATGAGTGGAGATAATCATTGTCTGTTCCTCGCTTTTAAACTGCCGAATAATACCTTCCACGATCCGTTCCCTGGAAGAGGGGTCAATACCGCTAAAAGGCTCATCCAAAAGAATCAAAGGGGCCTTCCGGGCTAAAGCCAGGATTAATTTCAGCCTGGCGCGCATTCCGCGGGAGAGGGCGCCCACTTTTTGCTCTCCTTTTAAGCGCATAAAATCTAAGAGTTCTTCGGCCCGCCCTGCTTGCCAATCCTGATAAAAGCCGGCCGTAAAATCTAAAGTTCCTTGAACAGTCATCCAACGATAAAGATGATCAAGTTCGGGCATAAACGCAATCAGCTTCCTAGCTTGGCGCCCGGGCTCCTGATTATAAATTTTAATTAGGCCCCCGTCCGGTTGGGCCAAACCAACTAAGCACTTCAGGAAGGTAGATTTACCGCTGCCGTTGGGACCCAGAAGCCCCCAAATTTGGCCCCGCTCCAGCTGCAAATTAATTCCCCTGAGGGCTTCCGCCCCGGGATAACGTTTCCTTAAACCTTCTACAAACACAGCTTGATCGGCGTAGTTCATCATTACCTCACCTCACCTCCGTTTTTTTGCCGCATTCCGGTGCGGACCAATTCCAGAATATCTTCATCTCCATAACCCAAAGCTGCCATGGCAGCCAGAAAATCATTTACAACGTTTTTTAACATCTCTGTACGCAGCTGCCCTACAAGGCTCTCATCTTCGGTCATATAAGTCCCCTGCCCCCTTAATGTTCGCACTAAACCAAGGTTTTCCATTTCCCGGTAGGCCCTCTGCACCGTATTCACGTTAACTTTTAATTCTGCCGCTAATTCCCGCTGAGAGGGAATCTTTTGGCCGGGTACCAGCTCCCCTACGGCAGCCTTGCGCTTAAACCCGTTGATGATCTGCAGGTAAATTGGAAATGATGTGCTAAAATCAATTTTCAAATTGGTCTCACCTCCTGCCTCTAGTGACCTAGTGTACTAGGCTACTGTTACTATAATACACAATTACCACTTTTGTCAACTGCTATTTTTATTTTTTCCGTGCAGACTAAAGAAGAGGGAAAGGATATGCTGCTTACCAGGTTGATTATGACTGCTTGGGCCAGCTTACTAACGTTAGCCTTATTCGATGATAATGCGTGGTGGCTGGTGTTGATTTTTTCTGCATTTACCGCTTTAATCAATTCCCAATTCGATTTACCCCTGCCGCGGGAAGGCTGGAAGCCCCTGGGCAAAGGATTTCTTGGGGCCGGGCTTGCCCTTTTGGCGGGGGCCCTCCCTATTTTCCGCACTACCCCGGGGACTTTAATCGGTTTTGCCTTACTGCTGGCCTGGGGAGAATTTCTTATCAAAAAGATAAATATTAAAAGGGGGAGTTAAACATGTCAAAAACTATTGCTGTAGATGACGAACTAACAAATATTCGTCAATATCTAGAAGAGCGGGGATTTCGGGTTGTGAGCCCGGCCCAAGGTTTTAAGGAGGTTGAGGCCCTTGTAGTCGCGGGGCTAGACACCAATTACTTGGGGGATCAAACTTTAGCCGCTGCTGCACCTGTCATAGAAGCGAAAGGGCTTACAGCGGAAGAAGTTTGGCGAAAAATAGAGGAGAGAAGCGTTTAAATTGCGGCTTGTCCCTCCCCGTACAATTCCTTAATGCTGGGCGACATGGCCAAGCCCAGACCGAGAAGGGCAATAACCAGCCCAATGGAAACCAGCAGGCCCGAGGGGGTAAAAGTATCCACCAAAACACCGGAAAGTGCCGTGGAAATGGGAACCAGCATTTGAACCATACTGTCCAAAAGCCCAAACACCCTGCCCCGATAGCTGTCCGGCACCGTTTCCTGCAGCATCACTTGGAAAGGAACATTTACTAAGGTATTGAACACACCCGCTGCCACCATGGAAAAGGACATTGAAGTCAAAACAGCGGGAAGAGACATGATTCCAAATACAGCAGGCAAGGCTAAAACGCCGATAAACACGCTAATTAAACCTTGCGCCCCGATCCCTAGGGCTAAGAGTGCTCCTTTTTTGTATCTTTTCGTCAAGGCGCCGATAACGGCGGTCCCAAGCAAAAAGCCAACCGGAAGGCCGGCCTGGACGGTCCCAAAATGTTGGGCTTCCAGCAGGAAAATCTCTTTGCCTAAGTACGGTAGAATTACACCAAAAACTGGCGCCGCCAGAAAATTAATGGCAACGGCAAAAAAAATTAGGGTTTTAAGCCCCGTGCTTTCCCAGATGTAGGTAAAGCCATTTTTTAAACTGCTTAAAAACTGATGGACTGCGCCTTGTTCCCCCACACCCGCATCTTCCCGGGCCATTTTCGGAAAACGGATAAAAAGCTCCGAAAGAGCGGAAAGAAGGAATGCTGTCCCATTAATTAAAAAGACACCGAAATAACCCGCGGCGCCCACGAGGAAAGCCCCTAAAACCGGGCCTGCAATCATGGTGGCCCCCCGGGATAAGTTGTTTAAGGAATTGGCCTTTACCAGTTCTTCCTTCTCAACTAAACCGGGAATAGCTGCGGAAATGGCGGGCCCAAAAAGAACCCCGCAGAGGGACGAGAGGACTGTGGCTGCATAAAGGACCGAAATAGTCAAATAACCGCTCTTGAAAATAAGGGCCAGGGTTAATAGAATCAACCCCCGCAGCACATCCATGGAGACCACAATGGCTTTGCGATTCCAAAGATCAGCGAGGACGCCGCTAAAAGGGGCCAAGATCACCGCCGGAACAGATGAAGCAAAAAGCATAGTTCCTAGGGCCGTCCCCGATCCGGTCAAATCCAACACAAGCCAAGCAAGCGCAAAATAATGAATTCCGTCACCTATTTGGGAAACCAGCCTCCCCAAAAAAAGAAGGCCGAAATCGCGATTAATCAATAGGCGGCTTCCCAATCCTTGAGTTTGCTCCCCCATTGTAATCAACTCCGTTAAAGTACCTTTATTCCACCTTAACAACTCTCATCCCTTCTCAATAGCGGCCGGGGATGGGTTATTGCCTCCGCCTCCGGTCTGATTTCCCAATGTTAAATTTTAATAAAGTTTGGAGTTCAAAAAAACGAAAATATCTTAATTCGTCGCTTTTTAAGGTGTTTTTTGCCTTTATTCGTTAGCGGTCAGGCTCTATTATTTCTAAAACCAAAAAGCAATCGCAATATTTACGAATTGGGAAAGATTACTAAGAAGGTTGACATTTTGTGGCTTAAATGTTATTATTAACATGAAATCTCCGAAGACCGTTTAGGGCGCGGGGGACCCGATTTTCTGGGGTGAATCTTGTTTTCAAGAGGGGCGACTTGGGCGTCCTAACCCGTCAGCTAACCCCGCAGGAGTACACCAAGCGTGATGCCTTGCAAGTTTTTGCATTAGCAGATACGCTTTTTGTTTTCCTCACTTGTGTCAAAACGAAAGGAGATTGCCATGAAAAAACTTTTTGCTCGTCACTATAATCCTTTGTTTGCTCCAAAAGGACATTATTCCGAACAGAATCAAGTCGAAAAGTTTCTGGCCTTGGAGAGCCACCCTCGTCAGAAGGAACGCACTTTATCCACTCTTAGTCACCTTTCCGCTACTTCGTCTTGGATCATCTAACAATATCGGCGATTCTTATTAGGAAATCCCGAAGTTTATTCTTCGGGATTTTTTATTACTATGGTATAATAAGGGGACAGTCTAAACCGGGTTAAAAGGAGAGCGAACGTGTCAAAACAGAATAAAACGGAAATGATCCTTAACGGCAGCATTTACAGGGTGCTTCTTGTACTTTCCGGCCCCATTATTATCAACAGCCTGATTCAAACGCTGTACAACTTGGTTGATGGGATCTGGGTCAGCAAACTTTCCTCCGTCCACTTCGCGGCCACTGCCTTCGTTTGGCCGGTAAACTTTCTTTTTATCTCCTTGGGAATGGGCCTTTCCATTGCAGGTACTTCCCTCTTATCCCAGTTAACCGGTGCCGGGGACATGCAAACAGCACAGGAATATTCCGCTCAGCTAATAGTAGTTACTTTACTTAGTTCTCTCGTCTTTACATTTCTGGGTTATCTTTTCAGCCCCATAGTTATCGGATTAATGGGAGCCCGCGGTGATCTGGCTTCATTGGGGAACATCTACTTAAGGATCACTTTTTTAGATCTTCCTTTCATGTTTCTTTTCTTTAATATTAACTCCATAATGCATGCTCAGGGCGATACGATCACCCCCATGGTTCTCAGCGGGGCTTCCGCAATTTTAAATGTTGTTTTAGATCCGCTCTTCATTTTTACCTTTAACTTAGGTATTGCCGGTGCCGCCTGGGCCACTCTGGCCTCTAGAGCAGCCTTGGCAGCCTTCGGTTCGCTGATGCTCTTTAGTGAGAAAAACAAAATTAAGCCTAACTTAGCGGGTTTCCGGTTTAAAAAAGATGTCCTTAAGGATATCTTCACTGTGGGCCTGCCCTCAAGCATCGGACAATCAGGCGCCTCCCTGGGATTTATTGTCCTCAATGGTTTTATCGGCTCCTACGGGACCGCTACCATCGCAGCTTACGCCATGGTTAACAGGATTACTTCTTTGGTGATGCAGCCGGCCATGGGCATCGGCGCCGCTTTAACCGCTGTAGTGGGGCAGAATATAGGGGCCGGCCGGATGGATAGGGTCAAAGAGTCCTTTTATAAGGCACTTCTGCTTACAAGCGTTATTGGGGTTGTTGGCTTTGTTTTGCTTAAAATATTCGACCACCCTATTATCACTTTCTTTATGCAGGCCAAAGATGACCCCTCTGTTATTGATCTGGCTCTCAATTATTTGTTTTACATTTCTTTATCCATGCCCTTGATGGGCATTTTCAGTGTGTTTCAGGGATTATTCCAAGGAAGCGGTAATACTAAGTATTCTATGGCCATGGAAGTAGGCCGGCTGTGGCTGGTGCGCCTGCCTTTAATTCTCTTTTTTAAACATTTTTCCACGCGGGGCCCCTCCGGAATTTGGTTCTCCATGAGTTTTAGCAATTTAATTGTTTGTTTGTACGGTTATTGGGTTTACCAGGGGGCCGGCTGGCAAAAACGGGTAATCCAATCCAAAAAAGAACCCCAAGAAACTTGGGGTTTAGCGAAATGAAAGAATCCTTAATCGAGGAGCCCTTCTTTTTTTAAAACAATCCGTGCAGTTTCGAAATCTTCCGGAGCTGTAAGGATTATCGGCCCGGTGCATCCCATACCGCTACGGGCGAAAATCCCCTCTTTCCACAATGCCTGCTGAGCGGTTTCTAATTCTAAAATATCCAACCCGGTTATTTCTTCGGTCACTATCTTTTCCGGAGGTGCGCTTACCGTATCCACCCGGGTTTTTTCTGCACCCCTCTTCAAAAGATCATCCAAGCCTGCTTTTCCGGCCGCGGCCAATTCTGCTTTGACCGCCTTAACAAGCCCGCCCCGGGCAACTTCTTCTGCAAATTTTAAGGCTTCGGCCGCAACAGGCGCCCCGGAAGCACGGGAGATAATTAAAATTATCTTTTCGCCGGCAGCACCTACACCGGGGCCGTAGCCGGAACCTAAAGTTTCGTAATTACCCCCGCTGTTAAAGGCGGAAAAGACCTTCATGAGCACGTTGCCTGTGAGTGTATCTGTGACCAAAACATCCGGGCTGCCCATTAAAAGATCGTTACCCCGCATTAGAGGGCCTCCCCCGCGGACACTTTCGGCAAAAGTAAGTTTATAGCCGTTAGCGGCCAGCTGTTTTAAATTTCGTTCCACAGCCCGGGCTGAATCCACATTAAGAATGCCTAAAGTGGGGTTGGCAAGGCCTTGGGCTTTGGCCACGGCTAGGCCATAAATGGAGTTTTTGACCATTGCTGCTTCCCGTTGGGAATCAGAGGCACCGGTTGTAGTAGCCACAAGCATTTTCCTGCCGGTGGCCGGGGCAATAATGCGCCCAACCGTGGAAACCCCAATAGGAAAATTATAATTCATTGTAACACAGGCGGCCAAATCCCCTTTTTCTAAAGCTTCCTCCATTATTTTATGCTGTTCTTCTTCGTCTGCAGCCCTAAGCTGGGCTAGATTGCTTTTAACCCGGGGTCCGATCAAAACAACTTCTAGACCGGGATAGGCCCGCTGGGCAATTTCGGCACCGCGGACAATCTCTTCCGGCCCGTGTTCACTACCTAAAACAGTGATGCCTAAGCGGAGGGCACTGCCTAATGCGCCCTGCTCAAGAGACTCCCCTATTTCCCGAAAGGTTTCGGCTGCCAGCTTTTTTATGGAATCCGACAAGCAATCCACCTCCTTCATTGATCCAGAATTGCGGCTAAATCTTGCATAGCCTCGGCAATAATGCGGCGCACTTCATCCTTAGGGGCGGTCCCGGCCGAGGCCTTCAGCCCGGGATTCTTTTCCACCAGAAAGGAAATCCCGTCAAAAAGATTGGTAAGGCGGGCTAAAAAGAGAGAACCTTTGCCAATGATCATGAAGTTCTTGATTTCACCCTCTAAAATTAGGTCCCGCCCTGCGCCTAAAAAGGGTACGCCGGAGGGAATGTGCCCTTGAGTCGGAGCATACCCGGGCATGCCGTGCCGGGAGGCAAAATCCGCAAGTTCGCTGCGTTCTAAATCCCCCCGCTTGACCCCTAGGGCGGCAATCATTTTAAAATTAGCTTCGGCTACATTACCTGCGCCTGCCGGCACAGTTATTTCAGGGTTTTGCAGTTCCGGAGCAAACAGATCCACATCCCTAATACTTAAACCGGCGCGCTCCAAAGGATCGGTAACAACCGCGGTGAGCACGGCCTGCGGCGAGGAACCTGAACCAATAGTGTGCCTGCCTACGGTATCCGTGCGGATTTGAGGGTTAATGCCGTCATTGCTGCTGATTAGGACGGCAAAAGCACCCAGCAAATCTTCCAAGATGGGCATCCCTTTTTTAAGGTGTTCCCTTCCGTTCATACCCAGTTTAGCGGTGGCTCCGCCGGCCACGACAACCACGTTTTTAAAGACACCGGCCTGGACCAGGGCCGCTGCGGAAACCAAAGCATGGACCGGGCCGGAGCAAAAGCTGCGTAAATCACTTCCCGTTGCGTTTTTAAGCCCGCACATCTCACCTATAGCCTTAGCAAAATTGCCGCCGCCCCGCTGGTTCATATCCCCGGCGGCTTCTTCAGAACACTCAATAATATAATCTACATCTAAAGGATCGATCCCGTTTTCCCGGAAAAGATGCCGCAGAACCAAAACAGCTGATGCTTTCGCCGCCAAATTCTCAAACATAATTGAAGCTGATAGGGCCTGATCAAGATCATGGGCGGGTGCAACAGCACCAATTAAATCAGAACCAATCTTCATGGGGCTGGCATCGGCCTTTAGCATTTTTTGAAGATCCTCCAGATCCGCACCTGGCCCTAAAAGGGCTAAATCGTCCTGATCGAAAAGAGGGTGTTTTTCCAGTTTAGCCTGAATTTCAGCCCTAAAGCCCTTTTCCAATTTGATTAGATCAAAGACATCCACAATTTTCATTAAGGCATAGAATTCATCTTCGGGCATAATTTCCCCGTAAGGCCCAAAACGGGAGGCGCTCTCTAATTTTTGTTCATACCAAGGCTGAGCAATTTGCTCCAAATCCTTGGGCTTTATGGCCCCAATATAAGCCTGGTTGGGAGGATAGGCCGCTGCTTGATCAAAGCTCCGGAGAGCAGAGGGAAGTTCCTTTAAATATTGGGATTGTTCGTTTTTAGCCCCTTCCAACAACTGCGTTGTACCGTGGGTAAGCAGGATATTCGGTGCGTGCACCAAGGCATAAGCAGCTGCCTTCAAAACAGGAAAATTCATTTTTCCACCTCCAAATTGAATTTTGCTTAGTCCCTTGAAAACACAGTTTGTTCTTGAACCGGGGTTTCTAAAGCCTGCAGAGCTTGTTTAACAAGCTTCAGCCGTAATTCTTTTTCCTTTTCCGGCCCTAAGGCCGGATCCCCTAAAGGATAAGGAATCGCTACAGTGGGAACAATGCGGTTGGCCCCAACTGTAAGGGAAATAGGCACCACAGTGCAAAGATGGACCACGGGAAGCCCTTTGCGTTCGATTTCTTTTACCATCGTTGCGCCGCAACGAGTACAGGTGCCTCAGGTACTGGTTAGAATTACTGCATGGACGCCTTCATTAACTAATTCCCCGGCGATTTCCGCAGCGAAAGCGGCAGCGTTAGCAACGGAGGTCCCATTTCCGGTAGTAGAGTAAAAATAAGAATGCAGCTGCCCAATTTCGCCCTCTGCCTCCAACTGGCGCAGAACATCGACAGGGAGCACCCGATCACTGTCTTGGTTGGCATAAGTGGGATCGTAACCGCCGTGGGCTGTTTCATAGCTAGCCGCGCTAAGATCGTCAACCCCAGCTAAGTTATACCTGCCGTACTTGGTAGCGCTGGAGGATTCAATTCGATCCGGATTGCCTTTAGGTACGATTCCGCCGGACGTAACTAGGGCTATCTTGCTTTGTTTTACAGCCTCAACTGCCGGTGCAGGCTCAACCCGATCAAAGGTGGGCAGAGGGTATTCGGTTTCAAAAGGCCGCTTGTTTAACTTAGCCGCCAACATATCCAAAGCCCGCTCGGATCCGCGCTTAGCAACGAAAATATTTTGGCGCACCCCCCGCTGCAGATAGCCCTCCGCCTCCGCCGGCCCCATTTCTTCTTTTCTGCCCAGTTTAAGAGCGAGCTTGGCAATTTTCGGCAGAGCCTGCCTCATAGAAGCGGCGGAATTACCCGTTTCCACAATATAGGCGAATTTTCGGTAAAGATCTACTCCGGGGTTTTCTGCAAACATCCCCGAGACGGTGGGAATACCGATTTCCTCTAAGACAACTTTAGCAACAGCACCGCAGGCAACTCCGTACCTACCGGCATTAAAAGCGGGACCCGCCACCACTAAATCGGGCTTATGCTTGGCAATCATTTTAACCACTGTTTTGCTTGCTTCTGCTAAGTTCTCGTTGAAATAACCGTCACCGCAGATCACTGTGGCCACAACTTCCCCTTTTTGGCCTAAGGCCGCCTTTAAACCAATACCGGGGCCCAGGGCACCTTCCCGTTCCGCCGGGGGTAAATCCGCCTTTTCTTCCCCCCCGATTCCGGCAAAAAACTGATTCAAATAATGAACAAGGCGCACTTTTTGAGTCATTTTCACCCCTCCTATATCCAGATTACCCCCACTTAGCCCGAAGAAGGCCGGTCCCGGAAGGAAGCCACTTCTTTGATGATTTCATCTACATCGAGCACCATTTCCATCATACTAATCTGCTCTTCCCAGACAGCTTCGTCAACAATCTGCTTAAGGTCGAAAATGTGATAAACAGGGAGTCCCAACGAGACTCCTGCCAAAGGACCTGCGTAAGTCGGATCTCCGGCGGTTACTGTTTCCGCGGCAAGCCCAGAGGCTTCCGCTTCCCCGCCGCCCAGAACGACTACTACATTTTCAGCACCGTGTTTTTCCGCGATTTCTTTGATTCGACGCTGATTTTCCAGATCCATGGCCCCCGCCGCGGTTCAAACAAAGCATTCCGTGGCACTAAATACAATTTCCAGATCTAAGGGCCGCAGGCATTCTTCAATGGAAGGCCCCGGAATACCATCGCGATCGCCTAATATTACAACCTTTTTACCTTTAATCATTACTCCACTTCCTTTCTAATTTTCTGATACTGACTACAGCATTCGGGCGGAAATCTTGTTAAAACCGAGCTCATTAGTGGCGCCGATAATCATCTGGATTTCAGCGCGAATAGAACCGTCTGCTCTTAAACTGCCCGCAAATCCGCCGGCAACTACATCAACAACCCCGGCACTGCCGTCCCCGATAATTTTTTCCATGGGCGGCAGCATAATGATTTCGTTGGCATTGCCCGCAGTAACCAGAGCATTTACTAAGGGGCTGGAATCCGCCAAAGATTGAGAGGCTCCGTCCCGGCCGGCATATTCATCAGTTAAACAAACGGTTTTAATCCCTTTTTTCTCTAGCTTGGTACAGCTCATAATCAGGTCAGTATCGGGATTCCCAAAACCTTCTTCGGAAATAACAACACCTTCGGCGCCCAGCCATTCAACTAATTTGGCAGTGTAGTTGGAAGAGCGTTCTTTATCGGTAAGGGTAACGTTTTCATTGGTAACAACCACTCCGATAAAGTTAAAATCACGTCCGTGGCGATCTAAAAGATCGTAGATAATTGGATTGTTGAGGTGATGGTAAGTAGTGTTTTTATCGCAGGCAGAAACGCAATTGCCGCTGACTATGGCACCATCCATTACTTCGGTGGGGTAGATCAAGGTAGGCAGAATTTTTTTCACATCCAGGCCGTACAGGTAAGTGTCGTGAAGAAGGCCCTGGCTTTGCAGCATATAAACGTAAGCTACTTTAGGCAGCTCAGGATACTGTTGCAGTGCCTGGGGCAGGGGAGGGCAGTTGTAGCTGATTGTTTTATCCGGCTTAACATTCCGCCCGGCTGCACCAAGGTAGGCCGCGGCTTTTAAACCCAAGAGCCGCAGGGCTTCTTCATGGCTATGCCGCTCCAGCCCCTTCACCGGTTCAGCTACAAGAACAATATTCTGGGTTTTAGAAAAAGGCGTATATTTTGCCCCGGGGCCGCTCATATCGATCAGCCCCTCTTGAAAACCCACTACTTGGCCCACAGTGAGAACACAGGCGCCTTTTAAAACGTGGGTGCGCCCGCTGCCAACCGTATCAACCGTATGGACAAAGCCTGGGAAAAGCCCCCCGGGCCCTTCAACCTTAACCCGGGGCTCAATAGCATCCTTGACAGGAATAATGCGTGTGGCTTCACCGGGCTTGGCTAACTTCAGATCAATAAAAGCCAAACGCTCATCCTGCAGTTTGGCTAAAAGCTCATCTTTGTCAATAAAAAGAATTCCCTCTTTAACTTGGGTTTTCTTCCCTAATTGGACATCTTTAATGAAAATCTGACCTAATTCTAAGTGCATCAAGTTCACCTCCCTAAGGCGGGGCTTAAGGCAGCAAGCTGCAGAGCTTAGCCTCTATATCCGCTTTATTGACCTCATCTGCAGTTAATTCAGCAATCTTTTTCCCCTTTTCGTAAAAAGCTACCGCAGGCAGCCCCAAAACTTGTTGGGAGATAGCCAGCCGGCGGTTTCCCGTAATATTGAGACTGCAAAACTTGGCCCGCTCAGCATACTTTGCCGCTAGATCCTCCAGATCATCCATAACGGCCAAGCATTCCTCACACTTAGGGCCCCAAAAATCAACGACAACCAAACCGTCCGCCCGCAGTACTTCCTCTTCAAAATTATCTTTGTCCACAGAGAGCATCCTTTTCCTCCTTTCTCAAATGGGTTTAATTGCAGTGCAGCTTAGAAAGAGTCTGACGAATCGCATCCTCGCTGATAGCATCCTTAACTAGTTTGGCTACGGGCCGGCCCTGTTTAAAGAAAACAAGGCTGGGATTTTCCGTAATCCCGTAACGCTGGGCAAGGCGCCGGCTGCGATAAGTGTCCGTTTTCACTAACTTGGCCCACCCTTGGCAGGAAGCAAAAACCGGATCAATAACCGGCATCAACTCCAGAGACTTTGGAGCTAAAGGCGACCAGAATAAAACAGCTACTGGGCCGGCTTCCTTTAAGACCGAATCTTGAAAACCCTCTTCCTCTATAATGTATTTTTCGGCAGCATAAGCGGCAATAGCACCGTCTGCTGCAGCTGTCACCACTTGGCGCAGATATTTGGCCCGTGCATCCCCAGCGGCATAAACACCTTCAAAATTTGTTTCCATTTTTTCGTTAGCGATAATATAACCTTGGGAATCCAGCCTTAAACCG
>JAAYRS010000044.1 GCA_012518645.1 Bacillota bacterium
CCCTGCTTTGGTAATCTACAGCTGCTACCGCTAAATTACCCCCGGCTATCTCCTGGGTAAAGGAGAGCAGGCGGGAGACGGGCCCTGTAATGCCCCTGGTAATGACAACTGCCACCAAGATCCCAACAGCCGCCATTACGGCAAAGAGGGCAAGGATGAGGCTGCGGGCGAACCCGGCGTCTCTTTGGGCCTCTTCGTTAAAATTACTTGCTGAATTTCTGGCGAAGTCGACTACCTCTTGAATATGTTCTTCGATCAGTTCCATGTGAGGCCCATTTACTTCTTCGTCCATATTCGCTGCTTGGATCGTTAAACCCGATCTTTGCAGTCTAATTATCTCATCACGAATGGGTTTCCAATCTTCGATAGCGGCCAGAGCTGCATCAAGTAAAGCCCTGTCGCCTAGGAACCGGTCGTAAAGGGGTTCGAAGGCTTCAAATGCCTCTGCTTCTAAACGGTCTATTTCTTCCGCGTGCGCTAGGAGCGCCGAGGGATTCATCACGGCGTCAGTTTCCATTAGGATGTAGCCCAACTCCCGATCCATATCAATTATGTTGCGCTGTACCCTGAGAATTTCGGTGTGTACCGTGTAGGGATGATCAAACATGCCCTTGGTTGCAGCAGCAATTTGATTCATATAGGTGGTGCCGACTAAGATTACGGCTGCACTAATCACTAATACTATGCCAAATCCCAGTGTTAGTTTAGATGATAATTTCATGTTTCGAAACATCAAACTTCCTCCTCTGCCAGGGTTTCATATTGTTCGGTTTCTTGGACTGTCAAAAGTTTGTTGGCGTCAATTATGGGAATTAAGCGCCCTTCCAAATTGCAGATGGCATCGATAAAACCGGAATCTAAGCCGCTGATTTTGCTGGATTCTTCCAATGAATTTCCCGGTATCCGTAAAACCTCGGAAACATTGTCGACTAGATAACCGACCATGGAATCTTCCATTTCCACCAGAAGGACTTTTCTGGTTTTATAGTCCTTATCGGTATCCAAGTCCAAAGCGAAATGGCGGCCCAAATCAACGACAGGCAGTACTGTGCCGCGCACGTTAATAATGCCTACCATGGATAGAGGCATGTTTGGTAAGACAACTAACTTCGAAATGTGGATAATTTCCCGCACCAAGGAAATATGTATGGCGAATTCGTTGCCTCCCACGGTAAAGATGACGAGTTGAAGATCTTTTGTTTCTGTTCCGGTTTGATCCTTCATTATTTATCTCCTCTCTTAGCTAATTTGTCCTTTCCCTGCTTCAATGCTTGGCCTCCCTAAACTTATTATCGGCTTAGTTTCAACCGCGGTTAAATTAAAACAAGAATTAATTGTTTTTGTTACCAAAGGTAAAAAAACAAAAAGCCTTTTTAATTAGAAAAAGGCTTTATAAACATAATTGTCTCCTCAAGAGCAACCCGGCTGTCGTAGCTGTAAGGCAGCCTTGGACCCGCGGTTTTGCGCCTAACCCCTTTCGGAATGTTTGCCTTTTTCTTTGTTTAAGTGAAATTTTCATTACGCTGCAGGAGTTAGAACTGTCTTGGCTTGGAATTAGTTCCCTATATTCCCGAAAAGAGGGGTAATTCCTGGTCCAAATAGTGTTTTTGGCTCAATGTTTAGGGGGTTGCCCTTCGGATTCTAAGCCAAGCAGCTGAGAAACAGTAACAAAATCGTAACCGGCGGCCCTTAAAGTGTTAATTATTGCCGGGAGGGCCTCAACCGTTTCCCATCCGTTACAGTGCATAAGAATAATGGCGTTAGGATGGTGCTGTAACGCTATCCTTTCCGTAATTTCCTCGGGCTGGTTACGCTCTTTGTCCCAATCAAATGTATCTAAGGACCAACGTACGATCTGCCATCCCGCTTCTTCTAAAAAGCGGACAGAATCCGGGCGCAGTGATCCGTAAGGGGGCCGCATAATTTTTGGGTAGTATCCTGTAATTTTTTCCACCGCTTTTGAAGTGGGATCCAATTCAAGCTCAATGATTTCTTCATTGAAAAGCCCGCTTAAGTCGGCGTGGGTTCGGGAGTGGTTGGCAATTAAGTGCCCGGCCTGAAAGATACGTTCAATAACTTCGGGATAGCGTTCTACCTTCTCGCCAACTACAAAAAACGTTGCAGCCGCGTTTTCCGTTTCTAAGATATCCAAAATCTTGGGTGTGTTGATCCTGTCCGGCCCATCGTCAAAGGTTAGGGCGATTTTTCTAAGGGAAAGCGGTTTTACCATTCGTTTGGGCGTAATATTTCTATCGGCGGTGTCCACAGACCGCGAGGTGAAGGCTTCCGCAGCAGGTAGGACAGACGAACAGTTTGCTTGTTGAGGAAAAAATAAGAGTAAGGCCACCAGGATAATAAGGACTATTTCTTGAGGCATTATCAATCCCTCCCATTGTTCCTCCTTAGCTTTATTCTAGATTAGGAAAAGGTTTCCTTTTATTGTTTTTTTGAAAAGAAACCCCCAAGTAACGCTGCAAGCGCTGCTTGGGGGTAATGGTAACGGTTCTTTTAAAGGGCTTGGGTAAATTCGCGTCCAAATTGGTGACAGCTTTGCAGCCCCTCCTGATCGGGGACCCAGAGGGTCCGGCAGCCATCATTGACAATTTGAAAACCTGCTTCCTCGAGATCGGCGGTCATAAGTTTAACCGCCTCTCCGCTCCAACCGTAACTGCCAAAGGCCGCGGCCTTTTTGTTCTTGAATTTCATCCCTTTGACCAACTCTAAAAGTGCTGCCATTGCAGAAAGATAACGGTTATTAATGGTGGATGAACCGGCCAGGATGGCTTTGGATTTAAATATCTCGGTGATAATATCGTTTTTATCTCTTTCTGCGGCGTTTAGCAGCTTTACGGTGAGTGTGGGGTCTTCTTTGAGAATACCGTCGGCAATAGCTTCCGCCATACGCCTAGTGGCATTCCACATGGTGTCGTAAACGATGGTGATTTGGTTCTCTTGATAATTATCTGCCCATTTTAGGTATTGCTGTACAATTTGGAGCGGATTCTCCTTCCAGATTACACCGTGACTGGTACAAATAAGATTTACCGGCAGTTCCAAAGCGAGGACCTCTTTAATCTTTCTAGATACCAAGGCACTAAACGGTGTTAAAATGTTGGCATAGTATTTTAGGGCTTCTTCCATTAACTCACATTGATCGACACTATCGTTAAATAGAGATTCTGTAGCATAGTGCTGGCCGAAGGCGTCGTTGCTGAAAAGGATGCTTTCTCCGGTAAAATAAGTGAACATGGAATCGGGCCAGTGGAGCATAGGAGCCTCGATGAAAACCAATTGAGATTCCCCCAGATCCAAAGTGTCGCCGGTTTTTACCGTAACGAAATTCCAGTCTTTGTGGAAGTGGCCTTGGAGCACTTTTTTTCCGTTGTTGGTACAATAAATGGGGGTATCGGGGATTTCCCTCATCAATTCCGGCAAGGCCCCGCTGTGGTCGATCTCACCGTGGTTGGCAATTATATAGTCGATGTCCTGAAGGTCGATCTCGTCTTTGAGGTTGGCTATAAACTCCGAGTCGAAGGGCTGCCAAACAGTGTCGATTAAAGCTATTTTCTTATCCCTGACCAAATAGGAATTGTAGGAAGATCCCCTGCGTACGGAATATTCGTTGCCGTGAAACTGTTCTAGCTCCCAGTCTACCTTACCCACCCAAGTAACTTGATCGGAAATCTTTTTACTGGTTCTCATCAAATAGTCTCCTTTCAACTGATTGATTAAGCCGGTAACCCGGAATCTTAAGCGCCGCCTAGGAGGATTTGCTCGAGTTCCTGCCACTTATGTCCCTTAAATTGAAACAAGCTAATTTTAGAGCATTGGAAACAATATTCCGGGTGGAAAGTGCTTAATTTTTCCTTGTAAGCTGAGAAACGCCGCCGGTCCAGGCGTGTGGCCAGAGTAATGTGAGGTTTGTAGCGCCGCCTTTCACTGGGGATTCCTTCCGCTGACAAGGACGCCGCCAACCCGGCTTGGAGGGCATCTAAATTTGGATCAAGCTCCACATTTACAAACAACGTACGCTTGCCGAAGTTGCCGATTCCTTTTCCCCTGATAAAGAAAGGATTAACACTTTCTGCAGTGTTAGTTAAAAGGGTTATTAAGGCGTGCAAATCTTTCTCCCAGATAAAAGGGGGAATCAAGGTAATATGGGCAACAGTGCTTGGTGCTTGGAAAGCTCGCCGCCACTTTTCACATTTCTCTTCCAAAGATTCCTCTATTCTAATTCCGATAAAATAGCTGAACAAGAGCTTCACCCCATTAGGAAATATTCTTCTGTAATTCTTTGGGCTTCCCTCTTTTTTTGGTAAAATTATTCTCCGGGGTTACATTTAAGGTGGAAATAGGGTATAATAATATTAATTGCTTTCGAACGGTCGTCCGATTGAAGGGTGGTGTGCAAATGTTAGCAGTCACACAGCAGGAAAAAATACTAGATGCCGCTTATCGTTGTTTGGCTAAAGACGGCTATGCCCAGACATCATTAAGGCAAATTGCAGCTGAGGCCGGTGTTGCCGTCAGTCAAATAAGTTATCACTATCAGAATAAGGAAGGTTTGTTGCTGGCGGTGGTAGCCCGGGTAGCCCAAAACTACCATCACTATATGCAAGGATATCTCAAACCTACCATGACACCGGAAGAAAAAGGGGAACAGTTTATTCTCCTTTACCAAAAAGTCTTAAGAGAGGATCCTGAACTATTTCGGGTATTGTACGATTTAGCGGGTTTAGCACTGTGGTCGGAGCCCTTCCGCCAGCGGGTCCGGGATGTTTTTGCCGGGATTATGGACCAGATCACTAAAGAGGTTTTCACCGAAGAACTGCTGCGGCGTCTGGACTATGATTACACGTCCGCAACTCTCGCCAGTATGTTTTTTGGCGCCCTGTTCGGGATCGGGGTTCAAGCCCTATTGGAGCCCGAAAACAAGGCGATCCCTAATTCCTTAGGAGCATTGACAGTTGTTTTTAGATGATAAAGAGGTGAATTGAATGCAAAGATGGATAAAATTGGTTTTAGATCGCCCCTGGGTGTTTATTAGTGCTGTCATCGCTGTTACGATTTCAGCGGCGATTCTGCTTCCTCGTTTAACCTTTGATGCCAGCATCGAAGCGATGATTCCCAGCGATGATCCGGTTTTAGCCGAATTGGAGACCATCGCTGATGATTTCGGTTCCCAAGAATTATTTTTGATTGCCTTGCGGACTGATAATATTTTTAATCCCGATACTTTAAGTAAAATTGCGGATTTGACTGAAGAATTGGAGCTGCTGCCGGGAATTAAGGAGGTTCAAAATCCCTTTAACGCCCAGCTGGTGGAAAGCGGATTTCTAGGTATTGAAATCAGGCCGGTGACAGCTAACATACCCCAATCGAACCAAGAAATTGAGGAATTCCGGGACGAGATTTTGCGAAGCCCTTACGTGGGACGTTTAGTTACAGCAGACGGCAGGGGGGCAGCCTTACTGGTGGATTTGGAAAACACTGGTCATAGCCGCAGCAGGGTTTTAAATTCAATTGAGAGCCTGGTGGAAAAACAAACAGGCCCCGAAGAAATCTATATTGTAGGCGACTCTTACGTTCTTCACTACACGGAAAAAGCTATGAAAGAAGATCTGCGGAATCTAATTCCTTTTGTAGTGGTAATTATCGCCGGCGTTTTATACTTTACTTTTAGGTCCTTTTTAGGAATTTTAATCCCCTTGGCCGCCGTGGGGGCCAGCCTGGTTTGGACCGTAGGCCTAATGGCCCTCTGGGATATCCCTGTTTCCATAATATCCATGGTTATGCCGGTAATTTTGGTGACCTTAGGCATCGCCTCCAGCATTCATATTTTAAATAAGTACCAAGAAAGTCTAGAGCGGGGGCTGCCCAAACGGGAGGCACTAGAGGAAACTTTTGCGGTTATAACCTCTCCGGTTGTGATGGCGGCCTTAACAACGGCAGCAGGGTTCGGTTCTCTAATTACTGCCTTTGTCCATCCGATCCGGGAGTTTGGCGTACTAACCGGTCTAGGCGTTTTAATTGCCATGGGATTATCCTTGACTTTAATTCCGGCAATTTTAATTTTAGTGAAACCGCCTCACAAAAAAGCAGAGGCGGAAGAACGCCGGGGCTTGCTCGATAAATTACTTTCCACCCTAACCCGATGGACTATTTTTAATCCGCGGCGGGTAATTGCAGCCATTCTTATTTTCTTTCTGGTTTTGGGAGCCGGCGCCTTCCGGCTTACCTTGGAAAGCAATATTATTAATTATTTTGGTGATTCCAGCCCGGTGAAGAAGGGCGCCAGCGTGATCGAAGAAGTATTTGGGGGCAGCATGCAGATTTCCGTGGTGGTGGATAGCGGTGAAGAAGACGGGATTAAAGAGCCCGCGGTCTTGCGGGAAATTGTCTCCATCCAAAATTACCTGAATTCTTTTGACACCATCAACAACGCGGTTTCTGTTGCAGATGTGGTGCGGGAGCTAAACCAAGCACTTTGGGATGGGGATCCCAGCTTTTACGAGATTCCCGAAACTCGGGAAGGCGTTGCCCAGCAGCTGCTCCTTTTCAGCATGCAGGGGGGGTCCGGCCTGGATTCCCTGGTCAGCTACGATTACAGCCGGGCTTTGATTACGGCTCAAATGAAGACATTGGATGCCCATATGCTCTCCGCGGTGATTACCGAAGTAGAAACCTATTTGGATGATCACTATGGTAATTCGGAGCTGGAGGTCAGCTTAATCGGGGCCCCTAAAGTAATGATGCGCTTAATGTCCCGCTATGTTCAAACTCAAATTTCCAGTTTGCTGACTTCGGTCTTAGCGGTGGGCTTTATAGTCTCGGCCTTGATGCGTTCCGTAAGTTTAGGATTACTCAGCCTCACCCCCTTAGTATTTACGGTGGTGATCAATTTCGGCATTATGGGTTATGCCGGGATTCCTTTGGATGCGGTTACTAGTATCATCGCCAGTTTGGCTATTGGGATCGGGGTGGACTATGCCGTTCATTACCTCAGCCGTTATCGCTTAGAATTATCAAAACATGGGAACAAGGCGGCTGCTTTAGAAAACACAGGCCGTTCCGCAGGGCGGGGCATCTTTTTTAACGCCGTTGCCTTAATTACGGGGTTTTTAGTCCTGGTGTTTTCGCATTTTAAGGCCATCTCCATTTTTGGCGTTCTAATTTCGGCAACTATGGTCATCAGCTCTTTAGCAGCTTTGTTGGTTATTCCCCTTTTACTGCATAATTTTTTAGAACCTAAATTCAGGAAGGAGTAAAAGCGATGAGAAAAACGTTAATTTTAGTGCTGGGCTTGTTTTTGGCGGGGGCCGCTCTTACCCCGACTTATGCCCGGGAGCTAAGTGGGCAAGAAATCTTAGACGATCTGGAATTTAGTAATATCCTCAGTGCCTCCGGCACCGCGGAATTAACTTTGATTACTGAAAATGTGAAAGGGGTCCAAAGAAAATATTCAATCCGTGTCTTTCGGAAATCCGGTGATGACGGGGAAAAGCAGTTTCTAGAATATTTGGCCCCGGCCGATGTGCGGGGAACCAAATTTCTTTCCTTGACAGAAAAAGGCCGGGAGGATCAGATGTGGTTATATATGCCTGCTCTGGGTCGAGAACGCCGGATTGCAGCCCATATGACCGAAGATTCCTTTATGGGTACTGACTTCACTTATGAGGAAATAGGGGGGAACCTAGCCTATGAGGATGAGTATAGCGCTCAGCGTTTACCAGATGAAGAGCTGGAGGGGCTCAGCTGCTACGTTTTGGATCTAGAAGCCCGAAGTGAAGATGTGCTCTACGCAAAGATCCAAATGTGGGTTTGGAAAGATGAGATGGTCCCTTTACAGGTTGATTTTTGGGATCCGGCCGATACCCTAAAGAAGACGCTGACTTTAAGAGATTTCAGGCGGGTTGAAGAAGAATTGATTCCCCATAATGTAGTTATGGCCGATAACCTGAAAGGGACGCGCACAATTTTGGAGATTACCAAAATCACCGAAGATGATGTTGATGATGAAGTATTCACGGTGCGCTATTTACGCCGTTAAATTTAGTTAGGAAAGGTGGAAAAGAATCATGAAAAGGCAATTTCGAGTTTGGGCCATGGTTTTTGTACTGCTGATTGCCCTTCCTTTGACAGGCTGGGCCGCTTACATCGGTGGTGAATTGAATGCAGATCTGGTTTATGAATGGGATCAAGATGAAGAAGACCTCCTACAGGCTTCTATTCCCACAGGATTTAGCTTAGTGCTGGAAGATCACTTGGATTCCGGGGGAAAGGTCCACTTTTCTGCTAAAGGGTTTTGGGACTGGAAAAGGGAAAAAGGAGATCTCGCCGCGGATCAGCTCTGGATTAGCGGGTATCTGGATGATGTTGACTATATCCTGGGCCGCCAAGTCATCAGTTGGGGCACTGCAGATGGTTTCAACCCTACCAGCTATTTCGCAAGATTGGATAGTTCTGCTTTGACTTCCGGCGGTTTGGGAAGCGAACCTCTATGGGCCGGGCAGGCCACTTATTACCGCCCGGATTGGTCGATTACCGCTGTTGTGGTGCCTTTCTTTAAGCCTCAAAAAATTGATGATATAATGAGGGAAATGATGATTAAAAGCGATCCTCAAGCACCTTTGCTTTTGGCAGCCGTAGATGAGGTTAAAAAACCAAGCGGGTTGGGGAAAAACAGCGAATTGGCCCTGCGCGGGGAAACAAATCTTGCCGGTTGGGACCTTCAGGCCTCCTTCTTTTCTGGGTTTGAACCCCTCCCGGGCCTGGAGGTTAAATTTGATCCGGCGGCTGCGCCCCTTCCAATCAAGATTGTCGGAAAATACCGCCGTCAGAATTTCTTTGGCCTTGCTGCCGCGGGGACAATCGGAGATGCGGGTGTTTGGGCCGAAGCCGCTTATGGGGGGCCTGAGGCCTTTGAGGAATCGGAGAACCCTTTGGAATCGGTATTAGCAGTGAACAAAAAATATGTTCAAGCGGTATTTGGCGGCGATTACACCTTTGATCTTGGTCAAGGGTTATTAGTCCAAGCCCAATATATTTATCGGGGGCAGGGCTCCTTGTTTGCACCTTACGGTGAAAAAATCGAACCCGCTCACTACTTATACGGCCGTTTGGGCTATGATCTAACGCCGGACGACAGTTTGGAAATGGTAATTATCCACGGCTTAAAAGATCAAAGCGGATTAATTATGCCCGTCTATACCCACCGCTTCCCGCACTCCATTACAGTGGAGGCCGGATTGTTGGGAGTCTACGGAAAAGAGGACCAAGAATTCGGTCCTATTCCGTCCCAAGCCAGGCTGGGGCTAAGTTTTAAGTTCTAGTTTTAAGCCTAAACAAAGCCCCCGTCCATCCCTTGCGGCGCTGGGCGGGGGCTTTGTTTTTCGGTTTTAGAGGCTTTTTAAAGCGGCGGCTATGCGCTCCAAAGCTTGATCAATTAAGGCCCGGGGGCAGCCGATATTCATGCGCTGGAAGCCTTGGCCTGCTGCGCCGAAAATAACGCCGTCATTAAAAGCTATTCCCGCTTCAGAGACGAAAAAGTTGTTTAACTCTTGGGAAGGTATCCCCAATTGGCGGCAATCTAACCAGAGGACGAAGGTCCCTTCCGGTTCAACAACTTTGATTTTCGATGTAATTTTACTCATCTTGCGGGCTACGTAACGGGCATTTTTCTCTAAGTAAGCGAGCAATTGTTTTAACCACATTTCTCCATGCCGGTAGGCAGCTTCCCCTGCGACCAGGCCGAAAACATTAAGATGAGTCAAGCCCAGCCGTTTGATTTGGGCACAGAATTGCTCCCGCAGTTCATGATTGGGAATGACAATATTAGAAAGGTAGAAGCCGGCCAGGTTAAAGGTCTTGCTGGGCGCCATAAAAGTCAAAGTCCGATCAGCTATTTGCGGTGAGATTGATGCTAAAGGGATATGCCGATGCCCGGAAAAGACCAAATCAGACCAAATTTCATCGCTAAAAATGATAATCTCGTATTGAACGGCTAAGCGGGCCAAGTGCTGCAGTTCTTCTTTGTCCCAAACCCGTCCCACGGGGTTATGGGGGCTGCAGAGGATCATGTACTTTACCCCGGAAGAAAAGTGGCTTTCCAAGGACTCAAAGTCCATGGTAAACTTGTTGTTAGCTTCAACCAAGGGGCTTTCAGCCACTGTTCTGCCGTTTTCTTCGATTACAGCGTAAAAAGGGGGATAAACCGGCGGTTGGATTACTACTTTATCCCCGGGATCCGTAAGGGCGTTAATTGCAAAAGCCAACCCCGGGACAACCCCCGGGCTGTGGACAACCCACTCGGGCTGTACTTTCCAGTTATAGCGGTTTTCCATCCAAGCGGTAACCGCTTGAAAGTAGGCCGGCCGGTTACTTGAAAGCGGTTACCGCTTGGATGGAAAACCGCTATAACTGGAAAGTACAGCCCGAGTGGGTTGTCCACAGCCCGGGGGTTGTCCCGGGGTTGGCTTTTGCAA
>JAAYRS010000045.1 GCA_012518645.1 Bacillota bacterium
AAGGGCAAGGCGAAGGGCGGACCCTTCGCCTTGCAACTACACTGTATTAGAAAGATAACCGGGTTTGTTCCAAACCTTCCCACCGTCTAAATTCTTTCAGGGGAATTCCAAATTGATCCAGTATTTTACCTATGATATGATAATTCAAATCCTCGATGACAGAGGGAAGATTGTAATAGGTTAACATCGGGGGTAGAATTACGACACCTTGTTCAGCAAGAAGCAGCATATTTCTTAAATGGATGGTACTTAGCGGCGACTCCCTCGCTACCAGGACCAGTTTTCTTTGTTCTTTAATCGTTACGTCCGCGGCCCTTAAAAGTAAGTTATCAGAATATCCTCCGGCGATCCCCGCTACTGTTTTCATGCTGCAGGGGACCACCACCATTCCTTCCGTTTCAAAACTCCCGCTGGCTATAGTAGCGCCAATGTTATCGATGGGATGTACTACATCCGCTAAAGCTTGAACCGCCTCCAGATCGTACTCGGCCTCCTGAGAGATTGTTATTTCTCCGCCGCCTGTAATTACTAAGTGTGTTTCCCAATCCCTGTGCGCCTTGAGGGTTGCCAACAATTCAATGCCTACAATTGCCCCGCTGGCTCCACTGATGCCTACTACTAGTCTCTTTTTGGCCACAGACTCGACCTCCTAAGCAATAAAAGTGGCCCAAAGGTGTGATATGGGCATCACAATTAGTAGTGAGGGCAGCATGTTAGCGATAGGAAAGGACTTAATCCCACTTATTCTTAATCCTGTTGCTAACATAATCATTCCGCCAAGTGCAGTAAAGTCCGCGATCATCGCCGTCGTTGCCAAGGGTAAAATCAGCGATGCAGACAAAAAGAGCCCCAGCAGGATAACAAATTGAGGGATACAAATTGTCGCTACCAGGTAACCAAGGGAAGTTGCAAAAATTGCTGCGGTGAAAAAATCTAAAATCGACTTCGCTAACAAGACTGTATGATCACCCGTCATTCCGGAATTCAAAGCACCGAAAATACCGGTCCCACTAGCACAGAAAAGGACCAAAATCCCCACAAACTGGGCCATAAACTCTGCCTGGTTTTCACTAGAGGCTTCGCCGCCAAATAGACGTTCTACTGGTCCCCGCATCTTGCCGGCAGCCCATTCTATTCCCTTTTCGAATTTTATCAGTTCACCTGCCCCCGCCCCGATAATAAGGGATAAAACCACAGCGGGCAGGAATTTCATCTGGACAATATAGTTTACACCCATGGCCATCGAAGCCGCCCCGAAGGTTAAGGGCAGGGCTTGCCGAAGTCTCTCCGGGATACGGGTTCCCAGCACCGCGCCAAGTAAACCACCCAACAATACTGCCGCACTATTTACTATTACTCCTATAGGCATGATCTCACTCCCTAAGTCTTTTTACTTTTTCATAAATGGGCTTGGATCCAATTCCATGAATTGCGCCCTGGCAAAATGGCCTGATTCTTTAAGATCATAAGGTATTGTGCAATCAAAAATAGTCTTGCAGGAAATACCTCTATCCCTTAAAGCGGGGTTGTATTTAGGATGCTGAGAGGGATCCAAAGGATGGCAGCGTACACCGGGGATGAAAGTTGTATCCACATCACCCTGGAACCTTGTTGTCATGGCCCAAAGAACGTCGTTGCTATCAAAGGGATCCACATCTTCATCCACCAAAAAAACATGCTTTAGTTCGGAAAAAGCGGAAAAAGCTAAAATTGCTGCTTGGATTTGCCTTCCTTCGTCACTGGGTTGTGATTTTTTAAACTGAAGAACAGCCATATATTTGCCACCGCCTGAGGAATGGGCATACACATTGAGCAGTCTGCCCGGCATTGCCTTTTCTACCATCTGGATAATACTGGCCTCGGTGGGAATTCCGGCCATGTTCACGTGTTCTTCGCTTGGCCCGATACATGTTTGCATGATGGGGTTTTTCCGATGGGTCACAGCCGTAACCTTAATTACCGGTAGTTCCGGATTGGCGGGCCCTGTGTAACCCGGGAATTCGGGCATAGCCTTTCCGGTGCCTGTGTTCTGGTCTTCCCTGACCCTTTGGTCTGGCATTAGGAAACCTTCAATGACGTATTCTGCGTTGGCAATGCAATTTTCGTCTATAGTCAGGCATTTGGTGAGTTCTACCGCCTCATTTCTAAGGCCCCCGGCAATTGTTAGTTCGTTGAAGCCCAAAGGGGTTGTTGGTGGTTCGAAACAAGAAGCGATAGAAATTGCCGGATCTACTCCGATACTGATGGAAATAGGCAGGGGTTTCCCGGCTTTTTCTGCTTTTTCCCGAAAAACTCCTAGGTGGCGGGCGCCGGGCACGAAATACATGGAAATTTCATCTTTACTCTGCAGGCAAAGCCGGTGAATGGTAATATCCGATTCGCCTGTTTCCGGATCGGAAGCGTAGCACATTCCCATTGTAATATAGGGACCGGCATCTTCCGGAGTGTTAGTGGGTGCGGGGATCAGTTTCCGGATATCAAAACCCGGCTCATCTGCAAAATATTTCACTTCCTGACATAAGGCCCCTTCGTTAGGGATAATTCTAGGTTCAATTGGGTTTTGCACTGCCTCATTAAGGGCAAAACCCAAGCGCTCTTCCGGCACATCCAGCATTAAACTTACTCTTTTCCTGCTTCCTACAACACCGATGACAACTCGAGCATCTTCATGGCCCTTAACCTTGTTGAAGAGCATTGCCGGACCAATTTTGGTGGGGCGCATTACTGTGCCTGCCGCTCCCACATAGCGGTACACCCCTGCTAACTCCGCATGGGGATCAACCTCCTTGTCTGTCTCCAATAACTCGCCCTTAGCTTTAAGGACTTTTAACGCTGTTCGTAAATCTCTCACTTTTTCCGTCATTTCAATTCCCTCCTTGAATAGGTTTGAAGTTGTTAAACGCGGTTTAGTAGAAAGTCCTTTATTACTTCTCCTGCCCTCAAACCGCTCCAAGGTCAACGTTAGTGTATATTGCAGCTATATAGTCAAGGGATTTTTGATAAAATATTTGCACAAAAAAGCCGTGGTGCATAACCACAGCCTTTTTTTATTTCTAGCTTTTTTCAACAGGGATTTGCAGATAGCAGAAATCCACATCACTATTGCTTTGGTAAAACGTGGTATCCAGCAAGCATTCGTCGACAACATCGCCAACAATTTTGTATCCAAGGGTTTCAATCCACCGGACCAGCCTGTAAAGATGTTCCTCATCGTAGGGCATTCCGTATTTATACATACAGGCGTAATAACCCTCGGGCAACACAATTGTCCGGTCCTTGCAGACGTTTTTAAGCGGAATATTTACAAAAACACCGGCGCCGGAAAAAAGTCGATCCGTACTAAGGTTATCCGAGGGGATAATTGTCCCCCAACCCTTAGCGGGGAGCATTCCGTGGTTAAAGAGAAGCTCCCAGCTTTTCATAACACCCAAATGTAATTGCTGTTTAGAAATGGGCTTGTCGAAAGGGAAAAATAAAACCTTGCGTTCAGGGAAATATTTAATGGTCGGCTTGTTGACCTCACTTTTAGAGTGAACAACATCCGTATAGATATCCAGTCTTTGCTGTATGTATTGGCGGGTCTTGATAAGTTTATTTATTTCCCGATCAACAAATGCTTTGTGTTCCCGCAAAAGAGAAATGGCATTAGTCAGATCTCTTTTTTGGACATGATTTCGAATATCTTCTAATCTAATACCCACTTCTTTTAAAAAACAAATTTCCCTTAAAAAAGGAATTTGATAGGGGCTGTAGTACCTATACCCGTTTTCACCTACGTACTCGGGTTTAAACAAATCGATTTTGTCGTAGTAAAGTAAAGTTTGGCGAGAGATCCCATGTAATTCGGCCATTTCACCGATGGTTAAATAGCCTTCCACAAATATCACCTCCTTAAACAAAGTCCTGCTGAGATCGGCGCCCCTTGATCAATCCATTTGTGTTTATATTTGCTATTTTTGTGGAATATGGTATAATAGTATAGAGAATGGCGACAATGGGGCAAGCCCCCCCGATCTGATTCTTTTTTGTATGTTAATCTATTATAAACTGTATAGTTACCACATACTCAAGTATATCTTTGTAACCAGGGGGATCTTATATGTATAAGATTACAGCAGGAATAGGAAAACACGGAGTGGAAGCGCGGGTTTTCCCGACAAAAGAAGGCATTATCCTACATTTGCTGGGAGGGGAAAAACCGCATATAGGGGCGGTTGTCATTAGTATACCGAGGAAAAGTTTAAGTGGGGATGGGTCCATCAGCTGCACTACAAGCACGCTTCCCTTTGTAGGCCATAAGGATGATGTAGCATTGAAACCCATAACAGAAAAACTGGCAATTCTTACTGAGCAGAGGGTTGTGGGAATATCCGGAATCCACGTTAAGGACGCATCCAAAGAAGATATCAGCATTCTTCTTAACAACGTTAATGTACTAACCGGCCAAATTTTAGATCACTTTGGCCCCAAGAACGAAAACACTTGATGCATGGCTTTTACTAAAGCAGAAACATTGGCCGGGTTACCTTTTCCCAACCGGAAAATAATAAGTGCCGTAATTTCACGATGAAAACCTTGCTTGGCGAGTCCAGCACACTATCCGCCTTGCTGTGCAAAGTTTTTTCTAAACAGTTAGCCCGGCCCCTTAATCGGGCAAAAAGCCCTTATGAGATTCCAGGTCTTGACGTTAACCTGCATTACCTGGTCAAGTGGAATACTTTACGGACGAGCCGCCTCTTTCGGGTTTCTCCGTTTGGGGTCTGCAGGGCCGCCGGCCGCCCCCGCTGTGCACAAGGTTTTTGTTTGCAGCGCTGGTTCACCAAAATATTTCCTTTCCTTGTTGGCGATCTAATCACCGTTGAATTCGATTGCTAACCCTATACACTCCCGCCCT
>JAAYRS010000046.1 GCA_012518645.1 Bacillota bacterium
AGTTTGCAATAATACTTTTCTTCGTTTTCCTCTTCGTAAGCATCCGTTAAGTCCGAAAATAGTGGAACCACCGTCTGCAAAGCTTCAAGTGCCTCGTCCCGCCAAGCACACCCGGATAGGCTGTCTAAAGCGTTTTGCACACTTGATAGCATTTCTAAGGTATCCAGTGCCAAGGGAAAAGAGGCATTTGGCGATTGCTCATTTAGAGTTATTATGTACTCCACTGCTTCACGTCCAGTTTTAAGCAAAACAAATATTCTGTTTATAACATCTTTTTGATTTGAATCCAAGAATCCCACCCCTTCGCGGTAAATGACTTTTTTGCAGTGAAACGGATGGGCTGAACGTCAACTTCCGGCTCTACCAACCCCCTTTGTAATTTGATCCCTTTGAGCTTTAACATAAGCCAGTAGCGCTTCGGTCACATCGCCGAAGAAAGGTACCTCACACCTTAATTGATAGAGCCAAATGGTTCCCCAAAAGTTCAGTTCAAGGAAAATAGGTTGTTCGTCAATACCTACTACAATATCCCAACAAATATAATCATGATGTAGCACTTCCTTATGCAGATCGCGAACAAATTTCTTGAAACATTCGTAATTTGGTACGCGAGCATATTGGTTGAAATCGTAACCGCTTGTGGGATGGCGATCATACCTTTTGAATTTGCGATCAGAAGCATAATTAAAAAACTCACCGTTATCTTTAATACCGCAGGCTAAACCTTTCACGTTGTCTTGGGGCCTACCATCGGTACCAATACGGACGTACGTTAAAAGATTTCTTATTTCCCCGTTCCATCTCAAGGTAACCATCCTCAAAGTATTAACAGACTCAGGGTGGGGTTTGGCCATAACTGGGTGTTGTTCAATCCGTTTTTGAACAATAAAATCGTCGCCCCATTCTTTTTCGATTTCAGGCATTCTAATTATTTTATTTTTTAAATAAATATGCCCTCTCTCAACATTTAACCGGCTGACTCCAATCCCATTATCTGTGGTACTTGGTTTAATGATCAGGTCTGTTTCCGAATTTACAATTACTTCGTAAGCCTCTTGGCTGGCCAGGAAATTGTTGGAGGAGTCAAAGTACTTGCCGCGGACCCTCTTCAAAACATTTTGAACCGAATTTGGCGTAGGTACCAACTTATCATAGAGGTTTTTATCAGTATAAGCAGTTCTCCCCATTTCCCGGTGATTTAGAATAGGGATAATTTCCCCCCTCATAATTCGGTGAGGAATCAACCTGGGTTCCTTTTTACCCGTTAGGTTTTTAAAAGCCAGGTAATACCCTGGATCAACCTTCCGCTCGTAATGCTTCTGCCAGTAAATGTCTACCTCATTGGCAAATTCTTCGTCCAAATCATCTAGTAAGCCAGCGTTAAACATTCTAATGTTAAACTGATCCTTGAGATTGATCCCGAGCCCCTCCAAAGCAGCTTGCTTTTCCGGACTCAAATCTTTGCACACTAAGCTGGCACCAACCGCCCGCTCCCTACCATTATTATTGAAAAACGAATAAAAAACAGCTTTAGCAGTATCGGCAGAATAGACCTTGTTTTTAACGGAAGGCCACTTAGTTAGAGATCTTATGTGCACTAAATTTGGAAAATCCTTTTCATCCAGCATTTTACACCGAATCTTAGTATAACCTAGAGCAGCAAGCGCGGCTAGGCGGTGATGGCCTTGGCAGACCACAAATCGATAATCATGATCAGTCTTTAATAAATAACCCCTTATATAACTGTCATCAAAGGCGTTAGGGTGATAACCACTTTCTTTGACCAATTTATAATGATTAAGCAATTTTTTAGCTAAGGCTTTTCCTTCGCTGTCCGGATAGGGACCAAAGAAATAAGGCTGATCTTTATTCTCCATTATTGTTTGCCCAAAGTACCTTTCCCACGGTAGTGCCAGGAAGCTATCGCTAAGCGGGGAAATATCCGTAACCACGTCTCCCATAAGAGCTTCCTGTAAGTTTTTGGGACGAAAAAGAAAGAAATATTTCCAAAGAGTGGAATCCCCTTCATACTTTATTTCCGGAAAGGCGAACAATTCTTTTATCTGCTCCACAAAGGGATGCCAACCATCTGCTCCATAGCCGAAACCGTAGTTATCCCTGCATTTTTCTATTTCTACGTCCACCACAGTTGTGTTCCTGGTAGCTGCACAGCCTGAAAGCACGGTATTTTCCGGCATGTGGCCGTTTTCAGCAGCTTCAACCCGCTTTTTCATAGTGGCTTGAAGCTTTTCCAACGCCGTCATGATTTCTTTATGGTGGTGCTTTTGTGCGGTGATTTCCGAGGCAGTAATATATCTGTCGAAGGCATGGAAGTATTCCCCCTGCAATTCGTGTAAGTAGGCCAGATTATAATGCATATCAAAGTTGGCCGGGTATTTAATTAGCCCTTTCTCTAGTACTGCTAGGGCCTTACTATTATTGCCGGCATCCGTATAGATAACTGAGCGTATATTGAATACATCCGGATCATCCGGCACTGCTTTTTCGTATTGAGCTAAAAGTTCTTCCGCCTCGCCATAAACACCTTTACTAACAAGATCTAAAATCCCGTGTTTAATTTTACTTAGTCGTTCCAATTAGCTCACCTTTCTCCAGACATACGTGGATAAAAAAAGAAATAAGACGCACCATGTACTTGCCCGCTGCCATGTCGTTAAATTACTATAAAGCTACTTATTATATCTATCGGCAGGCTAAAAAGAGTCTTTAACTCCCAACGAAAGCACGATACCCAGTCTTTGCAAAAAAGTACGGCATAGTCTGCGCTCTTCTAGCAGGCTTTACCACGAACCCAAGCAAAATTTATGTGCTTTTGGCTGGGCCCCTACGTAGCAAAAGTGTACATAAGAGAACTGCGGCCAAAACAACTGCGTCTGTGACAGTATAAGCCTTTAACCAAAATCTCCTAAACTGGGTTCACCGCAACAGCAATGATAAAGGTTACAAAAACGCTGGTTCACCAAAATATTTCCTTTCCTTGTTGGCGATCTAATCACCGTTGAATTCGATTGCTAACCCTATACACTCCCGCCCTTTTTCAATTCACCAGCCTCAATCTACTTCCGGCATGGCAAATAGGGTGTTTAGATCAACTTCTAAACCGGGAAAATCCGGGTGCTGTAAAATGCCTTCAGCAAGGCCAACTAAGACCGTGTAATTTTCGTTTTTAAGCGCCAGACATTCAAAGGTGCGGTTCTTTAGATCCACGAGCCAATAGTGCTTAATCCCGGCTTTCTGGTAACTATTTAACTTGCAGATTCGATCAGTTTTTGCTGTAGAAGCCGAAATAATCTCCACAACCAAATCGGGCAAGGAATCAATTGGATTGGCTTTAGCAGGCCTTGAGCTGGGGAGGTAGAACAGGTCCGGCTGAACAATGGTACACTCATCCAGGTACACATCGAGGGGCGCATCAAATACCTCCCCCCCGCGATCTTGCTCGTCGAAATAGTTGATAAGAATTTGCTGCAAACGCCTGGATACTCGTTGATGTTGATAAGTAGGGCTTGGTTCACGCAGCAAGAACCCATCAATGAGCTGCAAGGTGTAACCCTCCTCACCGGGCAGTTGTACAAACTCCTTCGCACTCATCCGATCAGTTTGGTAGGATGGCGAATCCTCATGCACGGCTGTTCGCGCTGCCAGAGCTTGAATGACCTCGTCCTCACGATACCGATACTGCCTCGGCCCTATTTCCAAGTAAGGAATACGCTTTTCCCGCGTGTAGCGCCAAATTGTTTCCACCGAAAGGCCCAATGTGCGTGATAACTGTTTAGCAGTGATTAGTTTTTCTGTCATATCTATCCTCCTTTGCAACCATTTTACAGCTGTTTGCAAGTAATATCAAGTTAAATCAAGATAAATGTTGCGGAGAATCGATAATTGTTTGGATCACCCCGGTTTGCCCTTGCTGCAAAACGCGGGCAATAAGCGTTAAACGGCGTCGATGCAATAGAAGCAAAATAACACAGCAGAAAGGAGAAAACCGAGCAGATCAAGACCTCTCGGTTTCCGTTTGCCCCAATCTGACTGTTATCCTTATATCCGATCAGCCCCGCCCCGCACCAGTCCCTTTTAGGTGAAACCGCTGGTGTTTATTACGGCATTTCCCGGGCAGAGCAGCGAAAAAAACAGCCAAACCGTAGGTATTAAAGCCGCGGTTCTCCGGTGGGTAATGCGTATAGGCCGCAATAAGTTTATTTTCCGAATCA
>JAAYRS010000047.1 GCA_012518645.1 Bacillota bacterium
ATCTTGGTAGCGGCGGCTGGATTTGAACCAGCGACTCTACGGGTATGAACCGTATGCTCTGACCAACTGAGCTACACCGCCACGACAAGATCAATTATACCGAGCCCAAAGGCTAAAGTCAAGTACCTGCTTCAAGCCCGGAGCAGACTAAAACAAGTGGTATTTAACAATAAACGAAGCAAAAACGACTGAAACCATGGAAATCAGCTTGATCAATATATTCAAGGAAGGACCGACAGTATCTTTGAAAGGATCGCCTACGGTGTCCCCAGTAACAGCTGCCATATGCGCTTCGGAACCTTTTCCGCCTAAATTGCCGTCCTCAATGTATTTTTTAGCGTTATCCCAGGCCCCGCCGGCATTACCGGCAAAGACGGCTAAAGCCACACCGGAAATTAAACAACCGGTCAGCAAACCGACAACGCCTTCCACACCAAAGACCAACCCAACCAGAATGGGACTGAGAACAGCGATAACCGAAGGCAAAACCATTTCCTTCAGCGATGCCTGCGTACAGATATCTACACAGCGGGCATAATCCGGCTCGGCCTTTCCTTCCAAAATCCCTTTAATTTCTCTGAATTGCCGCCGTACTTCTTCTACTATTTTCTGGGCTGTCCGGCCCACCGCCACCATAGCTATAGAACTAAAGACAAAGGCAAGCATACTGCCGAAAAACAAACCTGCTAAAACATTGGTGTTAAGTACAGTAAAGTCATATCCGCCAGCAATGTCTTTAGCAATCAACATAACCTGATCTCGATAAGCCGCGATTAAAGCCAAAGCAGCTAAAGCAGCAGAACCGATACAAAATCCTTTGCCCGTAGCAGCAGTAGTGTTGCCAAGAGAATCCAAAGCATCCGTTCTTTCCCGGACTATTGAGGGCTGGCCGCTCATCTCGGCAATACCCCCGGCATTATCAGCGATGGGGCCATAAGCATCAGTAGCTAAGGTAATGCCCAAAGTACTCAGCATCCCCACAGCTGCTAAACCAATACCGCAAAGGCCCCGGCTGAAACTGGCCATTCCGCCGGCAGAATAAAAACTTGCAATAATAGCTACTACCACTAAAAAGGTAAAGGGGGCTAAAGATTCCATTCCCACAGCCATTCCTTGGATAATTACAGTGGCATGGCCTGTCTTGGTACTCTCGGCCACACTTCTAGTAGCCCGGTATTCAACCGAAGTATAATGTTCTGTAACTAAGCCAATCCCGATTCCGCAAAGAAGACCGAATAGGACGGAAAAATACATGCCGACGTTAGACCAGCCTAATAAGGCAATGATAACCGGAAAACTTACAATGCCAATTACAATTGCGGAAGCAAAGACCCCGCGCCGCAGGGCGCCAAGGAGTTCCTTTTGTTCAGCCTCTTCTCCTGTTTGCACAAATTGCATCCCGAAGATGGAGGCCAAGAGCCCAACGCCTGAAAGGGCGAATGGAGCAGCAACCCCCAGAAAATCAAAGCCGGCGGAAACCGCCAAGGCACAAGTGGCCAAAATGGCGCCAACGTAAGATTCGTATAAGTCTGCACCCAATCCGGCCACATCCCCTACATTATCCCCGACGTTATCAGCAATAACGGCAGGGTTGCGAGGATCATCCTCTGGGATGCCCGCTTCTGTTTTACCAACTAGGTCTGCGCCAATATCGGCCGCTTTAGTAAAGATACCCCCGCCCACACGGGCAAAAAGCGCCATGGCACTGGCACCCATTCCGAAATTAAGCATAGTGCTGGTAATAGTTTGAATCCGGACGATTTCTTCTAAGCCGCGTTGCAGGTAAAACCAATTAAGGAAAAAGTACCAAAAACTAAGTCCTAAAAGACCTAAGCCCACAACCACCAGACCCATCACGGAGCCGCCTGTAAACGCTATTCTTAATGCCGTATTCAAACTGCTTCTGGCAGCATTAGTTGTTCGTGCACTGGCATAGGTAGCAATGGTCATACCCAGGAAACCAGCAAAAGCCGAGAGCGCTGCCCCGGAAAGGAAAGCCCAAGGCACAAAAATATTAAAATAGCCTTCAGTTAACGCCCCGCTTCTGCCCACAAAGACAAGAAGATGTAAAAGGATAAACGCTCCTAAAAAAAAGAGAGCCACAGTACGGTATTGACGCCTTAAATAAGCCCTGGCCCCAATCCTGATTGCATTTGCAATCTCCTTCATTTCTCGGGGACCTTCATCGTATTTCATGACGGTGCGCCAAAAATGAACTACAAAGCCCAAGGCAATTAACGCACTTAAAGGTCCTAGATAGATCAAATACTTCGCCATTCTCTCAGCTTCCTTTCTGGTTTGAAACTACAATGAAAAAAACGACTCTGTCGTCCAACAAAATTGCTTCTCTTCTTTGTTCACAAATCCTTCTCAACCCCCTGCTATTTAAAAGAGATTTTACCCCCGGGGGATTATAATTTACAAGAAAGTGAGGGCTATAAAAATAATTTTAATCTTCGAATAACATTTTTGAATCATTGCTGGGTCCCTTTTTTTCAGCAGCCTGCACTTCTTCCCGATCCAAACTGAGGACAAAGGCAAGTACTTGAGCCGTTAATTCATAAAGCTCCGGAGGTATTTCCGCCCCCAGGGGGACCGCAAATAGGGCTTCAGCAAGATCTTTATGCTTATATAAAGGAACTTGGCTTTCTTTAGCAACTTTAAGAATTTGAGCAGCTAATAAACCCTGCCCGGCAGCGACAACTTGAGGTGCCTTATTTTTCAAATGATTGTAGCGTAAAGCCACAGCTTTTTTCATTATCAGCCCACCCTTCCTCAGGCACGGATTTAACTTTTAGGACTTCAGGAACCCAACCTAACTCAAGAAGTCTGCGCCCTAAAGTGGTAAGCGCCGCCTCTAGCACTGCCCGGCTTTGTTCCCTTTCAACGTAGAACACAAGCTCCGCCTTCCTCTTTGCGATCCCCAGATGGGCCCTAACCATCCCAAGAGAGGCCGTGGGGATTTGTAATTCTATCCTAAATCTATCTCCCCCTTTTTTCTCCTCCGGGCCTTTTTCTTTATCTTTTTTCTTAATAAAAACCCAGCTGGTACGCAAATCTGTACCGAGTAAGAAAGGCAAAGCAAAGACAAAATGGGGGCTTAAAGCATCTTGATTGAGCAGGGATTCCAGGACCCGTTCTTGGACAAAAAGAGACGCCAAGCTTTCTGCGGCAGGGCCGCCGCTTAATCTCTTGGCCAGTCTGCCCCTTGTTTGCCAATCAGGGTTTTTCAGCAGCTCTTGCAGCTCCAAAGATAGTTGCTCCCCGGAAAGCAAGGGTTCGTCTTCCCGCAGCCTTTCTACTGCCTGCACTAGCTCCAAGGTCAGGGGAAAGCCGGCGCGCACCAATAGTAAGGCCTCCCTTAGCCTGTCTTGCTCCGCCCAGGGTAGAAGATCAAGAATAAGGCCTTTCTTTAAAGGCAGTCCGCTTTGTAAAAGGCCTTCGGCGGTTTGATTAACCGTAGGTCCCGGCCGGATGCCCAGATCCTGCAAAACCTCTTGAAGCCCCGGGCTCAAAGTTACTGCGGCATCTCCGCCCTGCACCGCAGGCTGCGTTTCTTTCAGCCGGATAGAACCGGGATCCCCCCTGCTGACCGCTAGAATCCGTCCTTCCTGCAGCAGTGCTCTCTGTTCGGGGCTTAGGCCTTCTAAAGACAGGCTGATTTCCCCTTTTTCCAAACGCAAAAAGAAACGATCAAAGGCCACCTTAGTAATGACGCCCTCAAGAACAGTTTCCCCGGCCGGATTCAATTCCGAAGGCCGGGGAAAGGCCGAAGCGAAAAAAGACTTTAGGGCGCCGTCAACAAGCCTGAATTGCATAAGACACCCTCCATCTTAGTTTTGTTCCCGCAAGAGGCGGGCAATCTGCAGCAAACTGGGCCTTTTGCCATATAACAAAACTCCGAGGTGGTAGATCTTAGAAGAAATCCAAGCGCCGGCTAAAACCGAGGCTGTTAAAATAAGAACCGAGGCAATGATTTGAGTTGCCGGCGGATTAGATAGGACGATCCGGGCAAACATAACCATCGGGGCCGTAAAAGGAATCAGCGAAGAGGCCACTGCAAAAGCACTGTTAGGATTGAGAAAAGAAATGTAGGCAGCGAAAAACCCCGCGATAATAAACATCATAATGATGGTTACCACTTGGCTAACTTCTTCCACCCGGGAGACCACGGCCCCCGCCGCGGCAAAAATAGAAGCATAAAAGAAAAAGCCCAAAAGGAAGAACAGGCCGAACCAAAGCACGCTCTGGAGGGGAATAGACCCCAAGGAAACACTTCCGCCCAGCATCCCGCCTAAGATCCCCGTTTTACCCAAGGCGGACATTAAAGCGGCCACACCCATCCAAATGCTGAATTGAAGCAGGCCCAAGGCTCCTACACCGATTATTTTCCCCAGCATAAGCTCGAGGGGTTTTACAGTGGCTATCATTACTTCCATGATCCGGGAACTTTTCTCTTCCGCAACCCCTGAAGCAACCATGTTGCCATACAAAATTAAAGCCATATAAATCATGAACAATAAAAAATATGCGAGGACCATGGACTGATTTTGATCTTCGTGGCCCCTTTCGGTCTCTGCCCCTAATTCACGTACTCTTAGATCTGCCCGCTGAAACAAATTGTTCACATCGTTAGGGGAAAGGCCCAATTTTTCAGCGTTTGCCCTTGTTAGGGCTCTGTTTAACAAATTTTCAATTTTGGAATTAATAACCATATTAGAACCGTCATCTGTCACCAAAGTGTATAAAGGGGGATCCACAAGCAGCAACCCCGTTAACCCCTTGTCTAAGACATAGCGCAAGGCTTCCCGCTCATCCTTACCGGAGGCGGCCTGCAAGTATAAATCCTCTTCTTCAGCGCTTACTTTTTCTAGGTAAGGGAAAAAACTTTGCTCTGCCTGTTGTTCTAACACTAATAGCTCAAGATTTCCTGTTGTAAATAAAGTGTTCTCCAAATATTGGATTAAAGGCGGAGCAAAAGTAAGGCCGATAAACACTAATACACCCAAAACTGTCGTGATAATATAAGCTGTGCTTTTAACCCGGGACATAAAGTCGCGCTTCACTAGAATTGGAATCATGCTTCGGCACCCACCTTTTCCACAAAGATTTGATCTAAAGAAGGTTCGGCTAATTCAAAACGGGTTACCCGGCCCGCAGCAATAGCTTCTTTTAAAACCCGGTTTGGATCTGTATCATTATCCAAACGAAACTCCATGTATTCCGGACCCGTAGCCAAAAGGCTTAATCCGGGTATTTTCGCCCAGAAATCTTGATTGCCCTCCAGGGACAAGCGCAGGATTTGCCGCCCCATGGAGCGCTTAATCAAGCTGAGATTGCCGTTTAAAATCAATCTCCCTTTATTAATCAAAGCAATATCTTCACAGATTTTTTCCACTTGTTCCATGCGGTGGCTGGAGAATATGATTGTTTTACCTTCCCGGTGATACTCTAATAAAACCCCTTTTAATAAGGCAGTATTAACCGGATCCAAACCGGCAAAGGGCTCGTCTAAAATCAATAATTCCGGGTCATGCAGCATAGTGCCAATGGTCTGCACCTTTTGTTGGTTTCCTTTGGAAAGCTCTTCTATTTTCTTGGCCCCCAGCTCACCTAAATCAAAGCGTTCTAACCAGCGCTCGGTTTCCTGAACAGCTTTGATTCGATCCAAACCGTTCAGCCTCCCTAAAAACTGAAGATGTTCATCAACCCTCATTTTGGGATAAAGACCCCGTTCTTCTGGAAGATAACCAAATAGGCCCCGCCCTCCCTGCCTTAAAGGGCGTCCCTTCCAGGTCACATTTCCCTGATCTGCACGAATAATCCCGAGGATAAGTCGCATCATGGTAGTCTTACCGGCCCCGTTCGGCCCTAAAAAACCAAATAAAGAACCTTCGGCAACGGTAAAACTAAGATTATCAACTGCCGTAACGTTGCGAAACCTTTTGGTAACTTCCGAAGCCACTAAAGACACGGAAATCCTCCCTTTCTTTAAGCACAAGCCCTTGCCACGATTTTTAGTTCCTGTTCTTTTTGAGTTAGGCGCCTGGCAACGGGCCTTGCCAGCAAAGCGCCAATCAATACGCCGCCAATCCCCCCTAAGCCGGCGAGAGGATCGCTGCCAAAAATCCAACGGGTTAAAACATAGCCCAGAAATAAAGAAACAAAAGGTACGCCATAAAGCACCGCTACCGCTTTAACTAAATGAGCAACCCCCATCTCCACGATGACTTCATCTCCCACCGCATATTCATTTTTTGGATCATTTATTTGTACTATATAGTCTTCCGAAGGACGCCGAGGTGTCAAACGCACACACCCTTTACAATTACCACAAGTTTCTGCAGAATCCTGCATTTTTACAGAAATCCGGTTATCCTCCCTTTGAATAACAATTCCGCGATGACGCATCTTCCCCACCTCACTTTTAAATAATAATGATAAACCAAAAAAACTGACAAAATAATTAGGAATACCTAGCTAACGCACTTCCATAAGCAATTACGGTGCTTGAATAATCGGCCTTAACCTAGTATAATGCAAATAAGACTGGGAGCCGTGGTGTAGTCTGGTTAACA
>JAAYRS010000048.1 GCA_012518645.1 Bacillota bacterium
ATAAGCTCGCTTCCGGCATAACTTGAGCGGGCCAACGGAATGAACAGGCGGCGATTTTTCGCTAACTTGATTCGAATACCGCTCTTTACCGGGCAAGCCTCCGCCCCTTGACAGTCAACACCGTATTGCCTGGCGGGGCACCGGCAGTTAAGCGTTTCCCGATCCTTTTTAAATCCGTTAAACGCCCTTTCCCGTTCTTTGAATTATTCTGGGCCCTAACAGCAGATCGCGCCCTTATAATCGTAACTTAAATTGGTATGACTAGCGAGCAACCTGGTTTTATCTCCTAATCAGCCCACAGCTTTATGATCAATTTACTGCGGTGGATTGATAATGCACCGGCAATTCATATTTGGAATCTGCTGTTAAGCGGAGCTGATAGCCAAACTGCAGCGTTCCGTCCGCATTAATTCCCTGGTAGGCTTTGATAGCACAACGCCCATCAGCTTTTTTACCGCTCTGCCTGTTGCTGAAACTGTGCAGGGCTTTAGCGTCTGCGGCAAGCACAGAACCGAAATTAGGCAGCAATTCCCCGGCGGACTTCACCAAATCATTGAACATCTCTTCTATAAAACAATGGTATTTTCCCATCAATTGCTGTAAAAAGCGCGCCTGTGCAGAATCTGTCGCCATTTAGATCAAATCCGCAGATTTGGCGCAGCCGGGCTTGCGCAAAAGCTTCCGCCGCAGGCCGGCAATGGCCGAGTGCTGATAGACCATCCCCGCCAAAATTGAATTTCACACCGCGCGAACGGGATAATCATCCCGGCCTCTAAAACGGTGCCGTTCCCTCGTTCGAACCAAGTTCTCACGGGGCATTGATGCCAAAAACGGAACTAATCTTTCAAGATCGTCTAATTCTTCAACATCTCACGCCCAAACAGCTTTTTGCAGTATAATAGCCACCCTCCCTTTCAGTGTTTTAGGAGATAACGGAGGAGGGAACGTCACCGTTTTTTATGGGGTCGGTTTTGGGCAATCCGCATTTTAAGCGGGATTCAAGCCGCTTTTTTATACTTTAAGAACTATTTTAAGCTAACAAAGCCCGGCCGTGAGCAAATTCCTCCCCGCTGATTTCCCCAAATCTGTTGAAAAGATACTCTACCGTAAGTTTCCGTTTCGCCTCGCCTTTAATATCTAAGACAATGGAACCTTCATGCATCATAATTAAACGATTTCCGTAATTGATAGCATCCCGCATATTATGGGTAACCATTAGTGCCGTCAACCCATTTTCCCGAATGACCGCATCGCTTAAAGCCAGAACCTTAACAGCCGTTTTAGGATCTAGGGCCGAAGTGTGCTCATCCAAAAGCAAAAGTTTCGGCTTTTTCAAAGTTGCCATCAAAAGGGTCAAAGCCTGCCGCTCCCCGCCTGAGAGCAAACCAACCGGGGTGCTTAAGCGCTGTTCCAAACCTAAACCAAGAACCTTTAAGGCTTCTTTAAAACGCTTTCTTTCTTTAAAACCGGTCCCCCAGGCCAAGCCGCGCCGAGTACCCCGCCTAGCAGCAAGAGCAAGATTTTCTTCAATGCTCATGGTTGCTGTCGTCCCCGCCATAGGATCTTGAAACACCCGCCCTAAAACCCGGGCTCGTTTGTGTTCGGAACACCTGGTTAAATCAGCTTGATCTACAAAGATAGAGCCTTGATCGACTTCGTAAACCCCTGCAATACAGTTTAGAAGGGTTGATTTCCCGGAACCATTGCCGCCGATAACAGTAACGTAATCCCCTTCTTTCAGCTCTAGGCTAAGATTAGAAAGCGCTGGTTTCTCATTGACAGTCCCAGGATTAAAGGTCTTGGCAATATTTTGAACCACTAACATCACAATGCCTCCTTTAAGCTGTCTTTAATTGGAATCAAGTAAGATTTAAAGACAGGCAATGCCAGTGCAACAGCCACCGTTATTGCTGTAAACAATTTTAGATCGTGGGCCGGCATCCCCATCTCCAGCACTAACGCAATAATTATCCGGTAAGTGACTGCGCCTAAAACCAATGAAATCAAGCGGCTGAAGAAACCTCTTTTACCGTAAAGGACTTCCCCGATTATGACAGAAGCCAGACCTATTACAATCGACCCTGTGCCCATTTGAACATCAGCATAGCTTTGCTGCTGTGCGATTAAAGCACCGCTTAGCGCCACCAGCCCATTACTGATTACCAGCCCTAAAACAATCATCTGGTTTGTGTTAATGCCTTGGGCCCGGGACATTTGGGGATTATCCCCCGTAGCCCTCAATGAACAGCCTATCTCAGTCCCAAAAAACCAGTATAAAATGATAACAATCCCCCCTACACACAAAAGGGCCAAAGCAATCACAGAAATTATTTGATTGAGGCCCAAATTGATGAAAAAGGCGTTTTCACCCAGGCCCAGCCGGCCAAACAAAGTGTAAACCGTTGGCATGCGCAGCAATGAAAGATTAGCCCTGCCCAAAATACGCAAATTAATGGAATAAAGGGCAATCATGGTTAAAATGCCGGCAAGCAATGGAGGGATTTTTAAGCGAGTATGCAAAAGGCCTGTTGCCAGCCCCGCTGCCATTCCGCCTCCAACCGCCAATAAGGTCGCTAAAAAAGGATTGAAACCGGAATAAATAGCTTGGGCAGCGATAGCTGCACCCATGGCGATGCTTCCCTCCACCGTAAGATCGGCTATACCTAAAATTCGATAGGTGAGGTAAACACCGATAGTCATTAGTGACCAGAGCAGGCCTAACATTACTGCTCCTAACAAAATCTGCAGCATTTTTACTCACAACCCTCCAAAGCTGAAGTTATTTCTATCTTTTAATCCCCATCGATTACATATTCTAAAAGATCAGCGGGGATCTCCAAACCTATTTCCTCGGCAACTTTTCCGTTGATTGCAAAGTCAAAGTTTTTAGCTGATTCAATAGGCATCCGGGCCGGATCTTCCCCTGCTAAAACCCTTAAGGCCATCAAGCCTGTTTGGTACCCCAAATTATAGTAGTTCACGCCTAAGGTGGCCAGACCGCCGGCTACTACTTGACTGGGTTCGCCGCAAATTACCGGTGTTTTCGATTCCACAGTCACCCCATGAACAATGGGCATGGCAGAAGAAATGATGTTATCAGTGGGTACATAGAGCGCATCAACTTTTTTAACAATGGATTGGACCGCCTGCTGCACTTCGTTGGAGTTGGAAATGGTAACCTCCACATATTTAAGCCCCAATTCTTCAACAATTTCTTTGGCAAGCTGCGCTTGCAAAACCGAATTATCTTCACTGGATGTATAGAGCAAACCGATACTTTTCGCCTCGGGAACAAGTGTTGTTAATAGTTCGATTTGCTCCTTGATTGGATTCATATCACTGGTGCCGCTGATATTCCCCCCGGGCACCTCATTGGAATCGGCCAAACGGGCCACTACATAATCTGTAATAGCGGTTCCCAATATGGGGATTATAGAGGTTTTCCCGGCTACGTTTTGCGCCGCCGGAGTGGCGATAGCCAAAATTAGGTCTACTTTTTTCCCAACGAACCGATCACTGATGGTTGATAAATTAGCGGCGTCCCCTTGGGCGTTTTGGTAATCAATTTCAATATTTTGTCCTCCTACATAACCGTTTTCTTCCAGGGCCGCCAAAAAGCCTTCCCTAGCATCGTCTAGGGCTTGATGCTCTACATACTGGATAATCCCGACGTTAGGGATCTTTATTTCTTCGCCATAAACCAGCCCGCCCCACACGAAGACAGCCAAGATAATTACGTTCAGCAACCGAGCATTTTTACCCATTTTTTTCCTCCTCACGGTCTAAGACCATTTTTTTATTTTAGGTATTAAAAAACTCGCCTCCTGGATAACAGGGGCGAGTTACCTTCTCGCGGTACCACCTTGTCTTCGTTGTAAAAAGATACAACCTCAGTGAGCAACCATCATTGCTCCTCCAAGGTAACGGGTGGATTCCGGCACAGCCTACACAGTAAAAACCTTCAGTGTGCAGCTTTCAGGATGTATTCATAGCACCTTTATCCTGCTTTTTTTCACCAGCCAAAAGCTCTCTGAAGGATTTTTCAGTACTATTACTAGTTCCTGGTCATCGCTTTTCTATATTGTATTTAGCATACGCTCATTTTGAAAATCTGTCAAGCTTTATTTTCGCGGCGCCATTTGCGATGTCGACATTTTAGCCCAAAATGACACCGAATATGATCGTTTTTTACAATAAAAACCAATCCGCGGGGTGGTTCCCGACTTTTAAAGCAAATTTTGCGATCGCCAATCAAGCTTTGCTTTTG
>JAAYRS010000049.1 GCA_012518645.1 Bacillota bacterium
GGCCTAGTTGTGATTACCGGCTGCAGCCACGCCGGTATAATTAACATAATTCGCCAAGCCATGGAGATGTTTCCCGGAGTACCCCTGGACGGGGTTATCGGCGGGTTTCATCTGATTAAGGCCGCTGAGGCAAGGATAAAGCGGACAGTAGAAGAGCTTGTGAAATTCAACCCCAGGTTTGTCTCTGCCGGCCATTGTACCGGCTTTAAGGCCCAAGCAGCACTTTGGAACGGTTTACAGGATAAATTTGTTCCCCTGGCCTGCGGGCTTGAGTTTGTAGTATCTACGCAGCTGTAATCATAAGCGGGGGTGATGAAAGCAATTAGAGCAACCAATTAACAAATCCGCTCAGGCGGGGTTTGTGACGGCGCGGACTATAATTATAAGGATGGAGAATCTTACGTTTGGAAAAAGTTTTTCAAAGTTCATTAGAGGTGGTGTAGAATTAAATGAAAACAAGATTGCAGAACCTAATCCGTGTGTCCCTTCTTTCTTGCCTTATTCTCACCGTGGCACTAGGTACGGCAGTCGGTAGCGAACACCCTCTACTAGAGGATGCGGCCGATGAAGGCAAAGTTATTTTTTATGCGAATATCACTGGAATTGAACCAATTATGCAAGAGTTCCAATCCGACTACGGTGTGGCGGCGGAATACAACCGGGTTTCGACAGCAGTATATGTTCCCACGGTACAAACTGAATTCCAAGCAGGCCGCCTTGGTGCCGATGTTCTTCAAGCACCCCTGTCTGTGCTCCAGATTCTGAAAGAAGCCGGTGTTCTAGAAGAATATGTATCACCTGTCAGTGAGAAATATCCCGAGTGGTCAAAAGATCCGGACGGCGTGATCCAACAATTTGGGATCGAGTATGTTGCTTTAATTTATAATACTGAATTGGTTGCTCCGGAGGATGTACCCACTTCCTACCGGGATTTAACAGATCCTAAATGGTACGACAAGATCGTAATGCCCGATCCTACAACTCACGCCACAACCATTATTTGGCTTGTGGGCCTGAAAGAACATATTTTTGAAACTGAAGCAGAATGGATGGATTTCTTACATGGTTTAGCAGCGAACAACCCCATGTTTGTGGCCTCTCTTGGGCCGACACCGGGTCCCATCGAGACAGGTGAAAAACTAATTGCTGTTTCCATGCCCAAACATATCGTTATCCGAAAACCCACCCCCCTTGGCTGGGCCAAGCTAGACGGCGAGCCCTTAATGGGGTCAGCCCGGGGAATAGCCATAGCGAAAAACACTTCCCGGCCTAACGCTGCCAGGCTTTTCGTGGATTACTGGCTTTCCGAGAAATCCGCCCTAATGCTGGCTAACCAGGTTGGAGAGTGGGTGCTTTACGAGGATGTTTATCCTCCGGTTCCTGACATTATGGAAGCGGAAGTTATACCCTTGCGGGAGCTCTCCGATGAAGAAATTCAGCACTGGTCCGAGGTGTTTAAGGAAATTTTCTAGGCTGGCTGCAGCCTAAAAAGAAAAGACTGCCGGCCGATTTGGGGCCGGCGGCCTTTTTTGATTGTTTTAGATTACGCTCCGGCTGATATTAAAGTTTAAAGCGATTCATCTGCCTACTTACATCTTCGGCTGCCTTGGCCACCTCTACAGCTGAAGCTGCCATCTGCTGGGCTGATGCTGACTGCTGTTCTGTGGTGGCTCCCATTTCCTCCGCCCCGGCCAACAATTCTTGGCTGGCCGCGGTTACATCGCCTATTTCCCTAACTAAAACGGCGATAATGTCTTTAATTTCTGTGAACATTTGTCCGCTGTGGGCAACCACATTTAGGCCTTCTTTCGTTTTATCGGTACCCAGAACAGTTTTTTCTACGGAATCTTGGGCCGAATTATGAATTTGGTGCACTAATTCCGTGATTTCACCGGCAGCTTGGGCTGACTGCTCAGCCAGCTGGCGGACCTCTTCCGCCACGACCGCAAAACCGCGGCCTTGTTCGCCGGCGCGAGCGGCCTCGATGGCGGCGTTTAAGGCTAAGAGATTAGTTTGATCGGCAATGCCGGTAATTAAGGTCACTATCTGCCCAATTTCTTCTGATTGACGTCCCAGCTGCCTGATTTCAGCGGCTAGTGCAGCCACAACATCGTTGATTTCATTCATTGTTTTCACGGTTTTTTCAATTTGGACCGCGCCTTCTTCTGCCAGGGTGTCGGTTTTTCCAGCCGAGTTGGACATATCTTGAGCGTTTGCACTGAGCTGATTAACGGCATTGGCGAATTGATTAGCGGTGCCGGCCAGTTCTTGCACGGAAGCACTGGTTTCCTGGGCCCCGGAGGACATCTGCCGGGAAGACGAAGCGACCACATCCACCGCCGCAATTACTGCCGAAACAACCTCCCGCAAGCCTCTTTGCATTTCATTGAGGGCATTGGTTAAAGTCCCAATTTCGTCTTTACTTCTGTAATCCACCGCGGCTATACTTAAGTTACCAGCGGTTATTTCTCGGGTAAAAGCGAGTAAACGAGCAACAGGCCTGGTAATTCCCCTAGTGATTACGACAGCGACTAAAATAGCTATGATAAATACGGCGGCTAAAAGAACTAAAACTATATTTCTAGCAAATTGGGAATCGTTTTGGGCTTGGGCATTAAACGCTGCCGCGTTGGCCTGGGAAAAGTTAACAATTTCTTGAATGATTTCTTCGATTAAGGCCACCTGGGGTGCATTTTCTTCATCTGCAACAACATTGGCCTGGTATTTCCAACCGGATTGTTTTAACTGGATAATCTCATCCCTGATTTCTTTCCAATCCGCAATGGCTTCGAAAGCATGATCCAGTAAGACCATATCACCTGTAAACCGTTCGTAGAGAACCTCGAATGATCCTAAGATCTCTTCTTCAAGTTCATCGATATAGGGGACAAGTTCACCAACGGTCTGCTGATCATCGTGAAGCAAGATGGTGGAGATCTGCCGATCTATAGCTACCACGTTGCGCTGCACCCTTAATATCTCTGTATGTACTGTATAGGGGTGGTTGAACATATCTGTTGTGGAATCAGCTATTTGATTCATATACACTATCCCTACTGCCGTTACTAGTGTGCTAATAATTAGAACAAGGCCAAACCCAACTGTTAGCTTTAAAGATAATTTCAGGTTTCGAAACACTAAATTTCCTCCTTTGCTAGACTTTCTAATTGTTCAGTTTCTTTACCGGTGAGTAATTTATCGCTATCGATTACGGGTATCAAACGGCCTTCCAAATTACAGATACTATCGATGAAGCCAGAGTCTGATCCACTCAGTTTTTGAAAAGGATTCAAAGAACTGCCGGGGACCTGTAGAACTTCGGAAACATTATCAACCAAGTAGCCTATCATGGAATCCTCCATTTCTACAAGGAGAACTTTTTGGGCGGCAAAATCTTGTTCAGTTTTCTGTTTTAGAGAAAATCGCCGGCCCAAATCAATTATAGGCAACACGGTACCGCGGACATTAATGATTCCTACCATGGCTAGGGGCGTATCGGGTAAGACAACTAGCTTGGAAATATGGATGATTTCTCTGACAGAGGCGATATGTAAAGCAAATTCTTGACCCTCGATGGTAAAAACAACCAATTGTAGTTCTGATTCTTTAACTCCGGTTCGGTCATTCACTTCTCTATCCCCCCCTTTGCAAAGCAAAAAACAGGATAATATTTCTGATATCTTCTAGAGGCCAAGCGTCCTTTCCTTCATTAAAACCCAAATAATAAACATAATTCGAGCAATTAGTTAACCCTGGAACTAGATCTAACATTAATTTAATTTAAAAGGCCCCCATCATAGGAACCGATGGGGGCCTTATCACTTAAAAGCCAGCTTGTTTAGAGTTTAAACCTTTGCATTTGCCTGTTTACAGTTTCAGCACCTTCAGCAACTTCCACTGCTGCAGCTGCCATTTGCTGAGTAGAGGCGGATTGCTGCTCTGTGGTTGCACCCATTTCTTCTGCCCCGGCTGCTAATTCTTGGCTGGCTGA
>JAAYRS010000050.1 GCA_012518645.1 Bacillota bacterium
AAGCATTCCCAACCATGATCACGGAGAACTGGATTAGCGCCCACGTCAATGCCTACAATTACTTCGGTGGAGTTACGAGAATTATCATTCCCGACAACTTGAAAACCGGGGTGATCAAGAATACCCGTTTCGAAACCGTTTTAAACCGCAGCTACAACGAGATGGCCGCCTACTACGGTACCGCAATCATTCCCACAAGGGTCAATCACCCAAAGGACAAGCCTAATGTGGCAGGCACTGTAGGTCATACCGAAACCTTGACCTGCGCCGCCCTGAAAAATAAAAAGTTCTTTAGTATTCAAGAATTAAACGAAGCAATATCCAGCAAACCAAAAGAATTCAATTCCAAGCCTTTCCAAAAAAGGCAAGGAAGTAGATTGACTGCATTCCTGGATGAAGAAAAGTCATTTCCCAAGCCTTTACCCGCTTCCCCACACGAACTGGCAGTATGGTCGACTGCCACGGTTCGATCTGATTATCTCATAACCGATGGTAAACAAGTACTCCGTCCCATTTGATTTAATTGGAAAAGAGGTTCATGTTCGGTTAACTAGCCATACCGTGGAGGCCTTCTTTAACGGTTCAAGGGTCGCCTCCTTTTCACGGAAACAATGCAGAAAAGCGACCTCATCATTAAAGTTGATACAGCTGATTGCAAACTAAGGCCCAAATGCTGCGTTTATCTACCTATAAATTCATCGAGCAGGGACACCACTTGATTCTTGAAGGGGCATCGGGCAACGTAAAGATTTGGATTGCTTGCGCAATTGATATTGCCGCCTGCCGCAAACTTAAAAGTGTTCGTTACATACGGATGCCGGAGCTGTTAACAGAACTTAACGTGGTAAAAGGTATGGGCACTTTCAAAAAGGCAATCAAGGCATTCCAAAAACCTGATCACCTCATCGTAGATAAATGGCTGATTCGTTGCCTTACGACACAGGAATCATATGATCTTTTGGAGATCATCGGGGCCAGAATCTATTTTGGTTCCCAGATTCTGTGCACGCAGTATGCCCCAAAGGGCTGGTACGAACGGATAAGCCCCTCCAACGACGCGCCAATCCCAGAGGCAATAATTGACAGAATCATCCATAACGCTGTTGAAATCATTATTGGCGACAACGTCTCCATGAGAAAAAGACATGGTCTGAAAGCCATCTGAAGGAGCCAGGCGAGCCGGGATAAGCTAAAGTAAAAATAGGGACTAAAGAGGGTGGCACCCGGTCCGTGACACTGGCCTTATTTATCCGTGAACATGGCCTTATTTGATAGTAATACAGAGTTAATCGTGATCACGGCGGATTCAAGACCAAAAAAACATCCAAAGTTACTCTAGCACCTGGTCTTACCTCAATTCCTAAATCCCCCTGTTTTACCATCTACAAAAATTTTTCTAACGCTATTGCAAAATCTTTATAATCTCTTATATCAATACACTTAATGCCAGATTTCAAAACTGGCTCATCATTACCGCCATGACCAAAATCATCTCCAACATAGAGAATTTCATCTTTCGACACATTCTTTTTCTCCGCAAATTCTCTTAGGGCAAAATATTTGTTATAAGGTTTCGGCACAATATCAAAGGATGAAGAACCGCCGATAAACACATTATAACTTTTAAAGCCTTGTTTTACCGTTTCATATATTTTCCGTCTTTTAGAACGATCAGGATCAAACCTGAGTTTTTCTTGAAGCGACGCTTTTGTCCCTAACAAAGGATAGGTGATTACTCCAGATTCGTGAAATTCAACCGTATCACCCTTGAATTCTGCATAAGAGGTTTCTCCGCGGATTTTATTGGCAATTTCCAAGATCTCCGATCGTCTAGCTGGCACTTTATGATTCTTAATAAGCTTAAACTGCGTCAAACCACTTTTTAGGATGGTAGTCGATTCCTGCATCCCATAATTTCCTATAATATCAATTGGAAATTCTTTCAACTGGTGGTACACTCTTTCACAAGAACCGGCTGCGACCATAACAACAAAATAATCCTCTTTAAGTTTTGCCAAAACATTTCTATTTCGGGCATCGATCGGCGTTTTATGTTGAGTCAAGGTCCCATCTAGATCAAATCCAATAAGCTTTATTCTTTTTGACATCTCAGACAATAAACCCCCTTATTATACTGGTCCAAATCCTAGGATCGTTTTGGTGCAAAAACTTCGTAATGCGCCTTTGCCTGTCAATAGTCATTTGCGAAAATCACATGGAAATACATGTTTATAAAAACAAAATCATAACGTAAGGAAAATGAACAGGCATACCTTGTGAACGTCCCTGAACGTCAACATAAAGTGCAAAATTACGCTCATTTTAGACCTTTTTCGCCACATCCACAACCCAATCTGGATGGTCCGAACATATTCCATCCGCACCAATTTGCACTAATCTCTTAATTTCGGATTTAGAATTGGAAGTTGCAAGAACAACGAGGTTATGATTATGCGCTTTTGCAATTAATGCTTCGTCTAGTTGCGTGTTTCTGGGCAAAATAGGGTGGATTACATCTGCCCGTGCTATCTGTGCAGCCCTTAGCCAATCAATTGAATTATGTCGATACAGGATACCAGTCTTGAGATTGCTTTCCATGATTTTAAATTGGCGAACAATTGAATGGTTAAACGAGATTATTTCTACCTGCTTCAGTGAACCATATTTCTCGATTATACTAAGAACTGAAAATATATTTTTTTCGTCTTCCCAGCCAACTTCGTCCTTAATCTCTATCATGGCACCTACTTTTCCATTTAAGTATTTCAACTCATCCGAAAAAAGGGGGATTCTAGTCCTTTTATATTCCGGTGAATACCACCCGCCTGCATCGAGTAAGCACAACTGCGCATGTGTTAAATCACTTACTTTTCCCCTACCATTTGTCGTTCTATCCACATGTTCATCGTGAATAACCACAACGCGACCGTCAGCTGTTAATCGCAAATCAAATTCCACTGAAGTTGCACCCAATTCAACAGCCTTTTTAAAGGAAGACATAGTGTTTTCCGGGGCATAGGCTGCAGCCCCTCGATGTCCAACAATTTCGAATCTCTCAAACATGTACATTACCGCAGTTCATCCCTTCGCAAATAACGTTTTTCTTCTAATGTTCTTTAACCCTTTATTCCAGTTGATGCCACCCCTCGAACAAAATATTTTTGACTGAAAAGAAATACAATAACCGAAGGAATCAACGCTATGGCCGAAGCAGCCATAAGATAATGCCAGGGAACTCCCCCAGTCTCACTAGCCATTTTAAAACGAGATAGGCCTATAGGAATTGTCCTGAACCTATCGGAGTGGGTCACAATGAGCGGATAGAAATAGCTATTGTAATGGGAGATGAATCCAAATACCATAAATGTAATAATCGTAGGTACACTTAACGGAATCATAACGTGGCGAATAATCGTTAGGTGAGAGCCTCCATCAATTTTTACTGCATCTAATAAATCTTGAGGGATTTGCATGAAGGCTTGCCTCACTAAAAATATCCCAAAAGGGCTTGTCAACATTGGAATGATCAGTCCATAATAGGAATCTATCCAACCAAAATTAGATACCATCAAGTAGACCGGTATTATTCTGACTTCAAGCCTTACCATCATCAAGGAAAGCACACTTAGAAAAAGAAGGTTTTTACCAGGAAAAGTAAGCCTGGCAAAGGCATAGGCAGCTAAAATAACTGTGAAAAATTGCCCGATTATGATAGACGTAGATACAAATATACTATTAAACATGTACTTCGAAAAGGGGGCTTGCACCCATGCTTCGGTATAATTAGACCATTGTGGCTTAGCAGGTAACCAAACAATAGGCACCTCAAAAATCTCCAAGGGCTTTTTCAGTGAACTCGAAATCATCCAAAAAAAAGGAAGTGCAACCAGAATTGCAAAGAGGAGAATGATTACAAATCGAAAAACCTTCCCAATTTCCTTTTGAAATAGACGATGTGTTTGGTAGATTTTCAAGTTTCTTCACCTCAAATTTCATAATGAACCCATTTAGTCGACAATCTAAACTGCGAAATTGTAAAGATTAGCAACATCACCAAAGTGACTGTTGAAATAGCGGCCGCGGAGCCACCCTGGAAGGCATTGAATGCACGTTGATAAATATAGTAAACTAAAAGATTTGTGCTGTTTGCAGGACCACCATCTGTTAAAACCGCCGGTAAATCAAATTCTGTTATAGTTTCAATGACCAAAATCACTAACACAAACAGAGTTGTCGACGATAACAACGGTAACGTAATGTACACAAGCTTTTTCAACGGGCCGGCACCATCAATTTCTGCAACCTCATACATTTCCTGCGGAATATTCTGTAACCCACCGATATATAGAACAGAAAAGTACCCAATTCCTTTCCATATTGAAATCAAACCAAGAGCAGGTAATGCCCAATTAACACTGTAAAACCAACCGGGGCCCAAAATTCCGAGTTTTCCAAGTAAAAAATTGACTAACCCATATTCCGGTTCCAAAATATACATCCATAGAAAGGCAATATTGACTGTAGGAACGATCCAAGGAACAAAAAAAAGTCCTCTAAAAACGTTTTGGCCAAAAACACCTTTTGTAAGTAACAAAGCCAAGGATAAAGACAGGATTATTGTAGGCGGTATTTTAAGTAAGGCATAAAAAAACGTATTTTTTATCACTTTCGGAAATAGGCTATAGGAGGTAAATAGGTCCTTATAGTTTTTAAAAGCCACATATGTCTTCTGAGTAACAAAATTCCATTTATGAAGACTAATCTCCACGTTTTGAACCACCGGAATTAGACCAAAAACCACAACAAGGGTCATAGCCGGAAGTATCAGTAGGTAAGGCACCAAGTGTTTTTCGTAAAAGCGTTTCATAAATAAACTACCCCCCCAATAAATTATTGTATCTTGGGGCTTTATAAAGCCCCAAGATACAACTCACCTTCTTAATACCACTTCCCCTTTTATTTATCAATTAATCAACTTAATTGCCTCTTCCAAAACTTCAAAAGCGTCAACTTGACTAATAACAATTTCTTGAACGGCACTCTCGAAAACATTGATAATGTCAAGGAATACTTCTGAAGAAGGTATTTTTTGGGCGTACGGCAATTGATTAACAGCAGTTTTGTAATTTGGCTTTTCACTATAAAAATCAGTCATTTCAGGTGTATCAAGTGCTGGCAAGCAAGTTGGCATATACCCCGTACTTTGGGACCAAAACGCTTGTGTGTCGGCTTGAACAAAGTATTTGATTACCTCCCAAGCGGCATCTTTTTGCTCCTTAGTTAGATTTTCAGCCATGAACAGGCTTCCCCCGCCGTTAGGTACAACAAATTCACTATCCTTAAATCGAGGTACAAAAGCCGTTTTTAGATTTAATTCTTCATCAAATCCTGCCAGAGAGCCAATTGACTGTATATACATGCTGATTTTCCCTTGGTTAAAATCTGCACGGGCTCGATCGCCAGCGCTAAACACCGTTCCTGCATAGACCCTCGCGGTGCGACTTACATTTACCATATCCGAAATTAGATTTAATACCTCGGCAACTTCCGCAGATGCAAACATCGGTGTACCTGTTTCAGGATCAGCCAAATTACCACCATTTGACCATATCATGGGTGTGAGTGTCCACCAATGTAAGTTGGGACTAAACCCATGTCTTATTATCCTGCCATCATCATCGACAATAGTTAACTTTTCGCTATACTCAATTAATTCCTCCCAGGTTTCTGGGGCCTCGGTTCCCAAACCAGCTTCTATAAAATGATCTACATTATAGTAAAGCACCGGGTTACTTCTGTTAAAGGGAATTGCCAAAAATTGATCTTTGTACCAGCTATCTACAAGTAATCCCGGTTGGAAATGTTCAAAACCGATCTCAGGATCATCTTCTAAATACCCGCTTAAATCCGCGAGAGCACCAGTCGGTCCGAAAACTCCCGTCCCCTCGATAGGAAGCTGAACTAACGCGGGAGGATTCTTTGCTGCAATTGAAGCCATAAATTTCTGTTGTAAATCGTAGTAAGAACCTTGATAATGCACGTGGAGTTCTACATCGTTTTGACTTGCATTAAATTCCTCAGCAATTTTCTCCAATGTTGGCCCCGGAATACCACCCATTGCATGCCAAAGATCAATTTTGATTGGGGCTGCATTAACCGATTGTATTCCAAAACTTAGAACACACAATACTAACACACCAAATAACAGTTTTTTTGGTTTCATTAACAAACACTCCTTTGAGATTTTTGGTATAACACGAAACAGTTTTTTCCATATCACCTCTTTTCTCCTCAAAAACCGGAACAACTTATTAGCGTGTTGCAACCATCATCACATACCTCAAGAAATATATTGTTCTTCATCTGTATCACTCTTTGAAAATCAGCATATCAGCATAGGTCTTCAAAAAATTTAAATCCCACAGCAGCTGCAAAATGGTGTAGCGAGCCCGAATTTCTTTAGCATATAATAAGGCTTCATAGACCAACGTTTGATCCAGTCCCACCTCTGATGGTGCAGTAAAGCCTCCTACATCCGCCAGAAGTTTAGCAATTTGCCCCGGATCCGGAACAGCGTTTAGTACCTCAACAATCTCTTCCCAACGTTCCGCAATAACTCTTATCCGTTGTTTATGCTGCTCAATATTGTTTTTCTGCGACTTTTGTTCCAAAAGAATTACTTCCTGGGCCCCATCCCTGTACATTTCCTTGATTTCGTTTTCCCAATTATCTAGGGCCGGGGGATTTATGTTGGCTATTATACCTGGATCCAATTCCTCTTGCCGCAAATATTTATACAGTTCGGCAATTAGTACAGTCGCAATACCCACCTTTATTCCGTGTAGAATAGACGGCTTGTTTTCGAATTGAAATCTCACCTCCCAAAAATGGGATAAATGATGCTCGCTGCCCGCAGATGGCCTGGAGCTGCCGGCATAACCCATAGCAATACCGGAAAGAACCAAGGCTTCCATTAATTCCGCAATGGCTTCCGGTTTCCCAACATCGATCCCTTTCCGCACAGCAATAGCTTTCTCTAGGCTGTGTTTTGCTAATTCCACAACCTTTGCACAATAATATTCGTTATTTATTATCCTTGAAAGCTGCCAATCCGCTAAACAAGTGTACTTGCCAATCAGGTCACTATAGCCTGCAATGATCATGTTCTTGGGCGCCGTTGCTAAAATATTTACATCCGCGATGATCGCCTGGGGCATCTCGCAGTTAAACGTTGTCTTATAATTGGACTTAAGTAAAGCTGCCCCCTTGGAAGCCAAGCCGTCTGTAGAAGGAGCCGTGGCCACAATATAATAGGGGATCTTAAGCCGATAACTAACAAAGCGGCATAGATCTATAATTGTGCCCGTACCCACCGCTATTATCAAATCCGTATCGGGATGCATATTCATTAAAAGGCTTCCCGCTGCGCGCTCATCGGGGATTAATTCACCGTCTTGAAAAACGTGCGAAGAGTAACTTATATCTTTCTCAGAAAGAAGTGATAAGAGCTTTGAACCAGCTACTCTGTAAGTATTATGATCCGATACAACGAAAGGCCGCTTAAATTCATCTTTTCGAAGCATTGAACCTATTTTTTCCAAAGCACCTGCGGAGATTTCTACAGTGCCAAGTTTAACCTCATGAGTCCTGCCGCAATCGCAATGAAATGCTTGCCCTAAAACATCAGTTAATTCCATCTCGCTTATGTCCATTTTCGTCCTCTTTTCTCCTTCGGCGCCGTATGTTATTACCACCTCTGGTTTTTATCCCAACTAGTTTTCTTTATCTTCATAAGACTACCAATTCTAAGAGCATGTTGAAATCTTGTTTTAAACGGATTGTTTATGCCCCTTAGTGCCCATTTCGTCATAATCATGCACATAATAGCTTTATGCCTGCTTTTAAGATAATATTGATAGATTATCTACCAAACTCGTTTTTGGTATTTATAATTTGTCGTTCAATTTGATCATACCAGAAGGCCCTTTTCCGCATCATATCCATTTTTATTTAGTGCCTTATCTACATATAGTTTGATTTCATTGTGTTAAACGTATTAAATACCTCTGCAGCGGAGTAGGGAGCAGTCCTTTATAATGGGCCATCTATATTACTAACCTTAACGGATACGCAACATTAGTATATATTTTGCTCTTGTATTTTACAAGGTGTTGTGCTAATCTTGAATAAAGAGCATGATCCCGCAGCATTTTTGGCATATGTAAGCACAAACACGCATCCAAAAGAGCAAAAATATCTATTTCTTGGTAAAATCGAATTTCTGAAACGGTTTTTATCAAACAGAAAATGTCTGTTTTTTTAAACTTTCATAAGGAAGAATCCGGAGTCCAATTGGGGTCAGCGCTTTCTTCGACTAAAAAGGGAGGATTTTCATGATTAAAGAACTATTAGCCCAAAAAAAAGTGACAGTTGCCGGCCATCGGGGATATAAAGCTAAATTCCCGGAAAACACCATTTTATCCTTTGCTGAGGCTATAAAATTAGGGGTGGATATGCTGGAGATTGACCTTAATATGACTCGGGACAAAGAGATTATTATCATCCACGATACAACCTTGGATCGTACTACTAACGGGAGCGGTCCTGTTAGAAACTATACGCTTGCTGAAATTAAAAAATTAGACGCCGGAAGTTGGTTTGAAGGCCGTTTTAAGAATTTAACGGTGCCAACTTTGCTGGAATTGATTCAACTGCTGCAGGATGATGCTCAAATGCTCTTAAACGTAGAAATTAAGGACCGGACCGAGGAAATGGCGGATGCCGCCGTAAAGCTTTTAGCAAAGGAGGGCCTAATCGAAAGATGTGTCTTCACTTGTTTTGATGCTGCCATCCTGGGCTACATATCCGATAAATACAGTTTGAAAACCCAAGGCTTTCCAGGACATAAAATGGACAATTTCATTCCCGGCGAAAACGGCACCTACGGAAAAATGTGGGCAGTTGGAATTGAAATGAGCCTGTTAACTCCTAGGCTGGTGCAAGAATTTCAAGAAAGAAACATTCTGGCCTGGTCCTATTGCCCCGACACCGATGCTGAAGTAATGCATTCTCTTGATTGCGGGGCCACTTTGATGACTTGTAACGATCCGCGGCCGGCTTTGAGGATTTTAAGAAAAAAAGGACTGCGGCGGTTAACCGAGTCCTCTGAATTTATTAAAGAAATATAAGGGTGAGATCAATGTTAAATCTGGAAAGGATTAATCACATTTTACAGGATTTAAGAACAAAAAAGGCCGTCTACGTCGATCAACTGGCCAAAGAGTACTTTGTAAGCCCCTCCACCATCAGGAGGGATTTAGATACTTTAGAGAAGAAGGGCTTGATTCGCCGCACCTATGGAGGCGCCATTTTAATCGAACCTTCCAGCAGCGAGATCCCTTATGGGATTAGAAAAAGTGAAAATCAAGCCGCTAAAAATATTATTGGGGAATTAGCGGCCGATCTGGTTATGGATGATCAATTTATCTTTCTTGATGTGACCAGCTCCGTTTCATTTTTAGTGCGCCACCTGCAAAACCGGACTAATTTAAAAGTTTTAACCAACAGTGCTCAAACAGCTTTGGATTGTTTGGACAACCTTCCTTCGGCTCAAATTTTTTGTACCGGGGGCTGGATGACCTCATTTTCCCGCGGTTTTGTAGGAGAAACAGCGAGGCAGCGCATCGCCGAATTTCATACCGATTTATTGTTTTTCTCGGCCCGTTCCATCTCGTTAGAAGACGGCATAACTGATGTCAACGAAGAAGATATTTACCTTAAACAACAAATGATTGCCTCAACGCGTAAATCGGTTTTTCTCTGCGACCACACTAAATTTGATAAAACTTCCTACCGCCTAGTCTGCCAAATTGAGGATCTTGATTACCTGGTCACCGATCAGCGGCCTTCCAACCTTTGGCTATCACGTTTAGAATCTTCAGGAGTTGAGGTAATTTATCCTGAATAGGTGTACTATTTCTCTTGCTCCCAAAGCCCCAATTGAACGGGCGCGGCGATCCGTTCTTCCGCTAATTGGCAATAGCGGGGCTCCAGCTCGTAACCGACATATTTTCTGCCGGAAAGACGGGCAGCTAAACAAGTGGTGCCGGAACCGAGGAAGGGATCTAAAATAATGTCATTTTGATAAGAAAAAAGCCTTAAAACTCTGTCTGCCAAAGCTAGGGGAAAAGGAGCGGGATGCCCAATTTTACGAGCCGATTCGGGGGGGATCTGCCAGATAGAGAGAGTCGCTTCCAAAAATTGATCCCTGCTGATATCAGAACTGCCCTGATCAGGCCTGCTGAAATCATCTTTCGCAAATACCAATAAATACTCGTGGAGATCCCGCAGACGGGGAGCTTTAGCTGAAAGCCAGGAACCCCAGGCGCAATTTCCTCCCAGACCCTGCCCCTTTTGCCAAATAATTTCTCCCGCCGGCAAAAGGCCGACAGCAGTGTGCAGTAGGTAGAAATAAGCGTGGAGGGGTAAATAAGGTTTGCGCCCTAAGTTGGCAATATTGATAATATAGCGCCCGCCGGGAACCAAAACGCGGTAGACCTCCCGGGCCACATCTAAAATAAGACGGAAATATTCGTTTAAAGTTAAATCCTGGTCGTATTCTTTGCCCACATTGTAGGGCGGGGATGTAAAAGCCAGGCCCACCGCCTGGTCAGGTATTTCCCCCATCCGTTGGGAAGAACCGCAATAAATACGGTTAACCCACTCTTCTTCCGGGCGGGCAGCTACACTTTCTTTTAGCTGACTGGCCTTGGAAAGCAAATCCGCTATTAGTTGAAAAGATACCCCTTTGTATAAATTCCTATTGTAAAACTCTGCGGCATCATGGCTTTCCCTTTTCCCGGAGCCAAACTTTCTAGTCTTTGTTCCCATTTACTTCACCGCCTCCTAAATTTGTTTCGCTGTGCTACTTGGATAAACCTGCACCCATAGCGCCCTCCCATATGTTATAATCAAAATAAGACTAAAGGCGGTGAGCGACATTGGCTTTTGACTCTCAAGGACTGCTGGGCCCAGAAGGCCTGCTGGCTCAGGCGCTTTCTAACTACGAATACCGGCCCCAGCAAGTTGAAATGGCTGATCATATTTACGAAGCGCTGAGGAATGAAACCCACGGGATTATCGAAGCCGGGACCGGAATCGGTAAAAGCCTAGCTTACCTTCTTCCCCTAATCTACTATACGGTAGAAGAAAATAAACGGGCAGTAGTGGCTACCCACACGATCACTCTGCAGGAACAGCTGTTCCAAAAAGATATCCCTTTTCTCCGGGAACATTTACCCTTTGATTTTGCCGCCGAGGTTTTTAAAGGAAGGCGTAATTACCTCTGCCTGCGCCGCTGGGAAGAATTTGTGCGCAGCGGGGATAAACGCTTGAAAGAATTGGATCTGGAGGCACTTAACCTCTGGGCTCAAACTACCGAAAGCGGTGATCTCAGCGAAGCCCCGCTTTACATCCCTCCTCAAGTCCAGTTAGCCATTTGCTGTGAAAAAGAAAGCTGCCCCGAAGAATTATGCTCCCATTTTTCGGGCTGTTTTTATTGGAATTTGCGGCACCGCCTTTCTAAAGCCCAGCTAATAATTACCAACCAAGCCATGCTTTTGGCGGATCTGCGGGCCCGAGGGCGCGTTTTGCCCAACTACCACAGTGTTATCGTCGACGAGGCGCATAACCTGGAGGAAGTGGCCACGGGTGCTTTCGGCTATGAACTAAAACAATCCGGGTTTTTAGCCTATTACCGCATCGGTTCTCAATTAGAAAACACCTTGCGGGATATGGTCCCGGAATACGTGATCTCCGATTTACGTCTACTTTTAGATCAACTGTTAAAAGAAGCAACCCAGTATTTCCGAGAAATCAAACCTTTGATCACAGGCTATACCCTGCTTCTAACTGAAGATAACCGGGCCCATTTCGGGCAAACTTCCCTGCCCAAGCATCTCGAAGATCTAAGTGCGCTTCTAAAAGAATGTGATTTAGAGGAAAACGAAACTTCCGGACTGCTAACTCAATTCGTTGATTTTACCGCTGAACTTAAAACCACTTTAGACTTGATCCTCTCCGGGACGGATCCCAGCTACGTCTATTGGGCCGAAATCCAAAACGGGGCTCCGGCAGTAATCGCGGCCCCCATTCAAATTGACGATTTCCTTCAAAACACCTTATTTGAACACACCCCGGCAGTTATCCTTACCTCTGCCACTCTCAGCACTAATCGCTCCTTCGATTATATCCGGGGAAGGTTGGGTTTTTCAGAAGCAGAAGAGCTAATCTTGGGCTCCCCCTTTGCCTACGAGCGCCAGGCCCTGCTTTGTGTCCCCGCCGGAGCCAAAAACCCCAAGCACCCCCATTACCCCCAGCAGGCGGCTTACTCCATCCTGCACACTGCAGCTGCAGCCCAAGGGGGGGTTTTAGTCCTTTTCACCAGTTACAGTCTTATGGACCAAGTAGCGAAATTGATTACGCCTAAACTAAACGAGGTAGGCTACACCCTTTTTAAGCAGGGAGACGGGCCCCGTTTGGGCTTAATCCAGGATTTCGAAAAAGAACCCCGCTCCCTTCTTTTTGGGACCAATAGTTTTTGGGAGGGGATCGATATCCCCGGAAGCGCCTTAAAAGCAGTAGTGATCACCCGCCTTCCCTTTGCTGTTCCCGATCGCCCCATTACAGCGGCCCGTTTAGCCGCAGTTGAAAGAAGCGGCAGAAACCCTTTTTTCGAGTACAGCGTGCCTCAGGCAATCCTTCGCCTAAAACAGGGCTTTGGCCGCCTTATCCGTACTTCCCAGGATTTAGGAGCAGTTGTTATTCTAGATCAGCGCCTGCTCCAGGCAAGTTACGGTTCCCAATTCCTGGCCTCGCTGCCCCCGGCCCGCTTTAGCAGGGATTTAGACGATCTCCGCCGGCTCTTGGGAAATTAGCTCCACATCGTAAAGAGGGCCGTTTTTTAAAACCCTTACTTTCTTGATGCCCTGATCCACTAAAATTTCAGTAGGGCGCATTTTGCGCGTCACCTGGTATAAAGTGGAGCGAATAGTCGATTCGTTGACATCTTGGCGCTGTTGGCCAAACTCGGCCACTACGGCCCGGGCAGGAACCCCTTCCGGAGACCGCTGCGCCAGCATATAAAGGGATTCCACGATTTGGCTGGTTAACGACTGCTCCCCGGCCCGGCGGCGGCCTTTTTCCTTTAACAAATTATCCAATTGGCGCAAATCCTGCTCTTTTTTGGCCAGCCGTTCCTCAACTTCCCTAATTTCCCCCTCCAAAATTTCCCGGGCCTGCTGCAACGATTCTCTATATCCCATCTCCATCCCCTTCCTGTCCTTCTTATATTACCTATTATGATCATTATCTTCAGGTAATATTACCGGTTAAGAGGGTTCGTGTTTTTTTCGTCCGGCCCAGCGAAAGGCAAAAAAAGCAGAAATAGCCCCGCCCAAAAGGACGGGAATATAAAAGACTACTGTCCGCCAAATTACAATAAAGGTGCCCAAGGTATCTTTCGGCAGAGCCTGCTCCAAAGCCAAGTAGGCAACCAGCTCCGCCGCCCCCGCCCCTCCCGGGATAGGTGAAAAAACAGGGGCGATCCCCAAAAGCACAGAAAGCGAATAACGAAAAAAACTCCCGAAAACGCCAAAGCCGCACAACAAAACAAAACCCGCCGCATAATACACTAGATAGTAAAGAAAGGCCATAAGTAATGATCGTAAATAAAAGGACTTCCGCTGCCCCAGGAGAATTTTGTATGTTTTTTGGAATTCTTTAAGCCAGGAGGCGGTTTTCAAATCCGAGTATTCTTTTAGACGCTTTTTGCGGCTCATAAAAAGCCCCGGCAGGCGCTTGCTTTTAGCGGCAAGGTAAAGCAGCACAAGTAAAACGAAGATATAGGCGGCTAAAATCAACTGCAGGCAGACTAAATAATTTGCCAGGCCTGAAGGAGATCTTGTTAAGTTAGGCAAAACAGAAATTGCTAAAATTGAAAGGCAGATCTGGCTGCCTATACCCCCTGCGGTCACCGCGGCGGTTGCTTGAGGTACACTCATGCCCCGGCGATAAAAATAATAGACAATTAAGGCACCGCCGCCGCCGGCAAAAGGGGTAACCAAAGTTAAAAAATTGGCGGCAGCTAAAACAAAGCCCAGCTGCCACCAAGGCAGGCTGTGGCCCAAGGCCCGGGCTAAAACGCCTACCCTTTGACCGTCGATAAACCAGGAAACCATAACTAAAAGAACCGCTAGAAAGAAAAAATGCGCTGGGTAGCTGGCCAATTCCTGGATAACCTGGGCTGGAGTAGCAACTTTAGAAAACAAGACAGCCAAGGCAAGGCTGCTGCCGAGCAAGGCTGCAATGATCCCTTTCCAGGGAATTTTCCACGAAACTGTTTCTGGATTCCGCATGGTTTAATACCTCAATCGCTCCGAATGTTCAATCAAATGGCTTTTAGGATAATAACGCTTTAAAATACTAAGATAATCGGACCCTGCCTCTGCCAGGCCTTTAGCCCCCCACTGGCTCATGCCCAGGCCGTGTCCGCTGCCCCCTCCAAAAATAATAACTGATTCTAAAGATCCGTCTTCGTCCCGCTGACATTCTAGGGTAAAAAATGCACTGGGCAAAAGAGGAAAGGAGGAAAGAACATCGCCGGTCCTTTTTAAACCGGAGGGTCTTAAAGCTGAACGGATCTGCAGTTCACCCTGTATACTGGTTCTTCCCGTACTGCCCTCAATTTCCAGGCTGGCAACCCGGCCTTCTTGATCCCGCGACCCAATTTTAAGATCCCTTATTTTCCCGAGGGAACCCGGCAGATGATTTTTTAGGGAAGCCTCTAATTCTTTCTTGCTGAAGGTACACTTCCAGCGAAACCAGGGGGAATTGCCCTCCAGGGCAAGGGATTCCATCTGTTCCCATTCAGCGCGGGAAGTCAGAGGCCCTCCGGGAGATGTGGAATAAAAATAAGTGGAGGCGATCGTGCCTGTTTCGCTAACCAGAATTTCACCTGCAGTCGCCTTAATAGCTTCCGTTGCAGCCGCTGCCTCCGCTTGATTATTATAAACTTGGGAATTTGTACTGTCGCTGACATGAAAACCTAAATGCCCTTCCCGGGAATAGATGGCTTGAGCCACGGCATAGGTCCGCGAAGCCACGGCTTGGGCTTTTAAAGCCTCCTTAGGCCAAGTGATGGGCATTTCACTAGGCACCACCTGATAGAGGTATTCTTCCAAATCAACCTCGTTGATAGCCAGAAATTGGTTGGGGCCCACAACTGTTAGTTCAATCCTGCCCCGGTACTGGGGATAGAACCTTGTGGATGAACCTCGCCGAAATGAATTTATTTGAATTTTTCCGCCGGGATCCGCCCACAGGTATAAACGCCGTTCAAACTCCCAAAGGTTTCCCTGTCCGTCTTCAAAAAACAATTTTCCTTCCCGAGCGGAAACAACCCCTTCTCGGCCCTCTTCGATAATAAAGCCTCTTCCCGTTCCCGTTTCTTCTACAAAAAGCTTAGAGGTGGGGGAAAAAATTAATTCCTGGTGCTCAATACCTTCAAACTCTGCCTTGCTTAAAGCAACCCTCATCGTCCTAATATAAAGAGGATCGTAGACATCAAAACGGCTGACTTCCCCCTGCTCCAAGGTGGGCACCACTTCTTGAAACCCCACCTTGACCCCTTCTAAGGGCATGGGGTAAAACTCCCCTTCCCAGTGATGAAAAGCTTCCACACCCTCTTTTAAAGGTAAAATACCGTGGTGTTCGAATTCCACACAGGAAGCGGAAATACGCATAACCTTATCCGCAGGCAAAATAAGGGGCTTTCCCAGAGCATCGGCAGACCAGCAGAGCATAATTAAAAGGAGAGAGAAATAGGTCTTTTTCATCTTTCTTCAAATTCCTTTTGAACGGCTTCAAGTAAACTGGGGTTAGTGAAAAGATCAACAACGGTCATTGCTAAAGCCTGAGCAGCTACAACAGCGGTTTTGATTCCCGCGGGGCTTAGGCTCGCTTCAGCAAATTGAGGGGTGTGAGCTGTTAACCCTGCGCCTATGCTCAAATAAGGATGGATAGCGGGGACAACGTGGGAAACATTACCCATATCCGAAGATCCTTTCCCTTCGGCGTATTCCTCAATCTCTGCAACCCCCAGTTCCTGTAAGTTAGCCCCAAAAGCCAAGGCTAAAGCCCTGTTGGTAACAAGATTATCATTAGAAGGCTCAAATTGCCGCCAATACACTGCGGATCCGGTGGTTAAGGCAGCACCCCTGGCTGCTGCTAAAACTTTTTCCAGAAGCGCATCCAACAAATCCCGCCGCGGAGCCCGCAGGTAAAATCGAGCTACGGCTTTGTCCGGTACAATATTGGGGGCCTGGCCCCCTTCAGTAATGATCCCGTGGAAGCGAATCCTTTCATCCAGGTGCTGCCGCAAGGCGTTGAGGCCATTAAAAAATTGAATTACTCCATCCAAAGCATTGATCCCCTCTTCCGGCGAATCGGCGGCATGGGCCGGTTTTCCCCGGAAAATGAATTCGTAGGCATCAAGAGCATTGCTGGTACTAATTAAAATATTTTGCGAAGAAGGATGGAACATCAAAGCCGCATCAACTTCTTCGAAAACCCCCGCCTTCACTAAAAGAGCTTTACCTGCCCCCGTTTCTTCACCGGGTGTGCCCAGCACAGTCAACTGCCCGCCCAGTTCCTGCAGAAACGGTGCCAAGCCTAAAGCTGCACCAACACTAGCGGCCCCAATTAAGTTATGCCCGCAGGCATGCCCTATTTCCGGCAGAGCATCGTACTCGCATAACAGAGCCGCGTTTGGTTTTCCGGGGACTCCTAGGCGCCCCCGAAAGGCGGTTTTTAATCCGGCTAGGCCTGCCTCCACTTCATACCCGCCCTTCTTTAGTGCAGCCTGCAGCAGGCGGCTAGCGTTATGCTCATCGAAACCCAATTCGGGATGCTCCCCAATCTCTAAGGCCAGCTGTTTTAAAATAGGGCTTTTAGCCTCCACTTCTGCTTTTACTTTAGCTTTCCAATCCATATAAAGTCACCTCAGCTGCCTTCCGGCCAGATTTTTAAAGCTAAGACAGGCTGCCAAACAAAGCCGAACCCCTTTCTCCTTCTCCCCTAGAGACGGAAATGTGATATAATGAACAGGAAATGCTGTCTAAAGGAGTAATAACTTGTCTAAAACCTGCCTCGTCCTCGACTGTTTTGCCTTACTCTACCGCGCTTTTTTCGGTTTGCCAACTACTATCCGCGCTCAGAACGGACAAGCCATTAATGCCGCCCTAGGGTTTTATAATTCCGTTTCTTCCCTTATCAACCAGTTCCAACCGGATTACCTGTTTGTGGCTTCAGATCATCCGGCGCCTACCTTCCGCCACTTACTCTATTCTGATTATAAAGCCCAAAGACCTCCTATGCCTGATGAGCTGCGCAGCCAAATACCCCTGGTGGAAAAAATGATTGAAAGCCTAAGACTCCCTCTCTTACAGCTGCCCGGCTACGAGGCAGACGATGTCATCGGCACCATAACCAAATATATTCCCAAGGATACCCACTGCTATATCATCACTACCGACCAAGACACCTTACAGTTGGCCTCGGAGCAGGTCACCATTGTCACTCCCAACCGCAAAGCAAATAAGATGTTTACTCCTGAATTGGTTCGGCACCAACTGGGAGTGGGGCCGGAATCGGTTCCCGATCTAAAGGCTTTAATGGGCGATGCCAGTGACAATATTCCCGGGATCCCCTTGGTGGGCCCAAAAACAGCGGTGCGCTGGCTTAAACTTTACGGTTCCTTAGATCAGCTTTTAAGCCAAGCCCATCTTTTGCCGGGTAAAGCCGGGTCTAATTTAGCCCAAAGGCGGGAAGAAGCCTTACTCTACAGGCGCCTGGCTACAATTGTCCGCAACGTCCCCGCCCTTCCCTGTTGGCGGGCGGGGCGCCTGAATTTTGATCAAAACGAAGTGCGCCGCACCTTGGATTCCATCGGGATTAGGGCATCCGTCCCCCAAGTAGGCTCAGCCTAAACCAACCCCGTTTTATTAAATCCTGAATGTTTTAACTCCAATTATTTGATTATTCTTGACATAGTTTTGACAACTGTGTACAATACAATCAAAGGAGGTGTGCTTCGATCTGGCTCTTGCTTTTTTTGCATCTATTCAGCGCCCTAAGCCCTTATGAACAAACAAAATACGAGGGAACTGTCCCGCAGCAGTCTTCCTGGGATTGCGGCCCCGCGGCCGCTGCCACAGTTTTGGAGTTAGCGGGGATAACCCCTTCCCCTTGGCCTGAAAATACTCCAAACCAAACCATTTCCCTAGCCCTTCTAGCCGATTATTTTCATGATCACGGCTTAGAGGCAGTAGGTTATAAAGTTAATTGGGAGCAGCTTCAATATTTTTTCGAAAACTTCCCAAACCGCCCTTTATTGGCCCACCGCTCCTCAGATGAAGGGCATTTTGTTGTCCTGCTCGGTTTTGCCGGGAAATACCCGGTGCTGGCAGACCCCAGCGCGGGACTGCGGGTTTTAGCCCCAAGTCTATTCCGCAAGGATTTCCAGGGCTATATCCTTCATTTTCCCCAACTTCCCGAGCTAAACCGAGTTCAAGAACTTCTTTTTCTAGGCGGACAGCGGTTAAATTTGCTTCAAAACACTATAAATTTTTAGGAGGGATTTTTTGATCCAAAAAAATTTGATTATAATTGTGATCATCTGCCTCTTTTTAAGTTCCACAACTGTCCAGGCCTCCTGGGTTTGGGAAATAGCTGTTTGGAATTCACCGCACGGGCAGCAACAGATCTTTTCCACTGAACTCTGCCGCGCTTGGAAGTTCCGCCGATTTTGGCGGGCAGAGCTGGCCGCAGCCGGCCAATTTACGCGGCCTGGGCCGGGCCAAGGAGAGGATCTTTTCCAGCCCCGGGCCTCTCTTCTTTATCGGCCTTCCTTAAGAGAAGCAACCCATGGTAAATTTAGTCTAACCTATCACCCCAAAGTTAGCCGCTGGGAGTTGGCAGCGGGCTTGGAAGTAATGGCAGATCCTCTCTTGCTCTCCGCAGCGCTTCAGGGAAATAACCGGGAGGCCGGCCTCAATTTGGGTTTGGTTTTTGCTGCCAATGAAAGGTGGGCCTTGGGAGCCCACCTTCACTACACCCGAAATTCTCTTTATACTTTTCAAGTTCATCATTCCAAGGCTCAAAACACGATCCAAACTATTAGTTACAGCCGCAGCCTGGACGGTTCCTTGCAGCGCCTGGGCTTAAAGCTTACTTTCTGAAAGCTCTTCCAATTCGTCTAAAAGCTGGGCAAACACCCCCATGGCCCGAACAATAGGTTCTGGTTTGTTCATGTCCACCCCCGCCTGCCGCAGAAGGTTAAGGGGGTAATCGGAACCGCCGCTGCTTAAAAAGGTCAAATAACGCTTTACGGCTGTTTCCCCTTCTTCCAAAATTTGTTGGGCTAAGGAAATAGCTGCTGAAAAACCGGTGGCATACTTATAGACATAGAAGGGACGGTAGAAATGGGGTATTCTAGCCCATTCCAACGCAATCTGTTCATCCACCACCAGGTCCTCCCCAAAGTATTTTTGGTTTAACTGGTAATAGATCTGAGATAGTTGTTCGGATGTAATCGGGAGGCCCCGGCTTACTTGCTCGTGAATTATCATTTCAAATTCAGCAAACATGGTCTGACGGAAAACCGTCCCCCGAAACTGCTCTAAATAATGGTTAAGAAGATAAGCCCGCCTTTGAGGATCTTCTGTCTTTTTCAGCAAATGGTCAATTAAAATTGCTTCATTCAAAGTGGAGGCAACTTCCGCTACGAAAATAGTGTATTGGGAATTAATAAACTCTTGGCTTTTGTTGGAGTAATAGGTGTGCAAAGCATGGCCTAACTCTTGGGCCAGGGTGAATACATTGTCTAAAGTCTCCTGATAATTTAGGAGCACATAAGGATGAACGCCATAGGTGCCCCAGGAATAAGCCCCGCTGGTCTTACCCCTGCTTTCCGTCCAATCGATCCAACCATCTTGGAAACTCCGGTTTAAGTCCTTTAGGTACTCCGCACCTAAAGGCTGCAGCCCTTCTTGAACCATGGCGATAGCCTCTTCCCTGGGAATTTCCAAATGCTGGTCTTGAACCATGGGCACGTAAAGATCGTACATATGCAGCTGATCCAAGCCCAAAAGTTTAGTCCGCAAACGAACATAGCGGTGCAGAAGGTGCAGGTGACTGTGAATAGAGTCAATTAAATTCGTGTAAACTTCCGGCGGGACATTATCCACATCCAAGGCCATTTCTAAAGACGAATCATATTTCCTCACTTTGGAAAAATATAGTTCTTTTTTTACCGCGGCCAAGTAGGTTGTCCCCAACGTATTTTTCCAGCTTCCATAGGTATTGTACATAGCCTCAAAAGCACCCTTGCGGACCTCCCGCTTTTTGGATTCCAGAAGCTTGATATAGCGGCCGTGGGTTAATTCCACCATTTCCCCCGCATCGTTTTCTACATTGGGAAACTTTAGATCGGCGTTGTTAAACATGCGAAAGATATTGCCCGGCGCCTCTGCTATTTCCCCCGCCGCAGCCAACAATTCTTCCTGTTCGGCGGGAAGTGTGTGTTCTTTCATCCTGAATAGGTTTTCTAAATAGTGTTCGTAAACAGCGAGCCCCGGAACCTCTTTAATCCAACCACGAACAACCTCTTGTTCCAAATCCAAAATTTCCGGCTCCAAGAATGCCCCGGCGGCACTTAATTCCACTGCCGCGGCCGTAGCTTGAGCCGCATAGCCTTGATAGAGAGAATTGGCGTTATCTTCATCTTTCCTCATTTGTGCGTAGGAAATAAGATGCCCCAGCAGAACCCCAAGTTCATCGTGGACCTGCAAAGCAGTAAGGAGGGATTTTCCCGATTTGATCGTACCCCGCAGTGACTCTACTTTTTCTCTGCTGGCTTTAGCCTTTTCCAAATCTTGTTCCCAATCCTGGTTTGTGGCGTAGATATCTTCTAAACGCCATTTTAGTTCTTCCCTTATTTCTTGACGTTTGGGAAGTTTGCCCATTTTTAGTCCGCTCCTTTGTCTTCTTTATTCTTTCCTTCTTTCTCCTTAAATGAATCCTATCCTCCCTTAGGTGCAAAAACAGGATCTTTTTCGTTTATGTGGAAATAGAAATTGAGGTGAAGGCTATGAATACCCCAGAGGTTTTTGCCCTCGATATTGGAACCAGGAAAATTGCCGGTTTGTTGATGTCACCGACAGAAGAAGGCTTTGTGATTAATCACGGCTCATTATATCAGCAACTGCCTAAAGCCATGGCTGACGGGCAAATACATCATATTGACGCCGTAACTAAAATAATTTCTAGAGTTAAAAAGGAACTGGAAGAAAAAAGCGGCCGAGACTTAAAGCAAGTGGCAGTAGCGGCCGCTGGACGTTCTTTAATCACCCGCACCGGCAGAAGCAGTATTGCATTAAGGCCTAACCAACGCCTTTCCGCCTCCGAAGTGAAGGCTTTAGAATTAGAGGCAGTGTGGTCCGCTATTAAAAAACTATCCGCTGACGGGCAAGAAGGAGTTTTAGACAGCTATCTCTGTGTTGGCTACAGCACTGTCCACTATTACTTAGATCAAGAGCCCATTGGCTCTTTACTTGGGCACCAAGGCAGGGAAGGCCAGGTTGAAGTCATTGCCACCTTTTTGCCGCGCATCGTTATCAACTCCTTGGGGACTGCTTTGGAAAATGCCGGATTAGAAATGGCCTCTTTAACCCTGGAACCCATTGCCGCCATGCATATAGTAGTGCCGGCCACCATGCGCATGCTGAACATTGCCTTAGTAGATATAGGAGCAGGCACTTCTGACCTGGCCATTTCAGCCCAAGGCACAGTTCGGGCTTACGGCATGGTTTCCAGTGCCGGTGATCAGATTACTAAAGAGATTTCTAATCACTTTTTACTTGATTTGGCTGTGGCGGAGCAGGTTAAAGTAAACCTCCGGCCGGGTAAAACTACGAGATGCCGCGATGTTTTCGGAAATGAGCTGGCGCTTAGCTACGAACAAATCTTAGAGGTGATTCATCCCAAAACAATAGAGTTAACGGAAAAAATCGCCCAGGAAATCCTCCGCCTCAATGACGGTCCGCCTAAAGGCATTATTTTAATCGGCGGAGGCAGCCTTACACCCAAATTGGCCCCCCTTTTGGCCAAGATTTTGGACCTGCCGGAAAATTTAGTCCGCGTCCGCGATCGGACTAATCTTCCGGTGGTAGAAGGCGCCCCCCACTTCAGCGGACCGGAAATAATTACACCTATCGGTATCGGCTGCACTTACCTGGACGGATTAGCCATGGAGTTAACGCACGTTACCGTTAATGATGAAAAACTCCAATTTTTGAAATTAACCTCCTCCACTGTAGGCGATGCCCTTGTTAACAGCGGGCTCACCCCGGCCGATCTTATCGGCAGGCCGGGCCCTGCTTACACTGTGGAAATTAACAACCGCTGCGTTTCTATCCCGGGCACTATGGGTAAGCCCGCCCTAATTTTAAAAAACGAGAAGCCGGCGGAGTTGGAAACAAATTTGAATGAAGGGGATCAAATAACTGTTACCCCCGGTGTTCCCGGAAAGTCACCTCAAATAACAGTGGGGGAATTTGTGGATGCGGAAAGCTACACTTTTGAAATCACCTTAAACGGATCCCCTTTGACAGTGGAACCCATCCTTTTAGTGAATAAGGAACCGCAAAACAAAGACTATCTAATTCAAGATCGGGATAAAATCACATTGCAACCGATAACTAATATCCGGGAATTATTACAGCATTTAGATCTTCCCCTGCAGCGGGAAATCCGTTTTAAACTAAACGGGAAAGAAACAACAGCCCTGGAAAAAATCAAGGTGCTGATTAATGGAAAAGAAAAACCATTACAAACAGCGTTACGTCAAGGCCAAAACATAGAATTTCGGCATGAAAAATGTACTCTTGGCGACATCTGCCGGCCGGCGCAGGGCCCTGTTAGCATTACCGTCACCATTAACGAGCAGCCCTTTAAATTAAGCCCTCCGCAATCAATCCCTCTCGTGAACGGCGAAAAAGCCTCTTTTGATCAAATCATCAAACAAAACGATGTAATCGAATACCAAGCCGGAAGAGAGCTTTTGAATTCTTTTATCGTCACGGACATCTTTCGGGACTATCAGCCCGAAGAACCTTTTCTTAAAACTGGAGGCAAGATCCTAGTCAACGGGGAAGAAGCCGGCTTTACCACCCCTTTAAAAAACGGGGATAAAATTGAATTGATTTCTTTGGAAACGGGAGAAGTGGCTACCTGATTGAGCAGGCCGGCCCTCTAGCATAATACCCGCTGTTCGCACAGGCGGTTCCAGGGTTTTGCCTTTAATTTTGGAGTAATAATTTTAAAACAAAGTAGGTCCGCTTCTAAATAAGTATGCGCGTAAGGCACTAAAAAACGATAGGGAAAATAAATTTCGCTATCGTTTTCTTAGCCTTATATGAAATTGAATTTAGAACTTAAAATACTTCCGGCTCACCGAAATAATCACCCGCAAGACGGATAAACTTCATCCCGGTATCCGATAAAAAACTTGTGTTAGTCATGATTGTCAATGTCAGAAAAGGGCTTTGTTTGATATCTATCAGCCGGAAAATAGGTTCTTTAAAAAATATTTCGCCCTAATACGGGTCTGAATTGTAATCCGCATTCCCCAGGTTCTTTTTTTCAAATTCATTCTATCAGAATTATTTGGAACTGTCATTTTCAATTTCCACGGAGTTTGGAACAGGATCATCAAAAAACACTACTTCTAAATGCTCTTCTAAAGATGCAATTTGTTTTGGTTTTCAGCCGCTTTAGAAAAATGATTATATCTTTTGATGGCTTCGAAACACAAGAAACACGATAATCCCAAAATCCCCACTTTCCATCTTAAAACCTAAGATATCGTGGAATTACTATCAAGTATCCGTAATTACGGATCTTTGCGATTACGTTATTTCTACTGCCGATAATTATTGTTTCTTACACCTTTCCGGGCCCCGATCCCAGTCAAAGCCCCGCGATTAGGCGGGGCTTTGAATTACTCTAAGGGAAAAGTAAATTTCTGAATTCCGGAGACATAAGGGGCTATTTCATAAAGCCCGAAATAAACGACTATGCTCTTTTCCTGAAGGTAAAACCCCTGCGGTTCTTGGAACATATCCGCGGTAAACTCAGGGATTAAAAACCGGGCAGGATCTTTTTTTACCTCCCCGTTGATAATTTCTGCCAGCCGGGCCCGCTGCGCCGGCTCGGGAAGAACGTCTTCAAATTCTAAAACCTGCCCCGTAGTTAAATCAAGGTTGATAGCTTCTAAATAGGTCATCCCGTGGGCCCCACCCGTATATTGGTAAAAAGTCAGGGTAAGGCTTAATAGACCGCCTTTATTCAACCTTACTTCGTAATCTACCAGCCCCGCGTGGGGAAAAGCAGCTTGGGGATACATTTCTTTGGTTTTTTGAGCAGATTCCAAAGTTTCCCGGATAAAGCCTTCTACCCGCAGCTTAATTACCTCATTAATCTCAGACTGCCATTTTGGGTTCATTGCTGCCCCAATTTGGGGAATCACTGCTTCAATTTCAACCCAAGGGTCCTTTTTCAAATAGTGATGTTCGTAAAGAAAGGCCTTGTTTGGAAAACCACCCAGAATTCGCGATTGGTAAGGACTTCCATAAGCAACACAGCTTAAACTTAGAAGCACGGTAATTACTAAAAGAACAATTTTGGGCCTCGTACTAATGCACCTCCTCCAGCTAATAGTAACGCCAGTTTTGTTTCAGATGAGCGGACCCCAAACGATCAACGTAAACGGCTGAATCGCAAAAAATCTGGATTAGCCTTGCCTGAGATGAAAGGGGCCAGGGGCAAAGTTTTTCCGCCACAGCATACTCTTCGCTAGCTGAAGCCAGCACCTCGGCGGTACCAAAAAACTGGACTCCTTTAATTTGATGATAATCTTCCTGAAAAGGTGAGGCCACCAAGAGGCAGACTTCCCCGTTAACTTCTAAATTATCAAACTTACTGCCGCCTTGCGAAGGAATATAAATGTGGAAATTGTCATCTAAAAAATATTTTACAGGGCTAACCCTTAGCCCAGCTGGGCCCATCGTGCCTAAAGCCCCCGTATCTCTGCTGCGGGCAAAAGAAAGGATGGCTTCTTTCAATTCTTCTTGAGTTAACTTATCCTCAAAGAGTGTGGTGGACATAATTTTTTCCTTTCTGTTTTTGCTACTAGAGTGCCCTTTTGGTTTCTAAATCATGCTAAAAAAAGGGCTCCCGGGAGCCCTTTGGTTTCTTATTTAAATTGTACTGTAGACTTTGCAGTTGAGTTTTTAGTCCCCTCCACCAGCAACTCTAGGATGTATTCTTTACCTTTTAGTTCTTTCTCATATTCCGTGGCCGAAAGATCGGCAACACCCTCCAAACTAACAGGATCCATAGGTACGGACACAGTACCAAGGGGCCCTACCGTAACCGTTTTATCTAACGTAGCGGTTTCCGGGCCAAATAAGAAATCTTCCCCATCTTTAATAGAAATCGTGACGGTATTTATAGTGAATTTGCCAAATCCTGAAAGTTTAGCTTTTAGCCCCAGATCAAGCGTTTCTTGCCCCCGTTCGATAGTAAGGGGGCTATCCATCAAGAAAGTTACCGATGCGGACAAACAACCAGCTAGTAAAACCGTTATTAATAGCAGACTAATAACACTTATTCTTTTCATAGTGTGAACCTCCCATCTGATGATAGGGAGAGTTCTTCGAGCAGGCACATTTTCCTGCCATTCATTAAAAATTTAGGATAATCTTGGTGAACGGGCCAAGATCCGGAAGGAGTTTTAGATAATATGTACGTTAAAACATTTCAAGCCCGCAGACGGGTTCCGGGCCCAAATTATTGGAAGTAGACTCTAAGTTGGTAATTACTTGCTCGTCGATTTCCAGCTTCTTAGCGAGCAGGCTGGAAAGGTAAGCGCCCTTAGCGGGAGCCAACGGTGCCGCTTGTAATCTCGCCCCGGGATACAATCCGGTTACCACCGAACACACTTTCTCCAAAACAAGAGTACAATCCAGAAGAACTTTGCCGTAAAGCCCAATTACCGGATCAAGAACCTGCATATGCCGGGCCATTTTCACCACCAGACGGATCAATTCATGAGCTATATCGGTAATGATCTCCAAAGCTAAGGGATTGCCCTTCTCGGCCAAACGGTTTAAGGACAAAGCCGCAGTAGCAAATTTATCGTGTTCAGGAACGCAGCGATTATCTTGGATAATTTGAAGCAGCCCCCGCAGGCCAAAAGCCCCGGATTCGTTCTCTATTTTCTTAAAAATCCGCCGGAATAAATCCCTTACCAGAAACTGTTGGCAAAGGCGGAAGCGCAGCCCGGCGAAATCATCGTAAACAACAACCCCAGTTTGGCCCCCCATCAGCACCATTCTTTCTTTCCCGGGAACTCCTAAAGTACAAGTAGTAACAAAATCAGTAGTTTGAATTTCCGCTTCTTCCAACACACCCTGGACCAAGTAACAAAGATTGCCGCTTTTTTCGGCAAAATTTGACTTGTAGGTAAAACTAACCATCTTCAATTTCTTCCGTTTCCGCCAGCCAATTGTTTCAGAAATAAGGTTTTTGAAATTCTGCCTGGCCAGTTCCGGCTGATGAAAGTGAAAATTGACCGAACCGCCCCTGCTGGCAGCGATAACGTTTCCCCGGGAGTCCCCCACCACCGCGGTTGCGGTTTGATTATTATCCGCAACCCCCAAAAATAGCTTACTATTCATATTGTTGCTCTAGTAGTTCCACTTGCTTCAACTTCAGCTATACCCAAGATTCTGTCTATTTACCCTATACCGGCTGCGAACTACTCTTTTCCGCCCCCTTTACAATGTATTTCCTTCTTAGTTTATCCTTTATAATATAACATGAACTTAATATAAAAGGCAACTACCAGCTCAGTGTTTTTACATATTATTTACCTAAAGGTCTGTTTCTATTTTAGGCTCCGCTTTTACTGCCACCGCGGCCAGAAGTTCTTCAATTATACCGGCGGCACTGATGCCCCTTAGTTCGGTGCGGGTCTTCAATCTTAAACGGTGAGCCAAAACAGGGACAGCCATTTTTTTAACATCATCCGGGAGAATGAAATCCCGGCCGGAAAGGGCAGCCCAAGCCTGGGATGCCCTTAGCAAAAAGAGGCTGCCTCGGGGCGAAACACCCAGCCGCACTTGGGAGTGAGTGCGGGTACTTTGAACTAAGCGCACAATGTAATCGCGGACAGAGTCCTCCACAAAAACTTCGGTGACGGCGTTTTGCAGTTCTGCCACCTGGGTTGGATCCGTGCAAGCGGTTAGTTCGTGAATAGGGTGTTTTTTTTGCAGCCGGTGAAGAAGCCTATCCTCTTCTTCCAAGCTAGGATAACCCAAATCCAAGCGGACCAGGAAACGATCCAGCTGCGCTTCAGGCAAGGGGAAGGTACCCTCGTATTCTATTGGGTTTTGAGTAGCTAAAACCAAAAAGGGCTGCTCTAACTGATAAGTAACGCCATCCACAGTAACTTGGCCTTCCCCCATCGCTTCTAAAAGGCTGGATTGGGTTCGGGGGGTGGCTCGGTTGATTTCATCCGCTAAAACAATCTGGGCCAAAACAGGGCCGGGGCGGAAGACAAAATCGTTCAGTTTTTGGTCATAGACAGATACCCCGGTAATGTCAGAGGGAAGCAGGTCAGGAGTACACTGGATGCGGCTGAAAGTACCGCCAAAAGAGATAGCCAAAGAACGGGCTAAAATAGTTTTTCCCACACCGGGCACATCTTCCAGCAATACATGGCCGCCGCTTAGTAAAGCGGCCAAAAGAATTTTAATTTCCATTTCTTTACCCACAATGACCCGAGAAATATTTTCCTTCATTTTCTGCCCAAACTTTTGAACAGACGAAATCGGTAATTGAATCATAGTTTTATTCTTCCTTCCCCAGATTTTTAATCTCTTTAATTAGATCCGAACCAAGAGCCATAATTTTGCTTTGCTCATTAGGGCCGAGCCTGTCTCTTCCGTAACGGACTCGGTGGTAACCGGCAATAAAAAGAGCAATATTGTTCTTACCTTCCTTCAGCTTTTTTTGCAAACAGAAGCCGTATTCCCCGGCAGTGTGATCCGCCCGGAATGAAACCCCTTTTTTTCTGCCTAGGCGCACCATCCGGCGAAATTGAGCCCTAATATTTCTAGGTTCCGGCCAAGAGGAAAACCGCAGCCTGGAAAAGAGAAATTCCTCTTTGACACCCGCAGGCCGAGGCGAAAAAACATTTTCCTCCGGCTCTGCCCAAGCAGCACCGGTCAATTTTTGCCAGACCCGCTTTAAGGCCTTAAAAACCCTGACAGCTAACTTAGGCAAACCCCGCAGCCCGCCTAGCTCTTTTTTACTGAACTCGACAATCAGAAAACCTAAAAGGATGAGGAAAAAGATGAGCACAATTCCGCCCGCGGAAAGAAGATAAATTAATAAAATGACCGCAATCCACCAGGAAGGCTCGGCTTCGGAGGGGGGAGGGAGAAAACCGGGGCCTCCCGCCGCTGCCGGAAAGTCAGAGCCGGCCTCTCTTTTTAGAGCCGGGCCCTCCAGAATCCGCTGCAGAAAACCGGCTAAGCGAGGGCCAATCTTTTCCAAAGAAAAAGGCGAGTAATTGACGGGAGCCGCATTGACGGCCAGAAGGGCAACAACAAGAAAGACGGACAAACTTTTTAGCCAAATTCGGCTTAAACCCGGCTGGATCTTCGCCTGAGCATACTCCCACAAAATTTGCAGGCGAAAAAGATAAGCCCCGGTTTGCAAAACCAGGAGGCAAAACAAGGATCCAGTTGTTAAAACCCCCAGGCGAACCCGTGTTAGGGAATCTAAAACAAAATTCGATCGCTCAGCAATAATGGCTAAAACAACAGCACCGGAACCGAAAGCAAAGAAGCGCCTCCAAAAATATTCCACGGCCGGCCCAGCACCGTAACCCTTACTTTCCAAGGATTCGTACTCCCAGTTAATTGCTGAAGGGGGATAGTCGCTCAAGTACGCCGACTTAATTTCCATTTCTGCAAACTGCCGGCCATAGCCCCTGGCCAGAAGCCAAGCGCCTCCAACCAGCAAACTTTCCACCGCAAGAGCTTTGCTTCCGGCACTTAGGAAATAAAGGGGAGATAAAAATAAAGATAATTCCAAAACCCGGCCTAAGAGAGGAACTTGAGGCGTTAAAAAATAGGCGGCGAAATAGGAACTTTCCAAAGCCGCCGTGAAAAGCAAAGGATAAAGCCAGGAACTAAAAGACCAGCCCTGCACAAAAAGGGCAGCATATTGACCCGTAAGGGAAACCAGGCAAAAAGAAGCCAAGGCCGCTCCAAAAGGTAAAAATCGCTTGATCATCACAGCCGTGCGCCCTCCTTTTCCCGAGCCGTAAAGATCTGTAAAGGGGCCTCTTTTGGCCGATGCAAAAGCCGCGGGTGGCGGATTTTAGAACCGGCCACAAAAATATGGACCCGATAACCGTTTCGCACCAGTTCTTCGGCCCGGCTCACTATTTCAACACTGTCTTTTGGAATTACCAAAAATAAGAAGGCAGCTGAGCCCTTCCTTCTACTTTGCTCAGCCAGAATTGTTTCAAAGCCAACCTTTTTCTGGGTTTCAATCCCGGCTAAAATAGTTAGAATTTGAACAAGCTGGGCAGTGCCCTGCCGCGGCCTTAAGCGCAAAATCGGCCCTGAACCGGTAAGATTGATCTTTTCTTGCGCCAAGCGGCGGGTCAGGACCCCGTTAGCTGCAAAACCGAGAGCTGCACCTGATCTCAGCAGCGCCGCGCTTAAAGAGGCAGCAGTACTTACCGCTAATTCAGTTTGCAGATGATGCTTTTTCGACTCGTAATCGCCTCGATCAAGGTTCAGAAGAAGAAGGCAGGTTACATTGACAGTATGTTCAAATTGCTTGACCTGAAGGGAATTGGTGCGGGCGGTGGCCGGCCAGTGCAGGGTCCTGAGGGGATCACCGGCTTGACAAGGCCTGACCCCCGCTAATTTCGTCGGATCGGGATAAATCCTTTTCTGGGCAGTAATAGGCCCGATTACTGCCGCAGAAGTCAAATTTAAATCCTCCAGGTTATAAATGCGGGGGTAAACTAGCACAGTTTGGGGATCATCTACAAGAAAGCGCTGCGTGCTTAAACCGAAAAAATCTCCGATAAAAATCTCGATTGGCCCTAAAACATAAACACCTCTTTGACGGGCTGTAAGCAAAGCGGGTACTTCAACGCGGGAACGGCCCGGTAGGGAAAACACGCCCTTTTTAGGGCGGGTGCCCGCTAAATCCGTCGGAATGCGATCCAGGCCGGAGATCCAAGCAAAAGGCAAGCGGGATTTGTTTTCGACCTGGAAAACCACTTCCTTTTGCTCTCCCGGAAAAAGGGACAATTGAGGAGTAAGGCGTCTAACAGCTATTTGCTCCGTAAGCCGCCTTTGAAAAAGACGGAGCCCAAAAAACAAGATCAACATCAAATAAGCCCAATTATAAGCTGTCCTTGTTTCAAATAAAAAGGCAGCCAGCAGCGCCAGCATTGATAGAAATTGCCACTTAATCAAGGCCATTGCCCCCCTGCTGATACCTTTCTTCACCCGGGGGGGGAATTCCTGTTGATTTTTAGGCCTGTTCAGTTATACTAAGGACGAATAAAAACTAAGGAGTTTGCAAGATGACCTGGGAACTAATGTCTTTCCCCTTCATCGCGGCTTTAATCGGTTGGGGAACCAATGTTATTGCCATCAAAATGCTTTTCTGGCCTCGGCAGCCCATCCGGATTTTTGGCTTCAGCCTCCGGGGCGTTCTGCCTAAACGCCAAAAGGAGATTGCCAGCAGTATTGGGCAAATAGTAAATGAGGATCTACTGCCCAGCGATGATCTTCTAGAAGCGGTAAATACTAAGGAAAACCGTGAAAAAATAGTTGATTTGATCTGCGGGAATTTGGAAGACAAAGCCGGCCGCTTTCTACCTTTTTTCATTCCGGAAAACGCCAAAGAAAAAATTAAGGGGCACCTCCGCGGCATAGTTGGATCGGAAATAGAAACATTGTTTTCCCAGTTGAGCACAACTTTCAGCACCGAACTGGAAACCCGGAACTTGCTGGGTAATCTAGTAGAGGAAAAAGTCAATTCCTTTGATTTTTTCCAATTGGAAAACTTGATCTTAAAAGTAGCGAAAAAAGAACTCCGTCATATTGAATTCTTAGGTGCCGTCCTAGGCTTTTTTATCGGGATTATCCAGGTTTTGATCCTGATGATTTTTTAAAAACCCCCATGCGCCGGGGGTTTCTTTTTTTATTTCTTAATAAAAATTTGGGTAGTGTAATAGCTTGTCCCCCTTTGGAAAATACCAACCCCGATGTGAGTATAGCCGGAATACATAATGTTGGCCCGATGGGCTGAACTGCCCATAAACAAAGGGTGAATCCGGGCAAAACTACCGGTCCTGGCTATGTTTTCACCGGCCAGGGCATAGCTGATCCCGGCCCTATTTAACATATTATAAACCGAACCCAAGTTGGGGGAAATATGATCGAAATAACCGGCAACAGCCATATCCCGGCTTTTTTCCTTGGCCAAGGCAACCAAGTTTAAATCTACTTGGAGGGTTTTCAAACCCCCGCTCACCCTTTCCCGGTTAACTTGGTTAATCAGGTTCTGTTCCTCGCTGGTCAAGGATGAAACCGGCGGGGGCGTTATCTCTTTCGGCGGTCTGCCCGGCTGCACCGGCAGAAGCGGGCTGCCCGGATTGCTCGGGGTCGCGGGAGGTGTCGGCTGAGGGCGCTGGGAAGGAAAACTGGGCTTAAAATCAATTTGGGGCCAAAGACTTGTGTTCCAGGTAGGCTTGGGAAGAATGGGGGCACTGGAAGCCCACCAATCCCAGGAACTGGCAGATACAGCGGATACTGCAGTAAGTAGGATCAATAGAATCAGGACAAGGGATCTTTTCACACAAAATTCCTCCTATAACATTTTCTAGTTTTATTATAGCAGGAAAAGAAGGCCGGTTGAGAAGCCAATTTGTACCATTATCCCCCGCCCCCTCCCAACATGTTTTGCAGTTTTTCTTGAATCAACTCCAAAGACAATTCTCCGCGGCAGCAGATCTGCCCGGCAATGATCACCAAGGGTAAATTCTTTTCCCGATGCCGGGGGCTAACCCTTCCTTGAAAACTATCGGCATCAAAGAACCGAACCTGCACAGCGGAACCCCAATGCCGGCGGATAGCTCTTTGCAGATAAATAAGGGCCTCTTCCAGAGGGATTTGCTTCCTTCAACCTCCGCAAAAACGAATTGGGGTGCTGCGCTTAGCGTAAACGATTATTTCCATTAAACCCACCTCAGGCCATTCTATGCCTTAATCTTTGGGAATGACCCTGCGCCAAATGCTGGCCGTCCGGCTTTCCGGCCGGGTTTCGATTTCCTGTAAGCGCCTCTCTAACTGGGTTACCCGGCTTTTCAGCTTCTCGGTTTCTTCCTTCCAACTAATCTTTTCCCGTTCCAGTTTTCTTTCGTTGACTGCCAAGCGGCTTTCCAACCGCTCCAGCCGGTTTCTCCAAGGCGTTAAATCCGGAGCCGGAGGTATTTTTGGGAGAACAATGCTCTTTTGCCAGCTGCCAATTTCCGCCTTGAATTGCGCCCATTCTTCAAAGAGGGAGGCCATTCCCCGCTCTAGATCGGATTTCGGCTGCACTTCCGGTTCTTCTTCCTCAGCAGGCACCGCTTCAGTTTCAGCCGGGCCCGGATCTGTTTTTTTCGCTTTCTTCAGCTCCCAGCCCGCTAAAAGAAAGGAACCCCAACCGGGCATTGCCGCCGCCCGCTCTTGGAAATGATAATCCTCTAAAGGCAAAAGCTGAGGCCCGCTTTGTGAATCTATGTTCAGGTAATAAAGGTTTCCCGCTTCTAACCAAAAAACGCCGCATTCCTCTTGGCAGGTATAACCAATCCGGGAAGCCCGGCCGGCTTGGGAAGAGAGAGCTTGGCCCGAGGACCAGGTGTTGTTTTTTGCTTTGAAATTAAGCACCGCCGATTCTTCCTTCCCTTCCAGCCAAAACAAACGGAGTTGAGGGCCGGGGATCAGCTGGGGATGGCGGCAGTCCCCGGCTCTTAAGACCACGGTTCCGCTCCAAATACGCTTATTTAAATCAAAAGCGCGATAGAGCAAATGCCCAGCCTGCTGCTGACAGTATACTAGGTAGAGATAATCCTCGTTTCCCAGGACACTAAAATCAAGCCGGCTGTTGGCCGCTGCCAAAAAGGGGGGTGACCAGCGCCCATCATAAATTTGGTGGCGCAGGGCGGGCCCGGAGCCCGAAGCCTGTTTTGCAAAGTAAAATAAATGTGCCTGCCCCTGCGCATCGGCAATTAACCGTCCGCCCCCATGATAAATAGAGCTTAATTCCAGCTGCTCGCGGAACAATGGTTTTTGACCTCGGTAGTGCCAGGCCCAATTTGATTTTTGAAAAGCAACTATATGTAGCTGATTGGAAACCGCGGTGAGGGCAAAATCCTGGATTTGAGCCCCTAATTCTTTGCCGGCACCTTCGGGCCCGTACAGTTTCAACTTTCCGGCCGTCAATTCCGCGGCCTCGTATTCCGGGTGAGAAATTTTAATCAACATTATCACACCCACCTCCTCCTAGTTTAGAATATGCACAAGCCCCAATATTAAGATTTTTTTTATAACTGCTAGTCACCCCCTTCTCCCACCCGCATATGATGGTCTAGGAAAGGAGGTTTCAACATGTCTCACTGTACAGATCACGACGGCGGTTTCCAAAGAGAGTGTATTTACGTAACTAAAGTCTATAACGAGTGCAAGATCATCGAGTGCCCCACTTACAATATCCCTATCCCCCCCACCTGTCCCCCGGTTGTAAATGTGGTGGATTGCGCTTTGTCCGAAATTGACACGGAGGGGTTCGTTACCAGTTCCGGTGAAATAAGCCTTACTGTTAACTTTGTCCTGAACGTGGAATATGACGGCAACGGTACTCCCCAATTTATTGAACAGACTGCTCAATTCCGCCGCAACGGGCTGCGTTTAGAAGGTGTCGTTCCCGCCATGGATGTAATCATCCTGCCCTTGCTGACTTGCGTCGGCTGCAGACCGGGTGAAAACGGGTCCAGCATCGAATGCGATGTAGGTGTCTATTTGGTGGTAAAAGCCGTAGCTTTAGTCCAGATGGAAGTCATGGGCAGATTTTGTCCGGAACCGCCGCTTTGCGAAGAGGTTTCACCTTTGGGCTGCACCGAATGGCTGGCTTTGGCCGAATCAGGAGCCTTCTGGCCGCCATTCCCGCCCCAGCCGCCCAGGAGGGCGCCCCAGGATCCCCGGCCGCGGCCGCCGGTCTACCCAAAAAGGCCGCTTAGGGCCGATTAATTTTGGAATACACCCCGCCAAATCCAGCCTTCCAGCTGGATTTGGTTTTAAACCAACTTTGGACAAACTTAAAAACCTGCCCTAACAGCTAAGAACAGCCTGCAGTTAACAGGAATATGCTAAAAGACGTCAAATGTAAAGAGCAGGGGGGAGATAGTGATGAAACTGGTAATAACTGTAATTGAAGATAATGATGCAGCTTTCTTAATGGAAGCCCTTGTGGAAAACGGTATTCAAGCCACCAAATTAGCCAGTACCGGCGGATTTTTGCTCCAGGGCAATACCACCCTTTTAATCGGGGTAGAAAAAGAAAAGGTAGAGCGTGTCTTGGAAATCATCCGCACTACCTGTGCACCCCGGAAAAAGGTTATTCCGCAAATCACTCCTGAATTACCTACCAGTGTAAGTGTGCCCATTGAAATCGAGGCGGGGGGAGCTATTGTCTTTGTGCTCGATGTGGATCAGTTTTTAAAACTATAAATTAGCTAAAAGAATTAAAAGCACTAAAGTGTTCGCAACTCCGTGGGCAATAATAGGAGTAAAGATATTTTCTGTGCGGATAAACATGAAACCTAGAAGAATGCCGGCAGCTAAAACAGGGATAAACTGGATCAGATAAAAGTGGAGCAGGGCAAAGATTAAAGCAGCTAAGAAGGTGGATTTTACCGCGCCCAGCCTTTCTTTCCAAAAATCTAAAAGCAGGCCCCTGAAAAATAGTTCCTCACTTAGAGGGGCCCCCATAATCAAGAGAAGCATAATCCCTTGCACAAAAACAGGGTTGCTGCTGCCTAGAAATACTTCTACCCCAGCCCGTTCCCTGGCGATAAGCAGCTCTGTTAATTCGCTTCCTAAAAGCCGGGTGCTGGCAGTGAGGACAAGAGCCCCCAGACCGGTGTTAAGAAAAAAAAGCCCCAGGCCCCAGAAAAGGCCTTCCACTATTTTTTTAAAGGAAAGTAATTGATAAATTTCGGGCCTGGAGCCGGCCAAGCCCCCGGTAATAAATAATGCTTGCTGAAGCAGGATGAGGCTGAAATAAATTCCCTGGGAGGGCTGTAAAAAGCGGCTCAGCACCGTTAGGACAAACCAGCCCCCAAAAACAAAACAGATCCAAAACCTCTGTTTTTTTCTAATTGTAATCTTTTTCACCTCCCGGCAGGATCAGCCCCTACCACTTTCCGTAATTAGGGGCTTCTTTAGTAATTTGGATTTGATGGGGATGATTCTCACTGGCCCCGGCCGCGGTGATCTTAATGAAGGAACCAGCGGTATATAAGGCTGCCAAATTCGCTGCTCCGCAATAACCCATGCCGGCCCTTAAACCGCCGACCAACTGATAAACGGCGTCGGAAAGAGGACCCTTATAAGGCACCCGGCCTTCAATGCCCTCGGGAACCAGTTTTTTAGAATCGCTTTGGAAATAACGATCTTTGCTGCCGGCTTTCATGGCGCCCAAAGAACCCATACCCCGGTACACTTTATAGCTGCGGCCCTGATAAATTTCGTTTTCCCCGGGGCTTTCCGCTGTCCCCGCCAAAAGGCTGCCTAACATAACACTATCAGCACCCGCCGCCAAGGCTTTAACAATATCCCCCGAATAGCGGATACCCCCATCGGCAATAATAGGACATCCATATTTCTTAGCAGCCTGGGAGCAATCCCAAATAGCGGTTAGCTGGGGGACACCCACCCCGGCAATTACCCGGGTGGTGCAAATAGAACCGGGCCCCATGCCCACCTTAACTGCATCTGCCCCCGCTTTAATCAAATCAGCAGCGGCTGCAGCGGTAGCCACATTACCGGCCACAAGGTCCACTTCGCTGCCAAAGTGTGCTTTTAATTCCTTTAAGGCCTCAATCACAGCGCGGGAATGCCCGTGGGCCGTATCAATTACAAGAACATCCGCTCCGGCGGCGACCAAGGCGGAACTTCTTTCCAGGCGGTCCGGGCCGACTCCCACCGCCGCCGCGGCCAGCAGCCGGCCTTGTTTATCTTTAGCCGCTGCAGGATACTGTTTGGCCTTTTTAATATCTTTAATAGTGATTAGCCCCTTGAGGATCCCGTTTTCGTCCACTAAAGGCAGTTTTTCAATGCGGTGCTTATGCAGAATGCGCTTGGCTTCTTCTAAAGTTGTTTCAACCGGACCCGTAACCAGCCCATCTTTCGTCATTACATTGGCAATAGGCTGTTTCACGTTTTCTTCAAAGACCAAGTCCCGGTTGGTTAGAATACCCACTAACTTTAGCTGTTGATCCACAATAGGCACCCCGGAGATGCGGTAGCGGGCCATCAAAGCCAGGGCATCGCTGATTAGGTGCTGAGGGCTAAGGTAAAAAGGATTAACAATTACCCCGCTTTCGGAACGTTTGACCCGATCGACTTCGCCGGCCTGCTCCGCAATGGAGAGGTTTTTGTGGATAACGCCGATACCCCCTTCCCTAGCCATGGCAATGGCCATTTGGGACTCTGTCACCGTATCCATACCGGCACTGGCTAAAGGAATATTTAAAGAAATGTTTCGCGAAAACCGGGTGGAAGTATCCACATCACCCGGCAGGACTTCCGACGGCCCCGGGATCAATAAAACATCGTCGAACGTAAGGCCCCGGCGCCCAAATTTTTCTATGAAATCCACTGAATCGGCCCCCTTAAGCAAGCTTATCCTTGATTTTGTGGCTATTTTATCACATCTGGGCTAAATAGCAACCGAAAAGGCGGAAGAAAGCAGGAAACTGCGCCTAATATTAGAAGTAGAGATGGGTGAACTGATTTGTAAGCATCATTCAAGGAGGTACAGTTATGGAAATACGAAAAGTAGCGGTACTGGGCGCGGGACGCTTAGGCCGGGGTATTGCTGAATGCGCCGCCCATAAAGGCTATGATGTCATTCTTTTTTCCCAAGGGGCCCGCGGGCAGGATGCCTTACGCCGGATAGAAAGAAGTTTAGATCGCAAGCTGGCTAAATGGGCGATTACCGAACCGGAAAAAAGGCTGATTTTAGGTAAAATTAGCTACACCCTAGATCTTAAAGAATTAAGCAAAGTAGATTTGGTGGTAGAAGCCACTATCGATCAGTTTTACACAAAACAAGAACTGCTGCGGACAGCGGACCATCTCTGCCGGCCGGATGTAGTTTTTATTACCACTAGTTCAACTTTGAAAGTTTCCGATTTGGCCCGGGTTATCAGCCGCAATGATTCTTTAGTAGGGCTTCATTTTATTCCTCCCGTGCCGAGTGTGCCGGTTGTGGAGATGACCACCGCCTATAATACATCATCAGCGGCAATCGAAACCGCTAAGCATTTCGCTTCCCGTTTAGGCAAAAAAGTCCTAACAATCCAGGAAAGCCCCGGCTTGGTTAATCCCCGTTCTTTGATGATTTTGGTGAATGAAGCCGCCTGGATGCTCAGTGAAGGGGTAGCGGATGTACGGACTGTGGAAACAATAATCAAAGAAAGCTGGGGCATGCGTCAAGGACCCCTGGAGATTGCGGATCGGCTGGGTTTAGATTTGGTATTAAACTGGATGACCCAACTGCAGGCAGAATTTGGGGATCGTTATGCACCTTGCCCTCTTTTAAGGCTCTACGTCCGGGAAAAACGCTTGGGTCTTAAAACGAGACTGGGGTTTTTCGCCTATACAGAAGACGATGTCCTCGTTTTCGAGGAAGAACAGGAACAGGAGGACTGAAAAATGAAAATTTTTGTATTAAACTGCGGTTCATCCTCAGTAAAATATAAACTGTATGCCATGAAAAACGAGGAAGTCCTAGCTGAAGGGCAGGTAGAACGAATCGGCCAAGATAATGCCGTGATTTCCCACCAATCCAGAGGCAAAGAAAAGGTCCTCAAGACCATGTCTATTTTAGAACATACTGTGGCAATCAAAGAAAGTTTGAGGCTGGTAACCCACCCGGAACACGGGATCATTGCCAGCACTGACGAAATCGATGCTGTCGGCCACCGCGTCGTCCACGGCGGCGAATCATTTTCCGATTCTGTTTTAATCGATGAGCGCATTAAACAGATTTTGGATTCTTTAGCCAGTCTGGCCCCCCTGCACAACCCCGCTAATGTCCTGGGTATCCGGGCCGCAGAAAAAATTATGCCCAAAACACCGCAGGTAGCAGTGTTTGATACTGCTTTCCACGCCAGTATCCCGCCGCATGCCTATCTATATGCGATACCCTACAGTGTCTATCAAAGGCATAAGATCCGGCGCTACGGCTTTCACGGAACCAGCCACAAATACGTGACGCAAAGAGCCGCGGAAATGATGGGCAGGGATCTCCGGGAATTAAAAATCATTTCCTGCCATTTAGGGAATGGCGGCAGCATTACCGCTGTCAAACAGGGCCGGTCGGTGGATACCTCCATGGGCTTCACCCCCTTGGAAGGCCTAGTTATGGGCACCCGCAGCGGAGATATTGATCCCGGCGCCATCTTTTATCTGATGGAACAAGAAGACCTAAACCTTTTTGAAATCGATTCCATGCTGAACAAACATTCCGGCCTGTACGGTGTAGCCGGCGTAAGTGATATGCGCGACATAGAAAACGGGATCAGAGAAGGGGATAAACTCTGTCAAATCGCCTTTGATCTTTACGAATACCGGATCCGCAAATATATCGGGGCCTACACCGCTGCCATGGACGGGGTAGATGCCATTGTCTTCACGGCAGGCATCGGGGAAAATGTCCCCTTGGTCCGGAAAGCAATTTGCTCTAAGCTTGGTTTCTTAGGCGTTAAAATTGATCCGGAAAAGAACGAAAAAAGATCGGTCGATCTAGAGCTTTCCACTCCTGATTCCAGGGTTAAAGTGTTTACCGTTGCTACCGACGAGGAGGTAATCATCGCCAGGGATACAGCAAAAATTTTATAACCCTGGAGGAACGAAACCTCAAAGCTTTTTTCCGTGACTTTTAAAGTTGTGGTGAGGCGAAGTTCTTCCGCCTGGGCTTAGGTTGATTAAAAGCCGGCTGAGGCGGAAGAATAAGGCCTCTTTTTGCTACCACCGGCAGGGCCAAAAAACCGGATTTTCCGGATTTCTTGTAAGCCCGGCAGTGTATAAAGTCGATTGCCAAGGGAGAATAATCGTACTATACTTAAAAAGACGAAAGGAGGTTTTGGTGTGGGCTTACTGCGGGGGATTGTTACACCAAAAAGAGTTGTTCTGGCAGCAGTAATTATCGCAATTGCAGTTTTGTTTTCTAAACAGCTCGCGACCACTTTTTTACCTTTCCTAATCGGTCTGGGATTTGCAATTTTACTGGAGCCGGTGATAGGTTTTTTAGAACAGCAACTCCGTTTTCCGCGGGGCTTGGCCGTCCTGACAACGTTGGTCGCCGTTACCCTTTTAACCTGGTATACTTTGTTTCTAATCGTCGGCAAGATAATTACTGAACTAACAGATCTAGCATCTTTATTACCACTTTACCGAGAAACCGTAACCGATTTAACCAACGAACTCTTGGGGCAATTTGAAAGACTGAACGAAAACCTGCCGCCCATGGTCAGTTTAAACATCCAGCACAGCGTGAAAGAATTTCTGCTTACTCTGGAGGCAACGACCAAGGATCTAATCAATCAGGTCTTAGCGGCGTTTACCAGCTTGCCTGTTTTTTTAGTAGTCAGCTTGGTCAGTTTAGTTTCCACGTTTTTCATTGCCAGAGACAAGGATCTGATTGTAGATACCCTCATGGGTTTTGTCCCTTTTCGCCTTCAGGAACAGGTTAAGGAAACAAGGAAAAGGGTGGCCATCGATTTATTCGGTTTTATTAAGGGCCGTATTTTAATGCTGATTATTTCCGTACTTATTGCCGGGGTTGGTTTGTTTTTGATCGGAACCCGTTATTGGCTTTTAATTGCCATAGCCATCGGAGTTTTGGATAACATCCCCATTGTGGGCCCGGGGATTATTTTCACGCCTTGGGTTGCTGTAAGCGTCCTTTTAGGCAACTTAAACCGAGCCGTGTATCTCACAATTCTCTACTTAGTTATCTTTTCCGTCCGGCAGCTTTCGGAACCCAAAATCATGGGTGATTCCGTAGGAATTCACCCCTTGGTTATGCTGCTGGCCATTTACGGCGGTATCGTTTTTTTTGGTTTCTTAGGAATTTTCCTAGGTCCAATCTTAGCCATTCTAATTAGGGCAGCTACCTTATCGGGATTGTTCAAATTCCCTCCTTATCCGGAAAAGTAATCCCGGCTTTAGTTAGGCCCCCAGTATAGAAGGGGGCCTTTTATTATAAACTAAAGACAACTTAAAGCGGAAGGAATGAGATCATGATCCCCTTGCCCCTCAGCGCAGTGCTGCTCGGTCTAATCACCGCCGCCCTTTATTTCGGATTCGGCCAGCGAATTCTAGATCGGATGCGCCTGCGCGGATCTACAGCCTTTTTGATCTTAATTTTAATGATCGGAGGGCATTTCCTTCCCACTCTTGCTTTAGGGCCCCGGCTGGGATTAAATCTCGGCGCGGTGATCCCCCTGGGAGTTGTAATCTACCTTTTGGCCACAACCTCTGCCCGGGAAAGAAAAAAGGCAGCTTTAATCAGCACTCTTACAGCCTTTCTCGTTCTGCTCACCGACAAGGCATTGCCCCCTGACCCCGGATTTTTAGATCCGGTTTTCAGCGGAGGGCTTTTTGCCGGCATTTTAGCCTACCTGGGAGACCGTTCCCGCCGCGGGGCGTTTATCGCCGGCATTTTAGGGATCCTTCTGGCTGATTTGATTGTGCTGCTGGAAATCAGCGCGGGAGACATTCCTCAGCAATTTATCATTGGCAGCGGAGGAGTTTTTTCCGGTTTGGTAATCAGCCCTTTCCTGGCGGTGATTTTAGCTGAAGGGATTGGGGAAATCCGAGAGAGAATCAAGCGCTCCGCCTTAAAGCAAGGAGGCAACGAAAATGACTAAAAGCCTGAGGATAACCGCCATTATTTTAATCCTGGTTTTAAATCTAACCTCCCCGGCCTATTCCGAAGAGGAAGAACCCTGGGGCGATTTTCTCAGCGCCGGCTCTTATTATACTTTGCTGGATCCTGACAACGAAGTTTTGCTGCAGACCGGGCGGCGCATCTACCCCGGCGATGAATTCCTAAGCGGAGAGAATAAGCTTTACAAAGTGCAGACCGCGGATGATAAACAGCAGACGGCTCAAGCGGAGTTGCTTGAAATAGTTGAGCTGGAAGTGTTTCCCTGGGAACAGTTACAGCGGGAGCTGGAGTTGAATTTAGCTGCGGCAGAGGCGGAAGAAGAAAAGGGGAAAACCCGGGGCAAAATTGCAATTTACCATACCCACAATGCCGAAAGTTATGTCCCCAGCGAAGGGACGGACAGTATTAACGGCAAAGGCGGCATCCACCGCGTCGGGGCCGCTTTCGCGCAGGCCTTGGCTGCTTTGGGCATCGATGTTGATTATTCGGAAAAAATGCATTTGCCCCACGATCGAGGGGCTTACCGCCGGTCGCGGGAAACGGTTTTAGAACTTTTAGCAAAACACCCCGATGCCATTTTTGATGTTCACCGCGACGCCGCGCCCCAATCCGCCTATGCCCTCCAACTAGGCAACGAATGGATTACCCGGATTCAATTTGTGGTGGGCAGACAGAACCAAAATCTGGGAATCAACCGCAAATACGCCCTTTCCTTAAAGAAAATTGCAGATGATCTTTATCCGGGTTTAGTTAAAGGCATTTTTTTTGGCAGAGGCAACTACAACCAGGATCTCACCCCTTTAAGCCTCCTTTTGGAAGTAGGGGCCCACACTAATAGCCGCCCGGCTGCGGAACGGGGTGTCAGCCTTTTTAGCGAAGTCGTTGACTTTTACTTTTACGGGCCAAAGGCGGAGGCCGCCGGCAGGGATCAAGGGCAGGCTGCCCGCAGAAGCATCACAGGGCTGCTCTTTTTTGTGGCAACGGGCCTAGTTGTTTTTTTCGTAATTAATGCCGGGGGTTTCCTCCCCGCTTGGGAACGTTTGAAAAGGCTTGCCCGGGGTTTAAAGGTAAAATAAAAACCGGATCCGCGGATCCGGTGCAATCCAAACTGATAGATTAGGGACGGGGGCGCATATGGGGAAAAAGAAGGACATCCCGGATGGAGACTGAATCGGTGAAAAGCATTACCATCCGATCAATCCCTAAACCGAGGCCCCCCGCCGGCGGCATCCCATATTCTAAAGCCCGGACATAATCTTCATCCATCATATGGGCTTCATCATCGCCCTTTTTCCTCTGTTCCGCCTGTTGTTGAAAGCGCCGCTTTTGATCAAGAGGATCATTTAGTTCTGTAAAACCATTGCCTACTTCCCAGGTAACCACAAAAGGTTCAAAGCGGTCGGTTAAATTGGGGTTGTCCCGTTTCCTCCTAGCTAAAGGGCTGACATCTACAGGGTGATCGGTAATGAAAACCGGTTGGATCAAGCGCGGCTCCACAAATTGATCAAAGAAGCCTTCCACCACATTACCATAGGAAGCCTGGTCCCCAACTGCGACCCCTTTTTCTTGGGCCGCTTTTCTGGCTTCCCGGGCGCTAAGACCCGTTAAATCTATACCCGAATATTCCTTAATCGCTTCCAACATAGGCTTTCGGGGCCAGGGAGGGGTTAAATCCAATTCTTGACCTTGAAAGACTACCGCGGTGGATCCCCCTATTTCCAGGGCAATATGGGCGAAAATTTCTTCGGTCAATTTCATCATATCCTCAGCATTGCCATAAGCCTTATAAATCTCGCAAGAAGTGTATTCCGGGTTATGTTTAGTGGAAATCCCTTCGTTACGGAAGTTCTTACCAATCTCAAAGACCTTCTCAAAACCACCGACTAAAAGCCTTTTTAAATACAATTCGGGGGCAATGCGCAGGTATAGATCTAGATCAAGTGCGTTATGGTGAGTAGTAAACGGGCGGGCGTTGGCCCCCCCGGCAATAACGTTAAGCATAGGGGTTTCCACTTCAATATAGCCTTTTTGGATTAAAAAATCACGAAGGCTTTGGATAATTTTACTCCTAGTTTCAAAAACGCGGCGTACCTTGGGGTTTACAATTAGGTCCAAATAGCGCTGCCTATAGCGTAAGTCAACATCTTTAAGACCGTGCCATTTTTCGGGCAGGGGCCTCAAGGATTTAGCTAAAAGTTTTAATTCCTTTACCTCAACACTAATTTCGCCCCGCCTTGTTTTAAAAACCCGGCCTTTTATGCCTACAATATCACCGATATCCAGTTTCTGCAGAAATTCGTATCCTTCCTCGCCTAAAGTATTAATTCGAAAATAAAGCTGGATTCGGCCCGAGGAATCCATAAGATCAGCAAAACTGGCCTTCCCATGCGTGCGCATGGACATTAAACGCCCGGCCAAGGCTGTTTCCTCCGCTTCTAAGGAATCAAAATTATCCACAATTTCCTGGGCTTGATGAGTACTGACAAACTTCTGGCCGAAAGGATCGATCCCCAAGTCGGAAATGGCCTTCAGCTTATCTCTGCGTACCGCCATAAGCTCGTTCAATTCGCGTCTTTCTTCTCCTTGTTCATTTTGCTGATCCTGCACAAAATTACCTCCTATTTTATCTGGAAACCTTCAAAATTTCATAACTTAAGGTCCCATCCAGAACTTCCACTTCTACAATAACACCAGG
>JAAYRS010000051.1 GCA_012518645.1 Bacillota bacterium
CGCCAAAAGCAGGACCAAACCGGAGCAAGCCAAAGCCAAAGCCACCGCTGAATTTACCAAGCGCTCTAAATGTGTTTTTCCCGCTTCGCTTATATTTTCTTCCCGTACAAGATAACGAAAAACTAACCAGGATATAAATAAGGCTATCAGCTCCACGGTGCGCCGGATAAAATCAGCTAGTTGTGTTGCTGATCGGTTTAAAAACAGTGCTATTCCCGTTGCCAGCGGTGCCAAGGAACTGGCCAATAAAGAAGCTAGAAGCGTCCTTTGCCCCTTTTGCACGCCGGTCTTTAACCCTTGTTTCATACTACCACCCCGGGCGGCTGAACCGTAGTGTCTAAAATAACACTACTTAATTCTTGTTTAATACGACTGTGAAGGGGGTTTGGACATAAAAAGATGACACCCCCCCTAGAAGTGCTCGGAAGATGTAAAAGGCACGCTTTTTCTTTTTAACCGGCGGGAATCTAAGGCGATTAAAAGAACCGAAATTATAACAAAACCGCAGCCTAAGACGGCCGATAACGAAAGAGTCTCGCCGTAAAACAAAACACCCGCCAAAACACTTGTTAACGGCTCTATGGTGTTTAAAACAGCTGCGTTGGCCGGCCCCAAAAGCCTGATGCCGAAAGAAAGTAAACGGAGGGCAAGCACAGTGCTGATCAGAGAAATAAAGACGAGGCCCAGCCAAATTGCTGCCTCCCCGGGAATAATGAATTCTTCCTTCGCCTTTTCTTTAAACATAGTTGTCACGCCCGTGGGTAATTAATTATAAGCGGCCCACCAATCGGCAAAGGCTGCTACAATATCAGAACTCACCTTTCTGAGTTTCCCTAACTCGTCGATACGGCTAAATTCTTTCCCGCTAATTTCTACGGTACCCCAAGCAGCCAGCAAATCGACCCATTTATCATAATCATATTCTGTTGGGACTTTAACGACATATTTACCACAAAAATCCCTGCACTTCGAAAACTTTTGAAATACAGTGCCGCCTTGGTCCATTAGAGCAGTTTGGATCACACCAAGAATTTTTTTATAGTGCTCCGGCGGTACACCCCGGATAGCTGTCAAGGCACCTGAAGCCACCACAAACATACGCAATTCATCTACTTTCAAGTTATCCGGCAAACTGACTTCCCTAACCAGATCAGCTGCATACTCGTTTAGAAAAGGCACTAACTCCTCAGCCCGTCTAATAACAGCGGAAGAGGCCTTTCTTAATTTTTCGACAGGCTTCGATTGCTTTTGTTTTTCATAATTCATCTCGCTTTCCCGTTTTGTTTGGCTTATCTTTTTTCCCGCCTGAACTTGAATTCTATTCCAATAGGACGGCAGTGTCAATAGGGCCCCAAACGGTAAGCAGGATAGAGCGGCATAAAGCACAATTTTCCACCACGCCAACCTCAGCCGGCACCCAAACCCAACAGTAACGCTTAATGGTAATAACCAGACTTCAAGTGAGAACATAGCAGACACATTCTGTAGGTCAGCATCACCTAAGAGTAGAATTTGTAATGCAACTGCACCCAAAAGCAGAGCTAAATATGAAAACTCCTCCCAAACGACGCCATCTCCAACGCGATTGTTTTTTCGCCGCTTTAACCGCCTCACAGCCCCCCTCCTTTAGTAGCGCATTATTCCGGGGATTAAATCTTTCTTTTCGCTTATCTCTTCCTACCTCTCCGGCAAAAGCCTGTAAAGTTCATAGACAGCACGGTGGAGTGCCCTAACATTCTCATTTCTCAGGGCTTCCTCAGCTTGTGCAATGAATTTTCCGGCGGCTTTTTGATTACTCATATCAACCTGCCTAGACTTAGCGAAATCAAAATACTCTTTCAAAAAGCTGATATCGTTGTTGATAACGTGGGTATATAGTTGATCTGCATGCCGCAGTTTCTGCCCTAATTCTCGCTCGGATATATAATCAGAAGAAATTTCGTTTTTCAAACGGTTGATTTCTTCTTCCATATACTCGTCCCCGGTTTTTCCCCTAATTTCTTCCAGACGAGTCAAGGCTCGTTTTTTGTCCTTGTCGTAAGGCCCTCTCTTTTTTTGATCTCCCAAAATTAAATCTTCTGCCAGCCGCCTTAGGCCTCGACCCAAGGTTCTTTCCTGTTGAGTTAACTTATCAACTTCTTCTGAATTGTCCCGATTATGATACAGTTCAATGCTCATGTTATCCAATTGCCGGACAAGCCTGTTGAACTCACGCTCCACTTCAGTCTCGGGTACAATCAGATGTTTGATCTTATCGATTATCTCGTAATTTCGCGACAGGCTCGTATCCAACAAGCGCTGACGCTGCTGTACATTCATATCATCGGGTATGGTTACGTTGGAAACGGCCATCATTTTCGCCTCGGGCAAAAAGACTTTCGCTTCTAAAATACGCGATTCGTCGATAGATATGGAGATATCGGCAGTTTGGCCTTGAATTAAGATACCCGGCCCCTTTTTAATTTCTATGATTTCGACAAAGTCTAGGTTCTCTACATCTTCCCCTTCCCAGATTTTCACCGGCAAAAATTCCTCTTCGGAAGTTGAGGTTATATTACGGGCCACCCGGTATTTAAGATCGGTTTTTTCTGCTGGCAGTGTATCGCCTTTCCTAAAAAGCTCATCAAATCTTTTATCCTGATCTTGGACCTCGATCCAAAGGCTGTGCTGTAATCTCGGTGCTCCGACTGCAATAGTCCTATTTACAACCACCTGATTATCTGCTAGTGAAACTGCCGCGCCAGCTTGATGACGCAATTTCAACTCTAGAACTTGAAGCTTTTTCGATTCGTCCAAAGAAACTTCAATCTCAAAACTTCCATCACTATCCACAAGAACCCACTCACTTAATAAATCCCAATCTTTGTAATAAAAGGCAATTTCCATTGGTGAATTTATTTCCATCACTCGGCCTTTAATTATCGCCGTCTCATCGCCGGGCATCACGTCTACGTGCGTTAAAACTTTCACCGCTTCGTCATGCCTTACATCGGCCGCTCGACCCCCGTCCCCAGCCTTAGTTACACCAAAAAAGGCGGCGCCTTCAACTATTGCGGTAATCGGATCACGGCTGTAATCCACCTTTACTCCCAAAGCTTCCGCAACTCCATCTCTTACATACGGCATCTGGGTGACACCGCCCACGAGCAAAACTCGAGATATACCATCGGGGCTTACTCTAGCTTCTGCCACCGCTTGTTTTGTTAACTGGAGGCATTTTGCCAATAACTCTTCTGTACAGGATTCAACGTCCTCACGTGTAATTGTAATTTCTTTTTCTATTAATTTGCCATTTAGATCAGTACCTAAATCGTATAGATCGAGTAAATAGCTTTTATCGTAGGTTAGCGCAATTTTCGCTTCTTCTGCCCTGGGTAATAACCTGGCAGTCAAGGCTTTGTATTCGTCACTAACGGGCAGCGGCAATTTAAACCTATCTTCCAGAAACGGTATTATAACCTTCCGAACCAGTTCAAGATCAACATCCTTACCGCCCAAAAAACGATCCCCCGCATGGCTGATAACCGTTAAATTTAGATCGCTCGTACTCACGACCGCGACATCAAAGGTACCGCCCCCTAGGTCAAAAACAAGCCAATTTTCATCTTCTACACCCGGCTGAATCCCGTAGGCAATTGCCGCGGCAACGGGTTCCTGCAAAAGGAGCACGTTTTCAATCCCCGCAAGTTTCGCTGCATCTACCGTGGCTCGGCAGGGCGCTACCCCAAATGATGCAGGAACAGTGATTACAGCGGATGTCACTCGCTCCACGTCCCTTAAACGTGTTATGTCGTTGACGAGAGACTTTAAAAGCTCCGCCGAAAGCCCAGTTGCCGTAAGACTGATACCCGCTCTTGGAAATGGCCCATGCTCCTTTTGAACTCTACTGCACCGTTAGCGGGGTCGTTTTTGATCAATTCAACTGCCCTTTGCCCGATAACTTTTTGTTTCTCGGTGCGTACATATACTGCTGAGGGCGTTGCATTCATTCTATCTCTGTTTTGAATCAATTGAAATTCCTCTCCGGTATAAACTCCTATTAAAGAATTAGTTGTCCCTAGATCTATCCCAAAATACTGATTCCCGGCCATTTTATCAACACCTCTTTCGCAAAATTGTTCGCGGCTTTTTACCGCTACAACTAAACCACCGGTGATTTATTCAATTCCCAAAAATTTGACTATCGCATCTGCGGGATTGCGATAAAACGATATTTCAAACTTCGAGAATAGCTTAGAAGGAACAGATCGAATGTCATCTGCAGACACCATCGGTAATAAAATACTTTTGGCTGCAGCATCTGAACAGATTTGCAGCGCACTACTTAGCTCCACTCCCTTAGTAATAGAACCGCCGTCGGACATTGAGCCCAACACCACCAGTTGATTTTTGCCTGCCCTTTGCTGTGCTGCAGAGCAAAGGGCGATCAAAACGACTAATGTCAATTTAGCGGGAGCACCCACATCGTGAATGTCTGTGACATCTATCAAAAGATCATGATCCTCCAAAGAAAAACTGCCACAAATATCTTTATGCTTGGTATAATAATCCAACGCTGCTCTCAGGCTTTTCTTTGCTAAGAGGCGCTGAGCTAAGCCAATTCGCTCTACACGGCCCGTACCTACTTTTAATTCTACCCGCACCTTATAAAGCCCGTCCAAGCCGGAGCCGCCGCGTGACACCGTATAGACCGTACCGGCTTCCGCTTTTCTCGGTAAAGTAGGCTTATCCGCCTTTCCTGGTGAAGGGTCTGCGGACTTCACTGTAATATTTCTTCTTTTCAGCATCCTTGAGATCTTCAATTCCAAGGCAGAGCCCGGGACAACTTCCAAAGCTGATTCTTTCAACAAGTAGTTCGACAGTTCCCACTCGCCAGCCCAAGTATAAGCATTGCTGATGTCCAGCAGGCATGTAGCCAGCAAATTTTTACTCCATCTAGCCAAATCATTGCTGGCCTGCGGCAAAGCTGCAAGCCGGTTAACATCCGGCCTGACATTTCGCACAAGGCTTGCGGCAGCTTCATCGACAACTAATTTATTGTGATCACGCGTACCTTGCAGTTTGTAATCACTTCTCGTAAGTCTTTTAAGTGTTTCACTAATTTGTTGGCTAGAGTTTTCCAATCTTTGTTCCAGAGATCTGACAATATCTTTTTTAACTACCTCAGCCCATTCATTTCGAAGCGAAGTACGCTGGGCTAAACTGTGCAGCCGTAAAAAACCATCTGGATCGTGGTCGTCCAAGTATTGTTTAGCGGCGGAAAGCCAAATCTGTAGAGGTAGGTGAGGCGGGTTGCGCCGTATCTTAGCCAATTCACTTTCTAAAAGACGTTTCATAAACCGGCCGTTTTGTTCCAAATCCCAAATATAGTCCCAAAATTGTCCGTTATTAAGGCTGGCCAGCCAGTCAGCCACCGCGGATTGCCAGCGTTTCATCTTATAAAAACCGGGGTCATCCCGAATTATCCTTAGAATTCCGTTTAAAACGAGATCGTGGTTAAGAACAAAGTTTTTTTCGTCAGATTC
>JAAYRS010000006.1 GCA_012518645.1 Bacillota bacterium
ACAGAAATTTCCTTGATTTTTTTCGCCAGATCCGATGAAGGAATTTCTTCTAATTCATGGCCCGTCAGGACCCGCCCCTGCTCTAAGAGGCCCAACTGCCGGGCAATGGCTTCGGCAGTATCCTGATGATCCCCAGTGATCATGATCACCCTAATGCCCGCCTGCCGGCATTGGCGCAAAGCTGTTTTTACACCCCGGCGGGGTGGATCAGTCATGCCAACTAAACCAAGAAAGACCAAGTTATCTTCCGAAGTCTCTGCTTCCTGCCCGCAAAATTTAGCAGCCAAACACAAGACCCTCAAAGCTTCCCCGCCCATGGCCCGGCCGGCCTCAAGAATATTCCTGCGGCCAAAGGAATCCAGGGGCACAATCCGTCCGCCTGCAAAATGGCTGGTGCAGCGCTGTAATAGAGATTCCGCGGCCCCTTTAGCATAAATGGAAACTCTGCCTTGGGGATCCGTCCCCACCACCGACATCATTCGCCTAGCGGGATCAAAGGAATTTTCCCGCAGCTTCGTGAATTCCCGTGAAGAACCGGGCCAGATCCGAGCTTTCGCTGCTAGCGCCAATAAAGCACCTTCTGTCGGATCCCCCATTACTTCCCAATGCCCGCTTTTTTTCTGCCCTAATTGAGCATTGTTACAGACTGCGGCGCCAAACAAAATCTGTTGCAAAGCAGGATGCTTCCGGGGATCAATTAACCGCTTCTGTTCATAGAAATTTCCCAGCGGATTGTAACCCTCTCCGCTAACGGTGTACACCTTTCCATCTGCATAGATTTTTTTAACGGTCATTTCGTTGGCCGTTAAAGTCCCTGTCTTATCGGAACAAATTGTAGTTACCCCGCCCAAAGTTTCCACAGCGGATAACCGCCGGACAATGGCGTTTCTTTGAGCCATCCTCTGTACGCCAAAGGCCAAAGCCACCGTAACCACTGCGGGCAGCCCTTCGGGAATAGCCCCCACCGCCAAGCTGACTCCTGTGCTTAGCAATCGGCCCAGCGGCTGCCGTCTTAAAAGGCCTACGCTAATAATCCCGCCCACAGAGAGGAGCACCAGGCGGGTGGTGCGCTGTCCTAACAATTCCATTTGGCGGTGCAAGGGTGTTTTCTCCTGCCCTTCGGCGGAAAGCAGGGTAGCAATTCTGCCCATTTCTGTACCCATCCCTGTGGCAATTACCACCGCCAACACTTTGCCTTTAGTAACACTGGTGCCCGCAAAGAGCATGTTTAATCTATCCGCCGTGAACAACCGAGGGTCCTTTTGAACCGCCAAGTCCTTAACCACGGGAATCGATTCCCCGGTTAGGCAGGACTCATCAGTTAGCAGATGGCTGCTCTCTAAAATCCGGGCATCGGCGGGAACTAGATCACCCGCTTCCAACTGGATTAAATCCCCCGGCACAAGGCCTTCCGCGGGAATACAGACGGTCTTGCCTTCTCGGATTACTTTTGCCCGAGGTGCACTTAGTTCCTTCAGCGCCTCTAGCGATTTTTCGGCCCGGAAGCCTTGGATCGCCTCTAAGGCCGTTTGAAGCATAACTATACCTGTAATCACAAAAGCATCTATTTTTTCACCCACAAACCAAGACACGGCCGCCGCCCCCAACAACAACTTGGGCATAAAACCTCTAAAGGACTCTGAAAACATACCCAAAAGGGATTTTTTTACCTCCCCCTCCAGTTGGTTAGGGCCAAACAATTCCAGCCTCTGCCGGGCCGCTTGCTCGCTTAAACCCTGCTCAGGCGGGGTATTCGTTAACTCCAGCACCTTGCCGGGCTCCAAGATATGCCAAGGCGGACCCGCTTGGAGATCCGAGGCAGCGGTTAACAAGGGGCGGCGATCAACTTGGCCGCGATTCACTGCAGCCACACCTTGGGCTAAGGTGTCTAAAAGGGAGCCGGCCTCCAAAAGCCGGGGATCGTAAAGAAGCAGCACCCTGCCTGTTAAAGGGTTAGCATAGCCGCCGACGCCCGCAATTTTTTCCAGTTCATTCGCCAAAAGCCCGGCTTTCTCCGGATTGTTCTTAATGACCGGCACTGCCACCCGGATTCGTCCCGGAAGGAAGTGGAAGTCCTCAGTGGAAATCAACTCGGTTTCTAAACACATTGCCCCTAACCCTTTCCTCACAAACTTGCTCTTTAACCACGCCTTATTATTACCCGTTAAACGGCAAATAAATAAACCGCCCCGGCGGAAAGGTTACCAAGGCCGGATTTGGCAGTTGCGCCAACCTTTACCTTCCACCGCCCGATTAAGCTTAGAGGCGGTCTCCCTTCTTTCCGGAAATGTATGAAAGTAAAAGAAAAGGAGGAAAATAAGGTGTGCACTCCCATTTTTACAATTGAGGATGATTCTGTTGAAAGTTATCCACACTGTCCCCGGCCGCCTGCGCCTGGAAGTTGAAAACATCAGCGGGCGCCCGGATATCGCGGTCCATCTAGAAAAGAACATGCTGCTGCAGGAAGGGATCAGCAAATCCGAGGCTAACCCCGTAACCGGCCGTATTTTAATCCACTATGCGCCGAATTTGGTGTCTCCCGCCCGGATTCAGCAAACGGCTCATGAAATCTTATCCCTCCCGCTTAAAACCGATCCCCGGGATCGGCCTATCAAAGAAAAGAAAACTTACGAATTAGAAAAACTGCCTTTAGGATCCCAATTAGGAGTTACGGCAGCTGCCGGTGCTCTTTTAATTTTAACTTATTTCCGCCGGGAAGAAGGGGGAAAAAGGAATCCTGACGGCACCAGGAGGATAGATCCTAATGCAGCCTTAACAGCGCTATTGGGTTTACCTATCTTCCGTACCGCCCTTGATCACCTTTTCCAGAAAAAACTCAGCACTGAGCTGCTGGGAGGAGTTGCCTCCGCCACCTCCCTGTTTATAGATAAAAACCGCTTCGGTTTGTCCGTTCTTTTGGTAATCTATTTGAATACCTTGATTAGATCAGCTGCGCTAGAAGCGGTGCGGGATAAAATCAGGATTCTTTTGGAAGGCAAAAAACCCGCGGCCCGCCTAGCCGTGGGATCAAAAAAAGTCCTTATCCCCGGGGAGCAGTTGGCCAAAGGTTCTTTATTCGAAGTAAGGCCCGGAGAGCGGCTGGCAGCTGACGGAGTTGTCCAGCGCGGCGGAGGCTCCCTCAACCAATTTCCAATCCAGGGCAGGATACCGCCCCGGCAGGTCCTCCCGGGGGATTATGTGTATGCAGGGAGCATCCTTGTTGACGGTACTTTACTGATCAAGGCTTCTTTAGTGGGAAGCCAAACCCGTATCGGCCGATTAATCCGGCATTTAAAGGAGCGGAAAGAAACCCCGGATAAAAAGGCCATTCGGCGCTTAAATCAGCTCTCCTTACTTTCCCTTGCCGTTTCCGGCGGTTATTTTTTCTGGACTAGAAATGCCCAAATGGCACTGAACATGCTGGTTATAGGTATGCCGGGAGCCGCTGGTTTGGCCAAGGCCATTCCTGCGGAGATAGGCGCTGTCCGCGCAGCCGCTTTGGGGGCCTTGATTAAAAACGGCAATGATTTAGCCAAATTGGGCCGCGCTGATCTGCTCTTGATTGAAAAAGGATCCTTTCTGGCTCCCGCAAACCCTGAAAGCCAAGCAGTGATAACCGGCCTTAAAAAACTAGGTTATCAATTCCCGGAACTGACCATCCCCAATCTGCGGCAATGCACCCAAGAGGAATCCGATCAAATAATTGCTCAAATCAGAGCGTGGCAAAGACAGGGTAAGCTGGTGGGAATAGTAGGGGCTTGCCCCGGAGACGCCACCGTCCTCTCCGCCGTTGATATTGGCATCACCCAAGCCTCCAGCGATGATTTGCAGCTTAAATCAGCTTCTATTATCTTAACGGATAAGGATCCCCGGACAATTACAATTGTTGCCCTTCTGGCCCGTAATTCCAAGCTTATCGCCGGCCAAAACTCAAAGATTTCCACTGCTTCTTCTGCCCTTGGTTATCTTTTAGGTTTCTTCAATAAACTAACCCCGTTATGGACCGGGATGATCCAGAACCTAAGCAACCTTGCGATTTTAGCAAATTCAAGCCGGCTTTTATTACCTGTATCTTTTCAGGTTAATCTTAATCAAGTTTTGCATAAACCTGTCAAAAAGAACACCCCGGCGGAATTAAGCCGGGGTATTTAGAGGCGATGCTTTAAGTTTCTCTTCTAAAGCAGTCTTTTCAAATCAAAAATGAACCTCTCAACTGCTTCCTCCTTTGTAGCCCAGGAGGTAATTAAGCGGATAACGGAGCGTTCAGCACTTACTTGGTCCCAAATATGGAAGGAATATCTCTGCAGCAGCTCCTTGATAATATCATTGGGCAAAATGGGAAATATTTGGTTGGAAGGAGAAGGCACCAAAAAGGAGACGCCTGCCTCCCCTAAGGCCAGCTGGATCTTTTGAGCCAGCCGGTTTGCATGCCGGGCTAATTCAAAAAACAAATCATCGCTAAACAATTCCCGGAATTGAATCCCTAAAAGGCGTCCTTTCGCCAATAAGGCGCCTCTTTGTTTAAGATGGAAGCGAAAATCTTCTTGCAGGGAACCCGTTCTAATTATTAAGGCTTCACCGAGGAGAGCCCCGTTTTTCGTGCCCCCAATGTAAAAGGCATCTGTCAAACGGGCAATATCTTCCAGGGACAGATCGTTTTGAGCCGCGGTAAGAGCTGCTCCCAACCGCGCCCCATCGATAAATAAGAGAAGGTCCCGGTCCCGGCAGTACTGACTTAAAGCCGTTAATTCCGCTCGATTATAGATTGTTCCGATCTCAGTAGAGTTTGAAATATAAACGAGCCTGGGTTTAACCATATGTTCGTCATTATGTTTGTGAAGCACTTGCTCCACATCCGCGGGACGCAGTTTCCCCTTTTTCCCCTCTGTGGTAATTACCTTGTGCCCTGTTGCTTCAATAGCTCCCGCCTCATGGACGGCAACGTGGCCGGAAAAAGGAGCAATCACGGCCTCGTGAGGGCGCAAAAAGGCGGCCATGGCAATAAGATTGGTTTGTGTCCCTCCCGAAATGAAATGAATATCTGCGTCACTGCAGGCAATCCTCTGCTTTAATAATTGGATCGCTTCCCAAGTGTACGGATCCTCGCCGTAACCGTCAGCCTGTTCAAAATTCGTTTCCATTAGTGCTTTTAAAATCCTAGGATGTGCCCCTTCACTGTAATCGCTCTTAAAACTGTACATATAGTTAGTCGCCTCCTGCTTTTTGCCTGTTATCCGTTGCCGGCTTTTCCCCTTCCCCTTTGCCCCGCGGTTACTTTTTGGAGATGGATCTGCCGGGATTTCCATAAATTTAAGGGGGAAGCCTTTAAGCGGGCTTCCCCCTTGGGCTGCAGCAAATTAAACCTTAAGCATTTTCTCTAACTGCGGCGCTTTTAGCAGGCCGATGCCCGGTAGATCGGACCCTAACAAAGGTGTTACGTACTGTTTAAAAGCATCGGTAACATGATTGCCTTGATCATTGATGAATTCAGCCGGCATTAGTTTCGTTTTGGCGGCAACTTCCTCTAGGGGAGTTAACTTATAATCTACAGAATACTCCCCGGTTCGGTGGATGGTCACGGAACCGTCTACATTCCGCTCCACAGCAAACTGAACCGCCTTTTTCCCTACCATCCTAGCCTCCTGCTGGTCTACATCTGAGACACAGCCTGCAAATGAACGCTGTAAATAACCGAAAGTATCGGCCCTAACCCTTTGAATTTCCAATTTTTCTTTTACATACCGAGCCAAAAGATCCCCCAGTGCCCCGGTTCCCGATAGCTGAACATTGCCGTGCTCATCCTCTTCCCGCTCTAAAAGCCGGGTGACGATGGGCTCGCCTTTTTCGTCCTGAATACCTTCGGAAACGGCAATTATACATCTGCCGTACCGATCATAAACATCTTTGACGTCCCCTAAGAAATCTTCAACTTTAAAGGGGCGTTCCGGAAGGTAGATTAGATGGGGCCCATCCCCAGAATATTTTTGGGCAACAGATGAAGCGGCTGTTAAGAAACCGGCATGGCGGCCCATGACAACCCCAATATGCACCCCGGGCAGAGCTTTGTTATCTAAATTGAGGCCCATAAATGCCTGGGCAACAAATCTTGCCGCTGAGCCGTACCCCGGTGTGTGATCGGTTACAGTAAGATCGTTATCAATAGTTTTCGGCACATGAATAGCCCTTAATTCATAATCGGACAACTTAGCTTCTTCATTAACTATCCTTACAGTATCAGCTGAATCGTTACCGCCGATATAGAAAAAATACCGAATATCGTGGGCTTTGAAAACGTTAAATATTTTTTTGCAATAGGCTGCATCCGGTTTGTCCCTGGTTGAAAGCAGGGCAGAAGAAGGTGTTTTGGCAACCAGTTCCAAATTCTCGCTTGTTTCCTGGCTTAGATCTAGAAAGTTTTCGTTAATAATTCCGGCAACACCGTTTAAAGCCCCGTACACTCTGGTAATCTGCGGGAATTTTCTTGATTCAAGTACAGCCCCGACTAAAGATTGGTTAATGACTGCAGTTGGACCCCCGCCCTGCGCTATAACCGCTTTTCCTTGAAGTTTCATTCTCTTCTTTTCTCCTCCTTATTCTCTAGCCTATTCAAACTTGCGCTTTAGGCCATTGTGCGCTCTCAAGAACGGCATTTCTTAAGCTCTTTGATTAATCCTTCCACATCGAGGTACCTAAATTCCTGCTGGGTTCCTTACATTTTTAAGAAAATCAAGTTTCTTCAGGCCAAAACAGAATTTAGCTTCTGACAGCTTTCGAAAATATAGGCAAAAACGCAGGAAGGGTCAGTAAAAGAAGTTGTTCCGCTTTTCCCCCGGAATCTTCTCTGCTTATTGTCCCCATAATCAACGCTTCCGATGGCGGGTAAAATCAACCGATTTGCAAAGATCCCGGTTTTAGTCTTTAAATCCGGCCCGGCCTAAAGGAAGTTAGTTTGTTCTCTAGAATAATGGTTAGGTAATGGGGATCCGGGGGACGGCCGTTTGGTTTAGCCCTCTGAATAACTTTGCTAGCAATTTAGAGGCCGCAGCAGAGGGCCGGGCAACTACGGGGAGTGAAATGCTATGAGTTTTAGGTTAAAATTAACTGCGATAACGGTTGTTTTAGGAATTATCGTTGTAGCTGTACTAACATTTTTCATGACCGTACATAATCGCGAAGTGCTGGTCAGCAATACCTTGAAAAACAACCAAGATATTGTTGCGGCCATTGCCATCAGCCTTAATAATTATTTAGACGAGCTTGCTAAAACCACCCAGACTTTGGCCACTTCCCAAACTATTAAAGAAAGTGTCAGGGAAAGTAATCACCAAGCCGGGCTTTTAGACAAGTCCCAACGCACCGCTAAAATTGAGGATCTTAATGCCCGCTGGATAAGCATTGAAGATCCGGACCACAGTTTATTCCAAGAATATCTATCTAATCCTATTGCGCTTTTTTTGCGGGAGCAGAAAGACGTAATCCCGGATTTATATGGGGAAATTTTTTTAACCAATAAATTCGGCGCATTGGTAGCCTCCACCAAACGCCTGACAACCTTCTCCCACGGGGAAAAATATTGGTGGCTCGCAGCCTATAATGAGGGTGAAGGCAATATATTCTTCGATGATCGGGGTTATGATTTAAGTGTTGAAGATTTCGTGTTAGGCCTAACCGTGCCGGTTTACGAAAACGGCCGGTGTATTGGGGTTTTAAAAAGCAACATGAAAATTTTTGCCCTTTTCAACAGAATTCTTGAAGATTACTTACCTCTTTACCACCCGGGGACTGTAAAAATAGTAAGATCGAACGGATTAATTGTCCTGGAGCCGGATCAAAAACCTCTGTCAACAAAAATATCCCCAAAGATCCTCCCAAGTTTGCAGGGCGAAGCCGTTTCCCAAGTATATAAGGGAGAGAATGGCCAAGAAATCCTGGTCAGCACCAGCCCGATTAAAAACACGACGAAAGAAGGCAGTTTCGGTTTTGGCGGCGACGGCGATTCTTTGGATCAGACCTTCGGCAACCGCGGAGAGAGCTGGGCAGTGGTCTTAGAGCTGCCAAAAGAATATGTGGAAGCGGTTGTTTCCAAACAGACCAAACAGTTCCTGCTTCTGGGGTTCCTCTCCATTTCTGTGATATCCTTATCCTCCTTTATTTTTATCCAACGGGCAACCAAGGGTGTTGCAAAATTAGTTGACTTAACACACAAAATCGGAAGCGGGGATCTGGAAGCCAAAGTTAGAATCAAAACAAATGACGAAATCGGCGAATTAGCCCACTCCTTCAACCAAATGGCTGCCCGGCTCCGGGAAACAATGACTTCAAAAGACGAGCTTAGTGCGGAAATAAATAAGAGGATCCAAGTGGAAAAAAGGCTAAAGCACCTGTCCCGAACTGACGATTTAACACAGCTTTATAACAGGCGGGCATTCCACGATTACCTCCAGAAACATATAGATTACACCCGCCGTTATCAGGATCCGCTCTCAATTGCCATGCTGGATGTAGATTATTTTAAAGGAATAAATGACTCCTACGGCCACAGTGTGGGCGATAGCGTCTTAGTAAAACTTTCTCAAATATTGATTAAAAACATCCGGAAGGCTGATCTTGCCGCCCGCTGGGGGGGAGAAGAGTTTGTGATCCTCATGCCCAAAACTGAGATAGAAAAGGCCTTCAAAGTCTGTGAAAGATTAAGGACTGAAATTAAATCCACCCGCTTCACCCGGGGTATTTCCATCAGCGTTAGTATTGGCGTAACCCAATTCGCACCTGAAGACACATCGGATGAGTTAATCAAAAGGGTGGATCAGGCCCTTTACAAAGCAAAAGCAAAGGGGAAAGATAATGTGCTTGTGCTTTAATCTACCCCCAACGGTCCAAGAGGCTTTCCCGCTTGGTTTTGTTAAAGTCCGCGGGGCGATCTTAAAAATAAAAAGGAGGCAGTGTTATGCAATATTCTATTCAAGGCGGTACCTTACCGGCAGTAATTATTAAGCTTCAACCCGGCGAAGCCGTCATCAGCCAAGCCGGAGGCCGGACCTGGGTGCGGGGGCGGGTACGCGCAGAAACCACCGGCGAGGGAGGGGTCGGCCGGGCCTTAGGACGCATGTTTTCAGGAGAAAGCCTGTTTATGTCCCGTTACACCGCTCAAGAACCTGCAGAAATAGCTTTTTCTTCATCTTTTCCCGGCACTATCATAAAAAGAACCCTTCAAGAGGGGGAAAGTGTTATAGCGCAAAAAACAGCATTTCTTTGTGCCACACCGGAAATCGAGTTAGAACTGCATTTTCAAAAGAAACTCGGAGTGGGATTTTTCGGCGGCGAAGGCTTTATAATGCAGCGGATTTCCGGCCCCGGAACCGTCTTTTTGGAAATAGACGGATATTGCCAAGAATATGACTTGGCGCAAAAGGAAGAGCTGACTTGTGATACAGGGGTACTGGCCCTGATGGATGCCAGCTGTAAAATGGATATTCGCCGGGTCAAAGGTGTTAAGAATGTCCTTTTCGGCGGAGAAGGCCTCTTTGACACCGTGATTACCGGGCCGGGGAAAGTATACCTGCAAACTATGACTATTCCCAAGCTGGCGGCCTTAATGACGCCCTTTCTGCCCCATAAAAATTAACTAATTTTTGCGCCTAAAGCTTGCCGAAGAAAAAGGAAGCCGGACCCCGCAAGACCGGTTTCCTGGGTTATTCAAACCTCTTCTCCTTTATAATATGTTTTTTCGTAGAATTTCCCTCAAGACCCAGGCTTCTTTGGCGGGTTTTCTTAATAACCTGGAGATAATACCTTGGTAAAATTGTTTTTTTCCCCGGAGCGGAATTTTATCCAGTTCCCTGTAAAGACGTTCCGGCTTACTAAGCAGACGCCGGGGAAAATCATGCAGATAAATTTCCAAAAGATTTCGGCGGTTAGTAAATCGCTCTCCGCAGTTTAGACAAATCCCCGCTTTCAAGTAGTGATTAAGATAAATAAAAAGATGTTCGGTTTCTTCTTGGCAGCTGCAGCAATACCTGGTTCCTTGAAGCCTGCTTACGATCACTGTTACCCCCCCTCGTATATTAAGATTTAGGGAGTTGGTTTTAGGTTCTTTCTCCCTGCCGAACCTTGAAAATTAAATCAGGAAATTTGGACTTGGATCCTGACGCATATCCCTGGAT
>JAAYRS010000052.1 GCA_012518645.1 Bacillota bacterium
AGTTGGTATTTTTAAAGGATTGGCTTGATAGGTCCTATGACCAAAGTTTTATCTTCCTCTTAATGTTCTTTGGAGGAATGTGAAAGGTAAACTTAATAACATTTCCTTTAGATTTCTCAAAATTATTAAATTGGACAGGTGCGATTTGGAAAACATTGAACCTTAAAGGTTAAAGTTCCGTGCTCACAAATGTGCATAATTAGAGTCGCCGAGGTGCCATGGTTACAGCATAAAACCCTCCGGGACGCAAACACACCGCTTTCCGGGGAGGTTGTCCCAACTTATTATAAATCCTAGTATAAGTGTTAGCATAAAGTCCTAGTATAAGTCTTGACAAAACAGATCTCCCCCTCTATACTATTTACAAGGGTTAAAAATAAGTAAAGGAGAGAATGGGAAATGGCAAAAAGGTCTAGCTTGATTGTTCTTGCATTGCTGGTTGTCGTGGTTTTTTGTTCCGCTGTTGTGGGTGCAACCACTCTCAATGTCCTACATATGATCCAATCTGGATATAGTGTAGAGGAAATTGAGAGCATTACTGCCGAGTTTGAAGCGGAGAATCCCGGGGTTAAAGTAAACCTCCTCTTTATTCCTTTTGACGCTCTGCACGATAAAATTGTGACGGCTGCAGCTACCCGCAGTAGTGCCTATGATGTGACGCTCATCGACTGTATCTGGCCTCCGGAGTTTGCTAGTGCCGGTTTTGTTGTGGACGTTACTGATAAGATGGCTGAGGTAAACACAGATGATATTTTCCAAGGCGTCTTAGACTCTGTAAAATACGATGGGAAATATTGGGGCATGCCTTGGTTAAATGACATCAAATATCTGTTTTATAACACTAGAATGTTGGCAGAAGCCGGATTTGATAATCCTCCGGAAACGTGGGGGGAATTAGTAGAACAAGCTAAAGTTATCAAAGAAATGGGATTAGTAGAATACCCCATTGTTTGGTGCTGGGCCCAGATTGAAGCAGTGGTTTGCGACTTCACGGCCTTGGCCGCAGGTTTTGGAGGGGAGATTCTGACCCTGGATGAAGAGAATAAAGTTGTTCTCAACGAAGAGCTGGGGTTAGAAGTACTTGAATTCATGGTCGAAACTATTGAAACCGGTATTACCAACCCCAGTTCCAGGGAGTTTTCAGAGGAAGATGTCCGGCGGGTCTTTTCACAGGGAGAAGCCGCCTTTGCTTTGAACTGGACTTACATGTACAATTCCGCCAATGATCCGGCCGAATCGGCAGTTGCCGGAGATGTGGACATTGCTGTTGTGCCGGGAACAGATAAAGCCTTCAGTGGTACAGTTAACGGCGGTATGGGCCTGTCCATCCTCAGCGGCAGTAAACACCCCGATGAGGCTTGGGATTACATTCAGCACATGACCAGCAAGGAAGTGCAGATCCAGTATTCCGACAATGCCCTGCCAATTTACATTTCTGCTTTCAGTGATCCCCGTGTAATAGCTGATCAGCCCAGATTAGTCGAAGTTTCCGAAACACAGTACGGCTACGTTGTAAATAGGCCTCAGGTCACATGGTATCCGGAATTATCCGAAGTACTTAGGGTGGAAATACAGAAAGTATTGCTCGGAAGTAAGAGCCCTGCAGATGCCATCGCAACTATAGCGGCAGAAACTAAGAAATTGGAAGCAAGACAATAATCAGCTAAGTTTTGCTGCACGGGGGAAGGGAATAGGCGTTCCGCCTATTCCCTCTATCTCCACGATGACTTTGATTAAAGGAGAAGAAAATGAAGCGACAGATTTCAGAAGAAGGATTTGCTTTCATTTTAATTGCGCCTGCAGCACTGATCATTTTCGGGGTTGTTCTTTACCCTATTTTGAAAACATTCAGTATGAGCCTTTACAACATAGACCTTACCAGGCCGCTTTCCCGTTCCTTTATAGGCATACAAAATTATCTCGATATTTTAAGCAGTGCTGAATTTTGGCGTTCTATGCTGCGCACTTTGTATTTCGCTGCAGTTTCAATTTCCGCGGAGTTCGTTTTCGGTACAATCGTTGCTTTGCTTCTGAACCAAAAGTTTTACGGGCGTTCCTTTTTAAGGGCTCTGATCATCGTACCCTGGGCTATTCCCACTATTGTCAACGGCTCTTTATGGCGCTGGATTTTTAATCCTCAGTACGGTGCTTTGAATGCACTTCTAACTCAACTGGGGATAATTGAAACCTATCAATCCTGGTTAGGCTACCCTTTTTTAGCCTTGAACATGGTCATTGTGGCCGACGTCTGGAAAATGACCCCTTTGGTCGCTATTATGATCTTAACGGGTTTGCAGACCATCCCTACCGAATTATATGAATCGGCGGAAGTGGATGGGGCTAATATGCTCAG
>JAAYRS010000053.1 GCA_012518645.1 Bacillota bacterium
CCTGGCGCCGGGAGATTTGGGGAGTTTTGGGGCACCGCCTGTTTTTGAGCCCCTTAGTTGGGATTTTGGTCTTAGCCTTTTTTCCCCTGCCTCCGGATTTAAGCGGTGTCCTTTTATTAATGCTTAGTATGCCGCCCTTGGTTACAACAGCTTTAGTCGCCTCCAGCTACGATGCCGATCAAGATTTGGCGGCCATGGGTGTGGTTATCCCAACTCTGCTCAGTTTGGTAACTGTGCCTCTGTTGTTATTGCTGAAATTACACTAATCCCAACGGGAACGCGGCGGATTTGGGGGATGAGTTGTAAAGTCTTATTGGGCCGCAATTTCACTGGCCCGCAGTTTTTCAACGGCCTCTTTGGGGCTGAGGGATCTGCTGTAAAAATAGCCCTGCATTAGCTCGCAGCCTTTAGCAATCAGGTATTGTCTTTGGATTTCGGTTTCCACACCTTCGGCAATGACCTTAAGCCCCAACTTGTGGCCCATGGCGATTAATTCGCCGAAAACCAGTTTACCCTGTTCTTTCTGGGGAACCTGATCCACAAAATGTTTATCAATTTTGATAATGTCCACGTTAAGTTCCCCCAGTCTTGCAAAAGATGAATACCCGGTTCCGAAATCGTCAATGGCGATCCTCACGCCTAAAGCCCTAATTTCCTGGAACATTGCGTTTATTTCCGAGAAATTGCGCAGCATGATGTTCTCTGTAATTTCCAATACTAAGTTATTCGGATTGACTCGGTATTTTTCTAAAACACTGCTCACTTTTTGGGGAAAGTTATCTCCCAGCTCCTTGCCTGAAATATTAACGGCAATTCGAATGCTGTTGTATCTAAGGGCCTCCAATTTTTGGAGAAAGCGGCAGGCTGTTTCCAAGACCCAAGCGCCTAATGGGACGATTAAACGTTTGCGTTCAGCAATATCGATAAATTCTACGGGATCGACTGATCCCACATCCTTTGATTGCATCCGGGCCAGTGCTTCGAAAGCTACAATCCGGTTTGTTTTTAAATCCACTACCGGTTGATACTCCAGATGCAGGATTCCCGAATCGGGGCGGGCTAAAAAAGCCCGCAATTCTTTTTCGATGAAATCCTCCCGCAGGGGTTTGGCCGCCATTTTGGGGCTAAAAAAACTGGGGGTTTGCTCATCATCGCCGGCGTGTAGAATGGCAAGGGATGCATTGGTAAAGATTTGGCCGGTGTCGGGGTATCTTTCGTTGATTTCTACAATTCCCGCTTTGATGGTGACATACTGCTCTAATCCGCGGATGTCAAAAACCGTCCTTAAAATACCCATAGCTTCTTTTGCCAGTTCCGCTAATTCCTTTTTATTTTTATAACCAGTGATATAAAGGGCGTAACGGTTAACACTAAAGTGGAAGAGGGCGTGCCGATTCCTAAAAGCTGCTTCTAGTTTTTGCCCCAATTCCTTTAGGATCCTATCCCCGAACTGAAAGCCGAAAACATGATTAATGGCAGCAAAATTTTGACAGTGAATTAGGCAGAGGGCTTTTTTTTCGGTCGGATCTCTTTTTAAATCTGTCTGGAGGACGGAGTCCAAATAAATCCTATTGGGCAAGGCGCTTAAGGTATGGAAAAAAGCCTTTTTTTGCAGCCCCCTATTCTTACTGTAACTAAAGTAAAGAACTAAAAGGAGGGATATAAATACGACTATAACCGTTATTGTTCCTAAGACCGAGGCCTTCCTTATTATAGCCCGGGTTTCTTCTAAAGACTGGGCCACGACAAGTGTTCCTATTTTTGAACCGGAGGCGTAAACTGGCGTATAGACTTGATATACTTCTTTTTGATCTAAAAAGCTGCTGACAGCGTAGGTTTGATCGTTTTCAATGGCCTGGATAATTTCCGGGCGGTTTACTTCTAAGCCAGTAAAATCCGGTTTGGAGCTGCCTCGGACTACCAAGTCCGGATCGAGGAAATAAATGGCATCCACTAATTCCGGTTCAGCCATTTCGCCCAAAAGGCGGTTAGAATCAAAGGCACTTAAAAAGGCTTCCACCCGGGCGGCTTTAATGCCGATTTGGACAAAGCCGTCATCAAGCAGGATATAGGCATATTTATTTAACTCACCGGATTCTGTGTCAGCCCGGATTTCCTCTACAAGCAGTCTCTGTCCGCCGAGGATAAAGTCATGAACCGGGTGGCCCGGGTAGGCGGTCCAACCTATGTAGTGGCCTTTATTGGAACTAATGATTTCCCCGGCGGAATTATAGTAGTAGATATCATCCAGCCCCAGGGAATCTGCTAAATCCGCTAAGGAGGCCTCTTCTACCCGCTGGTCATAAAGTGCCAAGGTCTTGCTTGCTGTAAGCAATTTATCCTCCAGCAGTTCGTTGATCACCCGGGAAGCCTGTGCCGCTTTATTAATATTTTGGGCATAGCTTAAGGCGAACTGAGTCGATTGTTTTTCCAGAAGGCGATAATAGTGGCTTTGAATTGTCCGGATTATAGTGGCTTCTGTCCAAATGAAAGTAGCTAAAATAATGATAATCGGTAAGATGTAAGCTTTTATGCTGTTTCTTTCGCCATACTTAGGGGTCGCTGAACAACCTTTATTCAACCGATAAATACCACGAA
>JAAYRS010000054.1 GCA_012518645.1 Bacillota bacterium
CTCAGCGCAGGGACAAATTGAGCCAAAGTAAGCGGGAACGTAAGTACGGACGAAGCAAAAATAACCGGGATTACCCCCGCTTGATTCACTTTGAGGGGAATATGAGTTGATTGCCCGCCGTAAATTTTCCGCCCTACAACGCGTTTGGCATACTGCACCGGCACCCGGCGTTCTCCTTGAGTAATCAAAACCACTGCAGCGATAACCAGGACGGTGATCAAAAGATAAGCTATCAAACTAAATACATTCAGGCCGCCTTCCCCAATAGCCTGAAAGGCATTCATAAAACCGGAAGGGAGGACAGCTACAATATTCACAAAAATCAAAAGCGAGATACCGTTCCCAATACCTTTTTCGGAAATCTTTTCACCCAACCAAACGGTGAACATGGTTCCCGCCGTTAAAGTCAGCATAATTAAAATCAATCCAAAGGCGCTGGGATCAGAAGTCACGCCCCAATTACGGGCCATCATGGTAGTGCCAAAAGCCTGGATCAAGGCCAAAACAACCGTGCCGTAGCGGGTGTATTGGGCAATAATTTTACGCCCCTCCGGCCCTTCCTTCGACAATTCCTCCAGACGGGGGATAACCATTGTCAAAAGGTTGATAACAATGGATGCCGTAATATAAGGACTGACACCTTGGGCAAAAACGGTGAACCGGGCCAAAGCCCCCCCTGTAAAAAGGTTTAGAAACCCGAAAATATTTCCTCCTTCGATCCCCAAGGCTTCTGCCAAACCGGCAGCGTTAACCCCCGGTACAGGTACAAAAGAACCTGCTCGATACACGGCGAGCATAGCTGCTGTGTACAAAATCTTTCTCCTTAAATCCGGGATCTTCATAGAGTTCTTTAATGCAGCAAGCAACTAGATCACCTCAACTTTGCCGCCAGCCTCTTCAATTTTGGCTGCCGCTGATTTTGTGAAACTATGAGCCTGCACCGTCAAGGCCTGATTGATCTCACCGTTTCCAAGTATTTTAATTCCATCTTTTACCTTGTTTACAAGCCCGGCCTCCCTCAACAACTGGGGAGTCACAACTGTTTGCGGTGCGAAACGGTTTAAATCACATAATTTGACCTCGGCGTATACTTTTTGGAATACATTCGTAAATCCCCGCTTGGGCAAACGCCTAACCAAAGGAGTTTGGCCTCCTTCAAAATATGGGCCTTTGCCAGTGGATCGGGCTCCTTGGCCTTTTTGCCCTCTGCCGGAAGTTTTCCCAAAGCCGGATCCGATTCCGCGACCCACCCGTTTGCGCCTATGCCTACTATCTTCAGCAGGTTTAAGTTCATGGATTCGCACGCCTCCACCCCCTTTAATTAGTCTACTTCCTCAACTTCCACCAAATGTTCAACTTTTTTAACCATTCCCCGGATTGCAGGGGTATCATTATGAATCACCGCGGTGCCCAATTTTCTAAGCCCCAGGGCAGCAATAGTATCCTTTTGATCCTGTTTATAACTAATCGCGCTTTTTTTGTACGTGATTTTTAACTTTGCCACAACAAGTGCCTCCTAACCCAAGATTTCCCCGGGGTTTTTGCCGCGAAGCCGGGCCACATCTTGAACTGTTCTTAAATTACCCAGCCCGACCATTGTGGCTCTAACCACGTTAATGGGATTGGCGGAACCCAGCGATTTTGTAAGAACATCCCGAACGCCGGCCACTTCAAGGACCGCACGCATCGGGCCGCCGGCAATTACACCGGTTCCTTCCGAAGCAGGTTTAAGTAAAACCCGTGCTCCTCCGAATTTTTGCGTAATTTCGTGGGGAATGGTGGTCCCTACCATCGGCACCTGAATCATATTCTTTTTAGCCTCATCTGTAGCTTTGCGAATAGCTTCAGGGACCTCTTTAGCTTTACCCAACCCTGCCCCGACTTTTCCTTTACCGTCCCCGACCACAACCAAGGCGCTGAAAGATCGGGATCGACCGCCTTTAACAGTCTTGGAGACGGGATTAACATTTACTAAGCGTTCATGGAATTCCGTGCCACCGTTTTCTTTTCGTTTTCTCAAGCTTGTTTCCCTCCCTTGCACCTAGAATTGCAGGCCGCCTTCACGCGCACCCTCCGCTAAGGATGCAATCCTACCGTGATAGATATTTCCGCCGCGATCAAAGACTACCTTGGTGATGCCTTTTTCTTTAGCCCGCCGGGCTAATACCAAGCCTACTTCTTTAGCTGCTTCCCGATTGCCTGTGGATTTCAACTTGCTGCGCATCTCGCGCTCTACAGAGGAAGCCGCGGCCAAGGTGTGCCCGGCGCTGTCATCTATAATTTGAGCGTGAATATGGTGAAGGCTGCGATAAACACTAAGCCTAGGCCGATCTTGAGTCCCCGCTATGTGCTGCCGCAGGCGTTTATGCCTTCTTTCCCGCGCTTCACGCCGATTAAATTTGGCCATCTAACTCACCATCCTTCTACTAAATGCCGACTTTACCTGCTTTACCGGCTTTTCTGCGCACCCGTTCACCCTCGTAGCGGATGCCTTTGCCCAAGTAAGGCTCCGGCCGGCGGTAATCTCGAATATTAGCTGCTGTTTGCCCAACTAATTCCTTATCGATTCCTTTCACAGTAATCTTAGTTGGAGCAGGAACTTCGATTTCTATGCCGGGGGCCGGTGTGACTTCAATAGGGTGCGAAAAACCCAGGGACAAAACCAACTTGTCGCCTTGTTTGGCCGCCCTATAACCCACTCCGCGAATTTCTAAATTCCGGCTATACCCTTCCGTAACCCCCTGGACCATATTAGCAATTAAACTGCGGGTCAGCCCGTGGAGAGAACGATGTTCTTTACTATCACTAGGCCGGGTTACCAAAACCCCTTCCGCGGTCAAATCCACATTCATATCGGCGTGGACTTCCCTTGTAAGCTCCCCTTTTGGACCCTTCACATTAATAACGCCATCATTTATCTCAACGACTACACCATTGGGAATCTTAACGGGATTCTTTCCGATCCTGGACATCTTTTTCCCCCCTTACCAGACATAACAAATTACTTCGCCGCCAATGCCTTCTTTTCTAGCCCGGCGATCAGTCATAATTCCTTGAGAAGTAGATAACACAGCTACGCCCAGCCCACCCAATACCCTTGGTATTTCATCTTTGTTGGCGTACACTCTAAGGCCGGGTTTGCTAATCCGTTTTAACCCTTGGATAACAGGCCCTTTTTCGGAATCATATTTAAGGTAAACTCTAATCATGCCCTGTTTTTTATCTTCAATCACTTTATATTCTCTTATAAATCCTTCGTCTTTAAGGACTCTTGCCAATTCACCTTTAAGCTTAGAACTGGGAATATCTACCGATTCGTGCTTCACGGAACTGGCATTGCGAATCCGTGTCAGCATATCCGCAATTGGATCAGTCATTACCATACAGGAAACCTCCTTCCGGGTCAAACACCCCTACCAACTGGACTTGGTTACTCCTGGAATTTGCCCTTCACCGGCATATTTCCGGAAGCAGACACGGCACATTTGAAAACGGCGCATGTAACCACGGGGGCGCCCGCATATTCTGCATCGATTAACTCGGCGCACTTTAAATTTAGGATCTCGCTGCGCTCTGATGATTAACGATTTTTTGGCCACTATATCTCTCCTTTCAATTTCTAAAGGGCATGCCCATTAACTTAAGAAGCTCAAAGGCTTCCTCGTCTGTCTCTGCAGTAGTTCCAATAACAACCATAAGACCTCTGACCTTATCGATTTCATCGTAATTGATCTCGGGAAAGACCAACTGCTCCCGCAGTCCAATGCTGTAATTCCCGTGACCGTCAAAAGATTTGGAAGAAAGACCCCTGAAATCCCGTATCCGAGGCAGGGTAATACTAATCAGCCTATCCAAAAACTCATACATCCGTTCACCCCGGAGGGTAACTTTACAGCCCACAGCCATACCTTCTCGTACTTTAAAGGCCGCTACGGATTTCTTGGCGTAAGTTATGATCGGTTTCTGACCGCTGATTGTTGCCAAATCTCTTGTTGCCGCTTCCAGTGCTTTTGGATCCGCGACTGCTTCTCCTACACCAATATTTAAAACGATTTTATCAAAGCGAGGCACCTGCATTATATTTTTATAGCCAAAGCGCTCCATCATGGCAGGTACAACTTCACTTCTATATTTTTCCTTAAACCGTGCCAAGCACTACTCCCCCCTTCTCACACCTTAAGCCAGTATTTTCTAGTCAATTGCTTTACCGCATTTTTTACACTGCCGCTCCAGCCCGCCCTTCGCTAAACGCTTTCTCTTAATTCTGGTGGGTTCTTTGCAGCTGGGGCAAACCAAGGTCACATTAGAAGCGTCAATAGGGCCGGCCTTCTCGATAATCCCGCCTTGAGGATTGGTTTGAGTGGGCCTGGTGTGCTTTTTCTGGATATTAATGCCGTCTACGATTACTTGACCGGCTTTAGGGCGGACTTCAAGAATTTTCCCTTTTTTGCCGCGGTCTTCCCCCGTGTTAATACTAACCAAATCCCTGCGTTTGACATGAATTTTAGCCATTCTCCATCCCCCCTTCTAAAGTACCTCAGGAGCCAGAGAGACGATCTTCATAAAATCTTTTTCCCGTAGTTCCCTCGCCACAGGCCCGAAGATACGAGTACCCCTTGGATTGTTCTGATCATTTATTATAACTGCGGCGTTTTCGTCAAAACGGATATGGGATCCGTCTTTACGCCCATACTGTTTCTTTGTCCTTACAATGACTGCTCTGACAATTTCTCCCTTTTTAACTACGCCACCGGGAGTAGCGTGTTTCACAGAGGCAATAATCACATCACCCACACGAGCATAACGTCGCCCGGAGCCGCCCAAGACCCGGATACACAGGATCTCCCTGGCACCCGTATTATCTGCGACCTTCAGGCAACTCTCTTGCTGGATCATGTTAGCCCCTCCTTCCCTTGGCTGTTTTAGCGGTTAACGGGCTTTTTCTACTATCTCCGTTACCCGCCAGCGTTTACTTTTACTTAAGGGCCGCGTTTCCATAATACGGACACGATCCCCAACGCCGCATTGATTAGATTCGTCGTGCGCTTTAAATGTTCCCGTTTTCCGCATAATCTTCCCGTATAGGGGATGGCTGACTTTACGTTCCACGGAAACAACTACCGTTTTATCCATTTTATCGCTAACGACGGTTCCGATCCGGCTCCGACGTGCTTTTCTTTCTTGGTCCATCTATGCTCCTCCCTTCTTCCTTCCTCAGAAGACTCAAGCCCTTTGAATCTTTAATTCTCGTTCCCGCATCACTGTTTTAACCCGAGCAATGTTCTTGCGAACAACCCCGATGCGCATCGGGTTATCAAGTTGGCCCGTTGCCAATTGAAACCTGAGGTTAAAGAGTTCTTCTTTTAACTCTCCCAATTTCACTTCCAGTTCAGTTTCAGAAAGCTCGCGAACATCTTTAGCCTTCACTTGCGTCACCACCTGCCACAGTCCGAGATACGAACCTGCATTTAATAGGAAGTTTGTGGGCCGCCAAGCGCAGCGCTTCACGGGCCAGCTCTTCCGGCACACCACCGATTTCAAACATTATTCGCCCGGGTTTCACGACCGCGACCCAATATTCGGGCGCACCTTTTCCAGAACCCATCCTGGTTTCCGCTGGTTTCTGGGTCACCGGCTTGTCAGGGAAAATCCTGATCCAAACCTTTCCGCCCCTCCGAATATGCCGAGTCATGGCGATACGGGCTGCTTCAATTTGTGTATTCTTAATCCAAGCAGGCTCTAATGCCTTGAGGCCGTAGTCACCGAAGGCCACTTCCGAGCCCCTTTGGGCTTTGCCGGTCATGCGGCCGCGGTGAACCCGGCGATACTTTACTCTTTTTGGAACCAGCACCCCTATTCGCCTCCTTCAGCCTTTTTTTCATCTACCGGATCAGGAAGGATCTCTCCGTGATAGACCCAAACCTTAACCCCAATCTTGCCAAAAGTTGTATTTGCTTCAGCAAACCCATAGTCAATATCCGCTCTTAAGGTATGCAGGGGGATTGAGCCTTCCGGGTTCCACTCGGTGCGGGCAATTTCTGCACCTCCCAAGCGGCCGGAAACCGAAACTTTAATACCTTCCACCCCTAATCTAACAGCCCGCTGTTGTGCCTGCCGCATTGCCCGGCGGAAAGAAATCCGCCTTTCCAAAGCGAAGGCAATGTTTTCAGCTACCAATTGAGCATCTATTTCCGGAGTTTTAACCTCCACAATATTAATTTGAATTTGACGACCGGTCCTAGCTTCTAGATCTTTGCGCAGTTTGTCTACTTCGGAGCCCCCGCGGCCGATTACCATGCCGGGGCGGCCGGTATGAATAGTTATTTTGGCTCGGTTCGCTGCCCGTTCAATTTCTATTCTGGAAATTCCGGCTTGGAAAAAACGTTCTTTAATCAAAGCCTTTACTTCCAGATCTTCGTGCAGCAAATCGCCATATTCGCGCTTATTCGCGTACCATTTGCTGTCCCAGTCTTTAACAACCCCAAGTCTAAACCCAACCGGGTGTATTTTTTGACCCACGCACTTATACCTCCTTTTCTCGCAAAATCACAGTAATATGACTTGTGCGTTTCCGAATGCGATCCGCCATGCCTCTTGCTCTCGGCCTGATTCTTTTTAAAGTTGGACCTTGATCTACATAGCACTCAGCAACATACAAGGAGTCGGCATCCATATCGTAATTATTCTCTGCATTGGCAACGGCGCTTCGAACAATCTTCTCGATTAGAGGCGATCCCGCTTTCGGAGTAAACCGCAGAATAGCCCAGACATCATCAACGTCTTTACCGCGGATTAAATCAATTACTTGACGCGCTTTGCGTGGTGAAATTCTTATATGTCTTGCAACTGCTCTCGCTTCCATCATTTATCACCCCGATCCACTTATTTGCCTGATGATCTCTCGCTGCTGGAATGCCCCCGGAAAGTCCGGGTAGGTGCAAATTCGCCAAGCTTATGGCCGACCATCTCTTCAGTAATATATACGGGGACATGTTTGCGGCCATCGTGAATAGCGATGGTGTGGCCGACCATATCCGGAAAAATCGTTGAACGCCTCGACCATGTTTTAATTACCCTTTTTTCGTCCTTTTCGTTCATGGCCCGGATTTTATCCAGAAGATGACTATCCGCAAAAGGACCTTTTTTCAATGATCTGCTCATTCCTCCACCTCCTCGCCCAGAATCCTTCTATTTCCTGCGGCTTCTGACTATAAATTGATCGCTGGATTTCTTTTTGCGAGTACGTGCACCGCGAGTGGGCTTGCCCCAGGGTGTTACAGGTCCCGGCCTGCCAATGGTAGCCTTGCCCTCGCCGCCGCCGTGAGGGTGATCAACGGGATTCATAGCTACACCGCGGACATGAGGCCGTTTTCCTAAGTTCCGGGCACGTCCCGCCTTACCAATAATCATGTTTTCGTGTTCAACATTGCCCACCTGCCCAATTGTAGCCCGGCACTTCAAGAGCACCATCCGGTATTCACCTGAAGGCAGCCGCACGGTGGCGTAAGAGTTTTCCTTCGCCATAAGCTGAGCGGATGTTCCCGCCGAACGAACCATCTGAGCGCCCTTGCCCGGCTGTAATTCCAGATTATGAATTACAGTGCCGATGGGGATGTTTTCCAGGGGCAGGGCATTCCCGGCTTTGATATCCGCATTTGATCCCGATTCAACCAGATCCCCTACATTTAAGCCCACCGGAGCAAGAATGTAGCGTTTTTCGCCGTCCAAGTAATGAAGCAAGGCGATCCTAGCGGAACGGTTGGGATCGTATTCGATCGCTGCAACCTTGGCGGGTATGCCATCTTTATTCCGTTTAAAATCAATAAGCCGATATTTCCGCTTATGGCCTCCACCGCGGTGACGCGCCGTAATCCTGCCTCTGACATTACGCCCTCCGCTTTTTTTGAGGGGGGCCAGCAGCGACTTCTCCGGTTTTTTATTGGTAATTTCCTCAAAGGTAAAACCAGTCATGTCACGGCGCCCCGGAGTGGTCGGTTTATATTTTTTTATTGCCATTATTCCGTCCCTCCTTACAATCCTTCAAAGACCTCTATACGTTGGCCCTCTTCTAAGGTTACGATGGCCTTTTTCCAGTCGGATCTATATCCTTCGTGCCGTCCCATCCTACGCAGTTTACCTTTGACCCGAGAAGTATTCACGTTTAGAACTTTGACCTTAAAAATTTCTTCAATTGCGGCTTTAATTTGAGTTTTATTAGACCGCAAATTCACTTCGAAAGTGTACTTGTTGTCCTCCATCAAACCGGTGCTTTTTTCAGTTACAATCGGCCGGATAATCACGTCCCGTGCATCCATTAGACAAGCACCTCCTCTAATCTCGCAACAGCGTCCTTAGTAAAAATCACCTTTTGACTATTAAGAATATCGTAAACATTAAGCCCGGCGGACTTTGTCAGCACCGCACCGGGAATGTTTCGAGCAGACAGCTCCACATTGGTATCCCATTCGGCAATTACCAGCAGCGGTTTTTCTACGTTTAAAGCCTGGAACATCCGGGCCATCGTTTGGGTTTTAGGCTGCTCTACATTTAAATCCTCGAGAACAATTAAATTTCCCGCTTCAACCTTTGAACTTAAGGCGGATCTTAAGGCAGCCCGGCGCGCTTTTTTAGGAATACGATAGGAATAATTTCTGGGCGTAGGCCCAAAAACCACTCCGCCGCCAACCCACTGCGGTGAGCGGATACTGCCCTGCCTGGCCCGCCCGGTACCTTTTTGCCTCCACGGCTTGCGCCCCCCGCCGCGAACAGCGGACCTGTTTTTGGTGGCCGCAGTACCTTGCCGGCGATTAGCCAACTGATTGACAACAACCTTATGCATTAGATCGCCGTTTACTTCGGCCCCGAAAATATTTTCGTTGAGTTCCATCTCACCCACTTGTTTACCTGCCATGTTGAAAACGGCCACTTTCGGCATGATTGTAGCCTCCTCTCTTCCTCAAACTCTAGCTTTTAACAGCTTTACGGACAACGACCAGACTGCCTTTGACCCCCGGAACAGCGCCCTTCAAAAGCAGTAGGTTCCGATCCTGATCAACTTTTACTATTTCCAGGTTTTGAATTGTTGTCCGTTCGCCACCCATACGTCCCGGTAGTTTGCGGCCCTTAAAAACCCTTGCCGGGCCTACCGCATTAAGGCTGCCAACGCCGCGGTGATAGTGAGAACCATGGCTCATGGGCCCCCGGGCCTGATTATGGCGTTTAATCGAACCCTGATAGCCCTTACCTTTGCTGGTGCCTGTTACATCTACTTTTTCACCCTCGGTGAATATACCGATATTAACGGAATCCCCTACATTCAAATCGGCAAAATCATCCTCTGCGCTAAATCTGATTTCCTTCAGGTAACGCTGAGGTTTAACATTCGCTCGGGCGAAATGACCTTTGGCGGGTTTGTTAAACAGCCTTTCCCGCCGCTCGCCAAAACCGAGTTGGACTGCAAGATACTTATCATTTTCAATGGTTTTTTTCTGCACTACGGTACACGGGCCAGCTTCGATGACAGTAACAGGGATTAATAATCCGTCTGCACTAAAAATCTGGGTCATACCCAACTTTTTACCCAAAATACCTTTGGCCATCTTTTGCACCCCCTAAAATTGCTCCTGCCGCATCCTTTAGTCTCTGATCTTGATTTCAATGTCTACACCGGCAGGTAAATCTAAGCGCATTAACGCATCTACTGTTTTCGGATTAGGCTCCAAAATATCAATGAGGCGTTTATGCGTTCTCATTTCGAACTGTTCACGGGAATCTTTGTGAATGTGGACAGAACGTAAAACCGTAAAAATACTTTTATCCGTAGGTAAGGGGATGGGTCCCGAAACCGTTGCCCCGGTCCTTTTAGCAGTATCAACAATCTTCTCTGCAGAACTGTCCAAAATTTTATGATCAAATGCTTTTAACCTAATCCGAACTTTTTGTTTTGACAAAACAATCCTCCCTTTCGCTCGATTATCGAACATACTCTGTAGAAATTCCCCTAATCAACCGGCGAAGCCCGTTAATTAAGCAACCTCCTACGTCATCGCCCAACAGTTTTTCTTAAGCAATAATCTTCGTTACTACACCGGCGCCTACTGTGCGGCCTCCCTCTCGGATGGCAAAGCGCAGGCCTTCCTCCATGGCAATGGGAGTGATCAGCTCCCCGATTAAAGCAGTGTTATCACCGGGCATAATCATTTCCGTTCCCTCGGGCAGCTTCACA
>JAAYRS010000055.1 GCA_012518645.1 Bacillota bacterium
ACTAATTTGAAGAGTCGCAGGTTTTATAGGTCTCTGCTTTTCAAGTTAACATCTTTAGCAATAGTGGTAACCTTGCTTTCCGTAGGGGTTACCACGTTTTTTATGGCCGGGTTTGCCCGGAAAGCTTTGCAAGAGCAAGTTGAGGCAGACCTCCTTTCTGATGCCCGCTTACTTCGTCTGGTCTGGCAGGAAACACTTGACTACAAAGGCCTGGGAGCGGCAGAAAAAGAGCAAAGGATTATTGCCTTAAGCCGGGAAAGCGGACGGATGCTGAAGATTATTGATAACGAAGGCAGGATAGTAGTAGACACGGTTGAACCTGCGAAGGCCGGAAGCCTTCGGCTTTTAACGGTTTCTTTACCTCTGGAAAACCAAGGCCTGCTTCTTGTGGCTTCTGAATCGGAATTAATACCCGATTTGATGGGGGGGCTCACCCGGCGCTCGGCCCTAATTGCACTTCTGGTAGTATCTGTTTCTTTGTTGATAGCTTATTTCCAGAACCGGGCTATTACAGAGCCTATTCAGGATCTCTTGGTTGTGGTGCGCAGGCTGCAAAAAAGGGAGTTTGGGCGCAAAGTTCTGGTGCGCAGCAGTGACGATATCGGCCAATTAGGGCGTGCTTTTAATAAGTTGTCGGAAACTTTGGAAGAGCTTTTTTTTAAGATTAGTGATCGAGAAGGGAAACTAAATGCCATTTTGTCCAGCATGGATGACGGGGTTTTGGCGGTTAATATGGGGCGCAAAGTTATTTTAGCCAACAAAGCGGTCTTTGATCTTTTTGCGGTGGAACCTGAGGAAATAATCGGGAAAAACCAGTTTGAGGCTACTCACAACGAAGATCTGTCTTGGCTCTTGGAAGAGACCATGGATACCAAACAATCCCTAACCAGAGAGGTCCGGCTGCGCAGGGGCAGTGAGAGGATTTTGGCGGTGACCAGTAGTTTTCTGGAGGACGAAGAAGGCGACGGCCTTGGGGCAGTAGCAGTCTTGCGGGACATTACCTCTTTGCGCCATCTGGAACAGATGCGGCAGGAATTTGTGGCTAATGTTTCTCACGAACTGCGGACACCCCTGACCTCAATTAAAGGATTTGTGGAAACTATTTTAAACGGGAATCTCGATGATAAAAAACTATTGGAGCGTTTTTTGACCATCATTAACAACGAAACGGACAGAATGATTGTTCTCATAAACGACCTTCTGGATCTTTCCAGGATCGAGGGGGGCAAACAACCTTTCAACAAGGCCGCCGTTGATATGAAAAAAATCTTCGATGACACTATGCTAATCTTGCAGAATAAAGCGAAAGATAAAAACATCACCTTGGAAAATAATATTTACAGCCCCGTGGTTGTAGAAGGGGATGAAGAACTTTTGCGGCAGGTGGCCATCAATTTGGTAGATAATGGTATTAAGTACACACCCGAAGGAGGCCGGGTCTGGGTTGAAGCGGAACAGGGCCTGGAAAGCGTGGAGTTTTTAATCAACGATAACGGGGTAGGGATTCCCAGGGAACATCTGGAACGTATTTTCGAACGGTTTTACCGGGTTGATAAGGGACGGGCCCGCTATTTGGGAGGCACCGGTTTAGGCTTGGCAATCACTAAACACATCGTTGACAAGCACAAAGGCACCATTTGCGCCGAAAGCCGCATCGGCAAAGGGACTAAAATGCGTTTGACTTTAAACAAAGCAAACTAATTTTATTTTCAAAGACCAACTTTTTAAAGCGATCCTAATTCCCCCTTTCAGCATTTGGAGCAAAGCCGATTCGCGCCCTTTTGCGCTAAAAAGCGCCCGTTAAGGCCTTAATTCGGACTTTCTTTCTCGGGCGTTTCTATTGACACACCCGGGCTCATATGATAAAGTTACATTTGTCGGTATATACTTTGGAAGGGTGCTTGAGAGGCTGAAAAGAGCCGCCTGCTAAGCGGTTGAGGGCCTAATCGTCCTCCGTGGGTTCGAATCCCACCCCTTCC
>JAAYRS010000056.1 GCA_012518645.1 Bacillota bacterium
GCCAAAATCAGCACAGTAAAAAAAATGGTAAAATCAGGCGGTTTCCTTAAATCACGCTCCGTGAGGGCATTTTTCACCTTCAAGAGCCTCCTTTAAAGAATTTACGGCGGACTTAAAAACTTCACCACGTTCTTCAAAACTTTTAAACATATCCCAGCTAGCACAGGCCGGGGAAAGAAGAACGGTATCGCCGGGCCCGGCGAAAGTAAAGGCTTCCCAAACAGCTGCGGGTAGATCCGGCACAACAGACACCTTAAGAAAACCTTCCTCGCCTGCTAAAGAGGCAATATGGGAGGCCGTTTCACCAAGCAATACCAATCCTTTTACCCCCAGCGGCTTCATTTCCTGTACCAAAGGACGAAGATCACTGCCTTTATTCAACCCTCCGGCTATAAGGATCTTGGAACCGTGAACGGCTCGTAAGGCATTTAACGTTGCTCCCGTGTTTGTTCCTTTTGAATCATTGATAAAACTTACTCCCTTAATTATTTTTACTTTTTCCAACCGATGAGGAACACCGGCAAAATTCTTTAGGCCCTGGGCAATGCTCGAAGGGTCAGCTCCTCCTGCCCAAGATACAGCAACGGCAGCGAGGGCATTTTCCAGGTTATGATAACCCGGAATCCGCACATCCTCCACCGGGCAGATCATAAATTTTTTTCTTCCGTCATCTGCAAATATTTTGTGCTCTTTAACATAAACTCCGGGACTGGGCTTTCCTTTGCGGCTAAAAGGTAATTTTTTTCCTTTTATATGCACCTCAAAAGTTTTTAGCAAAGGATCATCCCAATTGAATACGGCCCAGTCATCATCGCCCTGATTTAAAAGTATTTTCTTTTTGGCTTCAATATACCTGTCAATTGTTCCGTGATAATCCAAATGATCAGAAGCTATATTTAAAACGGCAGCAACAGACGCCCGAAAATCTTGAATATCTTCCAGCTGAAAACTGCTCAGCTCCGCTACAATAATCTCCCCCCGCAAAGCTTCCATTGCTGCTTCGCAAAGGGGAAAACCAATATTTCCGGCAACATGAACACCCCTTGCCTGCCGGCGAAAAATTTCTCCGACCAGGGAGACGGTTGTCGTCTTACCATTTGTCCCGGTAATACCAAACAAGGGTACAGGGCTTAAACGAAATGCCAGTTCGATTTCCGAGTATACGGGGATTTCTCTCTTTCGGGCCTCTTGCAGCAAAGGCAGTTCCGGCTTAATGCCCGGGCTTTTGATAATCATAGATATCCCGTGCAGTAAATTAAGGGGATGCCCCCCGCCTACCAGCTTAACCCGGGGATGCTGGGCCAACTCGGCCAGTTCTGATTGCAAAATCAAAAGTTCTTTCCGGTCATTGGCCACAATTTTGAACGCACCTGCTTTTAACAGGGCCTTTACCGCAGCCTGACCGCTTCCGGCCAAACCCAATACAAGAGTTTTACTTTTTTTAATCTTTTCCAACATGGGCTACCACCTTAAAATGGGTGTAAATTCCAAAAGCCCCAAAATGGCAAAACAAAAGCCCAGGGCCCAAAAACCCGTTACAACGTGCCATTCCGACCAACCTTTCAATTCAAAATGATGGTGTAGCGGGGCCATTAAAAATACTCTTTTGCCTGTCAGCCTGAAAAAGATAACTTGGATTACTACCGAAAGAGTCTCCAGTACAAAGACCCCACCGATAATAATTAGTGAAAATTCGGCTTTTGTTAGAATAGCGACCGTGGCCAACGCCGCACCCAGGGATAAAGAGC
>JAAYRS010000057.1 GCA_012518645.1 Bacillota bacterium
TACGGCAATGTCGTTGTACATGTTTTTTTGGAAGAAGACCGCCGCTACTACGGCTTAGAAAAACTATGGGCCGATGCTGAAAAGGTCTCTTGGTCATGAAACACGCTTACACTTACTTGGCCCGGTTTTATGATCGGCTCATGGAGGCCGATTATAAGCAGTGGGAGGCCTACCTTCTGTTTTTGTTTAAAAACAATAGATGTGTTCCCCAACGGATTTTGGATTTAGGATGCGGGACAGGCAATTTAACTCTGCCTTTGGCCCAGCGGGGCTACTCCCTGACGGGGGTTGATATTTCGGCTGAGATGATAGCTATGGCCAAAAGCAAGGCGGAGCGGAAAGATATACAAATCCCGTTTTTTGTGCAAGACATGCGCCAATTATCTCTTTCCGGAAAACCATTCGACGCTATAATCAGTGCCTGCGATTCTTTAAACTACCTAGTTACCGCAAAGGATTTGCGCCGGGCCCTCCGAGCTGTTTTTCAGCACCTTATGCCGGGAGGGCTATTTTTATTTGATCTTAATTCTACTTACAAATTACAAGAAATTTATGGTGAAAGTTCTTATGCCGATCTGGGAACGGACTTCGCTTATTTCTGGGATAATGAATATGATCAAGATAGTAGTATTTGCCGGATGGAACTCACATTTTTTCTAAAGGCGGAGGATGGCCTTTACCAAAAGGTAACAGAAGAACACTACCAGAAACTTTGGATGCCGGAGGAAATTCACAAGATTGCGGAGGATGTTGGCTTTTCTTTTCTGGCTTGTTACGATTTTCTGTCTTTGCAACCCTGTTCCAGATCTAGCGAACGGTGGCAGTTCGTGCTTAAACGCGCCGGTTAAAGGTAAGCGTAAAAATGAACCCACCTATTAATTCCTGCAAGGTGATAAGATAATTATCTTATCACTGCAAAGGAGTTGATTTTGAGTGGTTGACTTAGAAAAACGCAAACTTTGGGAGGAGCGTATTGAAGCCTTTTTCGGCCAGCGGACTTAGCCAAGCGGCTTGGTGCCGTAAGCAAGATTTACCCGCCCGCCAATTGAGTTATTGGTTGCGAAAGCTCAGTACTTCCACTGCCCGCAATAACCGCTGGGTTAGCGTTCCAATTACCACTGCTAAGAAACCAGGAGTTTCCCTACGAATAGGCAATATTGCCTTAGAAATCGAACCCGGCTTTGATACAATAGTCCTTTCGGACGTGGTTCGCTCTGTGATGGCCTTGTGTTAATCGGGCATCCCAGACAAAAAGTCTATCTTGCCGTAGGTGCTACCGATATGAGAAAAGCTGTCAATTGGATTTTGAATTAAGCCCCTTCGAACCCTGGCTATTCGCTTTTTGCAATCGGAAAGAAACAAAGTTAAGATTCTAAAGTGGGGTGAACGAGGGTTCTGGCTCCATGACTTCCGCTTGGAGCAAGGCAGTCTGCCTTGGCCGCAAGAAGGCGGGAAGTCCGACTCTTTGGATATTACTTGGCGAGACTTTCGTTGGATCTTAGAAGGAAGGACACTTGAACCAAGAGAAAAACGCTTTGTAAAGCACCCTAAATATGCCTTTTAAACACAAATAAATTGCGTGTTTTTCCCTTCTCCAGCACAACTTTCCATTAAAAAAGCGAACTTATAATAGTATGGAAAGCACCCTATTAATTACTAATACAATTGAAGATTCTCTACTAGAACGCGCTCTAAAAGCAGAGGCTGAGGTAGAATTTTTAACAGAAAAAATTACTTACCCGGAGGCTCAAATTAGACTTTTAGCGATAAAGCGTTACGGCTCTTCCAGTGAAAAGACAAACAAGGATCAGCTTAAACTTTTTGACTCTGCTTTCAACTTTTCCGGGCAGTATTCCCTCCCCTTCAATCGTGGCTAACATTATTGAAGGAAAATACGTGATGGCTTCTCCTCTTTACCGCCAAGAACAGCAGTGGGCAAGGCGCGGTGCAGCCATATCCCGTCAGAATACAGCCAATTGGGTCATCTACGCTGCGGAGAACTGGCTGAAACCCGTCTATGATGCAAAACATAATCGCTGCAGACGAAACGTCTTTGCAGGTTTTAAAGGAGGAAGGTAAAAAACCCCAATCCAAGTCCTACATGTGGCTTTATCGCTTAGGGCGCTGCGGGCCGGGCATTTTGCTTTATGAATACCAGCCGTCAAGATCAAAAGAGCATCTGAGTAAGTTTTGCAGGGACTCAATGGCTATCTAATGAACGACGGATATGGAGGGCCAAGCGAAAATTTGACGAAGCTGTTAAAGCCGCAGGTAAAACAATCAAAAGCAGCCGAAGGCTTAGAATTTATCCCTAAGCTCTATCTTATCGATATAGACCCCGAAGAACGTCACAAAGAACGGCTTCTACGAAGTAAACTTGTGTTGGAGGCTTTTTCGGCCGGCTTGAAGAAATCGATAAGTTTTGTGTCCAGCAAAGTCATTTAGGCAAGGCGGTTCAATATTGCTTAAACCAGTGGGACAAACTAAACGGCTTTTTACTGGACGGCCGCTTAAAGATCGATAACAATCGTGCTGAGCGCTCAATTAAGCCTTTTGTGATTGGACGCAAGAACTTTTTGTTCAGCCAAACTCCTAAAGGCGCCGCTGCAAGCGCTATGATCTACAGCATGGTTGAGTCCGCTAAGGAAAACAATCTTAAAACCTACGAGTACCTTGAATACGCTTCCCAACGCAACTTACAGTGGGCTTACGAAGTTCATGCCGTGGTCAGAGCAGATACCCGATTATATCCGCCTTTCCAAGTAAAAACGAAGCACACCAGCCTCCGCCTATCGGTGCAGGCTTTTTTGTTTCTCAAGCGGAACATCCCATCACCGGCATTAACTAAAATCCTCTTTCGATTGTCAAGGTGCTGTCAGCTTTACGCCTACATTGGAAAAGTTAAATTTCATGCAAACGACAGATGAATGGCTGCGCAGCCGAATTCGAATGGTTACCTGGAAAAGTTGGAAGAAGGTCAAAACACGCTTCCTAAACCTAAGAAGCCTTGGAGCAGATGAAGAACGGGCGTGGATGCGGGCGAACACAAGAAAAGGCTATTGGCGAACCGCCTATAGCCTATCCTGTTAAGAACATTATCCATTGAACGTTTCAAACGAACAGGATATCTTAGTTTTGCAGATTACTGCTCTGAAGTTAGAATCAACTTTAAAACTGCCGTATACCGAACGGTACGTCAGACTGTCTAACAATTGGTTGGTTTATCCGCTTGCGACCGAATTTTACGCACTTTTACTCAAAATAAAGGTTTGTAAAAGAGGACCAGAGATCGCTGTGGCCCTAAATAGTGCCACTAACTGCCTAACTCCCTTGATTGCCTTTTGAAGTTGTAGGCAAGACAAATAAGACTTGCTTCTGTTTTCACCGATTCAAGCCTTCGCCTTAGGAAAAATGTATAACCAAGATGGCGTTTAATTGTTCCGAAAGGATGCTCGACTATTGCGCCTCGTTTCAGGTATCTGGTATGTTGGTCCTATTTCCTCATTATCTAACCTAGTCATCGTACGACCAGCCTTGGCGGTTGTGCTCTTGTCTTTCTGACCACAAGATTCGAAATCTGTGCAGATATATCGTTTATAGTGGGAGGCCGGCTACTCAACTAATGTGAAGTCTCCTACCCGATTAGAGCAAATAGGGGTCGCCAAATTTCTGCCGACAGCAGCCAAAAGGCTGGTTTTGCAGTATATTTTTTTCTGTGGCAGCGATCATTTCCTGGAAGAGAGGGCCGCCTTTCGGTCCGCACTCCCGGGGCGAAATGTTGCCCCAATATCCCGTTTTAAAATGGGGGTTGAATCCCAACTCTTTAGCAACCTCGTATTTAAATTGATTAAGCGCTTGATAGGCCTGAGGAATTAAATTTCTGCTTCGGAAGCTGTATCCCATCGTTGTTTTCCCTCCTAGTTTTAGACTTCCCGATCCCACCTTTTATTAATCAAGTAAAATGTTATTTAAAAGCATCTCTTATTCTGCGGTTCTATTTTATTTTGTGGAAGGAAAAATTAAGAGTCCGTTGAATACTTAAGCAGCGTTCGTGATTAATATCTCGATCACCGGGAAAGGATGAGTTACTTGATTGGAAGAACGTTTCCGCGGGGCGGGGGCGAAATCCCTCACCGCAAAGAAGCTACAGAAAATAAATCTATCGTTGTTTTCGGGGCTCCGCCGGAAGTTGTTATCCCCTTAAAACAGCATATCGGGGCTTGCTGTGAACCAGCGGTCGCTGTTGGCGATCATGTCAAAATGGGGCAACCAATTGGTGAGGCTAGGCAATTTGTGTGCACACCGGTCCATGCCAGCGTGTCCGGTGAAGTCATTGCTGTGGAGGAACGTCCTTTGCCAGATGGCGGAAAATCCCCGGCGGTGGTGATAAAAAATGACGGTAATGATCAACTTTATAAAGAATATAAGCCGCGTGATTATGAAGAAATGTCCCCGGAGGAAATCCGTCGAGCGGTGAAAGAGGCGGGAATAGTTGGCATGGGCGGGGCAGGGTTCCCCACGCATATTAAACTTGATCCGCCAACGGTGATAGATACAGTCTTAATAAACGGTGCGGAATGTGAACCTTATTTGACTTGTGATCACCGCTTAATGCTGGAAAGGGCACCGGAGATGGTAGAAGGTCTTTTAGCGATGATCAAAGCCAGCGGCGCCGAAACGGGAATTATCTGTATCGAAGCCAACAAGCTGGATGCAGTGGAAGTTGTCCGTCAAGCCATCAGCGGCCATGATAATTTATCAGTGGAAGTGCTGCAGGTGCGCTATCCTCAAGGCGCGGAAAAACAGTTAATTAAGGCGGTTTTGAATCGGGAGGTCCCCTCCGGCTGTCTGCCTTGCGAAACCTGCTGTATTGTCCAAAACGTTCATACCGCCATTGCTGTTTCTGAGGCTCTGAAAGGGAAGCCCTCTTTCGAACGGGTTGTTACTGTGAGCGGCGGTGCAGTTTTGGACCCCCGCAATGTTCTGGTGCGGATTGGGACTCCTATAGAAGATCTTTTCAATTTTTGTGGAGGTTTAATCGGTGAACCTGCTGCAATAGTGGCAGGCGGGCCCATGACCGGTCCGCCCGTGGCTGAGCTTGGGGGCCCTGTTATCAAGTGTTCTTCAGGATTTCTGGCCCTAAGAGAAAACGAAGTTGGCTTCGATCAAAATCGTCCATGCCTACGCTGTTCCCGCTGTGTAGAAGTTTGTCCTATGGGCCTTACGCCGAACCTGTTGGGAGAATTGTCTTCCAAAGGCTACTACCGGAAGGCGGAGCAGCTTGGCTTGTTGGACTGTATTGAATGCGGGCTTTGTTCTTATACTTGTCCTTCTAAGCGGTCTTTAGTTACCTGGATCAAAGACGGTAAGGCGGGCTTAGCCAAGGAAAAAGCGAGCTAGAGGTGAGATGAAATGCTGAAAACAGGTCCGTATTTGCGTTCCTCATTGACAATTGAACAAGTGATGGTCGATGTATTAATTGCTTTGATCCCAGCACTTATTGCCGGAGTAATATTTTTTGGCCGGCAGGCGCTTTGGATCGTCTTTCTTAGTACCCTGACAGCGATTCTGACAGGAGCTGTTCTTTTACGCGCACCTTTTAATCTGCGGGGAATTCTCGGCGATGGGAGTGCGGCTGTAACAGGTCTTTTATTGGGTTTAATTCTGCCGTCCACGGCCGCTTGGTGGGTCCCGGTGGTGGGTTCTTTTTTAGCCATTAGTTTAATAAAACTGGCATTCGGCGGGTTAGGCTATAATATTTTTAATCCCGCCCTAGGCGCCCGGGCCATTCTCCTGTTAGCTTTTACATCGCAGTTAGTAAAGTTCGCCGTCCCTTTTGATACTATTACGGCAGCCACCCCTTTGTTGAGTTCAAGGACTTTTTCCTGGCCGTTACTTTGGGGTAATGTCGGGGGCAGTATCGGGGAAACATCGGTAATTGCTATTCTGCTGGGAGGCTTCTACCTACTTTATAAAGGGCATATTAACTGGCGGATACCAATAGGCTACGTGGGCAGCGCCTTTGTTCTAGCTTTACTATGGGGCTTAGATCCCTGGTTTACTATTACCACAGGCGGCCTACTCTTCGCGGCCGTTTTTATGGCAACAGATATGGTAACATCCCCTGTTACTTTTGGCGGCCAGCTCGTTTTTGGGGTGGGCTGCGGTATTCTTACGATCTTTATTCGTCAATACACGTCTTTCCCTGAAGGGGTTACCTTTGCCGTTTTGATTATGAATGCTTTGGCGCCCCTTATTGAATCTGTGACAATACCTATTCCTTTTGGGGTTGGTCTAGCTCGGGAAACAAGGCTAAAGGGAATTGCCGCTGCCGGTGCCGCTCTCCTTGTTGCGGTGGGTGCTTTGGTTTGGATTGATAACACCCAGCCGGCGCTAACGCCTATTTTGAGCCACGGCCAGCATTTGCCTATCGCCGATTGGTTGGGCACTAGCGATTTTGAAAGCCTGGATTTTGAAGGCTCCCGTTTCTACGTTACTTGGAACGAAGAGGAGAAGCCCGCCAAAGCAGTTTATTTAGCGGAACAGGGAGGGTTTAACGGTCCAATCCGTTTTCTTTTAGTTTTGGATCAGGAACAAAACATTACTGATTTAAGAATTCTTGACCACCGGGAAGACCCCGGTTTAGGCGAGTTGATTACCAAGCCGGAATTCTTGGATCAATTCGTTGGTAAAAATAAGCATAATGAATTAGCGCTGGGGGAAGACATTGAAGCTGTTTCCGGTGCAACTATTTCTTCCCGTTCGTTTACCACAGGGGTAAAACGGGCGCTGGAAAATTTTGAACTCGCTTTCTTCCCGCAAGAGGAGATTCTAGAATGGGCTGACGGTACCTATTTTGGTTCCGCTGATTCTTTCGGCGGTAAGCTGGAAGTGGAGGTAAGCGTGAGCGAAGGTGTAATTGCCTCCGTTTTGGTCACCGGCCACTCTGATACCCCGGGAATTTCCGATGGGGCCTTTGAAAAAATTCCGGAACGAATTGTCGCTCTCGGTGCCTCTAAAGTGGACGCTGTTTCCGGCGCCACGGTTTCTAGTGAGGCTATTATGAAAGCTGTGCAAAACGCCCTAGAGAAAGCGGGAACCCCTCTATCAGAAGGGGTCATGGCTTACAGCATCCCTCCGGATGGGACCTACCGGGGTCAAGGGACGGGCTTTGGCGGCGAGTTGAGTTTAGAAGCAGTAGTCAAAGAAGGCCGGCTTGCAGAGATTGTAATCGTGGAAAGCAGTGAAACCCCGGCAATTGCCGATGGTGCTTTAGATCAGCTGCTTCCCGCCATTATAGAGGCTCAGGGTCCCGTAGATGCGGTCAGCGGTGCTACCAAAACCAGCGGTGCTGTCTTAGAGGCCTTGGACGATGCCCTAGTTAAAGAGGAGGGTCAGTGAACATGAAGATTTTCTGGGAAAACTTATTTCGTAAAAACCCGGTCTTTGTTTTGTTTTTAGGATTTGTACCGGCTGTGGCTGTCGCTTCCAGCGCTGAGGCGGGACTGGCATTGGGGTTGATTACAGGTGTGATTTTGGTACTAACAACAATATTGAACTATTTTCTAAGTTTGCTTTTGCCGAAAAATGCAAGAACAGTTGGCCAATTAGTTGTTTTGATAATTCTAACGGTGTCGGCCCACCGCATACTTCTGACACTTAACCCCCAAGTTGTGGGTACGTTAAATATCTTTTTGCCGCTGCTGGTGGCCAATAGTTTAGTAATTTATTCTTTGCAAGAGAACGATTTGCCTTTTGGGGCAGTCATCTTGGATTCTATAGGCAAGAGTTTAGGTTTTCTCCTGGCTTTAGTACTGATCGGCATAGTCAGGGAGTTTTTTGGCTACGGTACGTTTTTTGGGACTAAGCTTTTTACATCCGATTTGCCGCCGCTGGCACTAGCCAGTACTGTTCCCGGCGGGATGATAATTGTGGGGCTTTTGTTAGCATTGGTTAATATGGTAAGAGGGCAGGGGGGAGAACTTCATGACTAGCGGTTTGGACGTTTTGGTACAGGCTTTTACTTCTGGTAATTTGATCTTAGCGCAGGGACTTGGATTATATGCTTTTACTCGTTATACCCAAGATGTAAAAAAAGCGGCCAAAAGCGGAGGCATCACTCTAGCAGCCATGCTTTTGGGCGGGTTTATCCTTTGGGTTGCTGATGGCCTTGCTTTTAACACCGAAACAGCGGAACTGGGCCTTTATCTTTTGGTGGCCACTTGTTCAGCTTTGATTGTAAGAATGTTTTTGCCGGCGAAATTTTCGGTGCGGGACGGTTTATTTGATAGCGCTTTGGTGGGCTTGATTCTTTTGCTGGGCCGTGACGGTGTCTCCGGGGTAAATGTCCTCTGGGCTTCGTTAGCTGCGGGATTGGGATATTTGATAACGCTCGTGGTTATGGCTACTCTTCGAGAGCGGTTAGAACTTGCACCTATTCCAAAAGCCTTGCGGGGGGTTCCCATTATTTTAATTACTGCCGGGTTGCTGGCCATAGCCATTATGGGCTTCCGCTTTTAGACAAAACAGAAAAAGCCCTCGCGGGCTTTTTTTTGCGCCAAAGTATCAGAAAAGTGCAGGTATTCTGACTCCGGTGTCGAAATGTATTCATGCCCAGGATGAAAAGGGGAGGATACTGTGAAGCCAAGGCAGCGGGTTATTGTGATGGCCCTGGTTTTTCTAAGCTTGTTTTATCAAGGTGTCCGCTGGAAACTGGGCAGCAGTGAAGTTGGAAATAAACCGGAAATAAGAAGTTCCAAGATTGCAGTTGAAGCAAGTGAACCTATTACGGAGGAACGCCATTGCCATTTGGTCCATGTCAACACAGCGGGGATGGCCGAGCTGCAAACTCTACCGGGTATAGGCCCGGTTTTTGCAGAACGGATTATAATTGAAAGACGGGAACGGCCCTTTTTGGAAAAGCGGGACTTGCTTAGGGTTGCGGGGATAGGGGAAAAGCGCCTGGCGCAGATCATCGATTTAATTTGCCTTTATCCGGAAGGCAATGAGTAAAAAGGGCAGCTTTATAATAATTTTTCCCCTTTTGGCTCTGGGAATTCATTTTGGTTCCCGGGGCTTTCCCGGGGTCTGGTCGATCCTAGGTCTTTTAGCGTTAGCGTCTATTTGGCTTTGGGCAGAATATAATGGTTGGAAAAAAGCCTTTTATTGGTTTTGGCTGACAATGATCTGGGCTGTATTCCTGCTTGGTCAATTTAGTACCCCCCTTAAGTGGGATAATCCGGAGCCGCTTGAATTTAGAGGTGTAGTTTGGTCGGTGAAACAGCTTTCTTTCGATACAAGAGTGCTGGTACGCACTAAACCCGCCGGCCTAAACATAGCTCTGCACTTACCCTTGGAATCGGCTGTAGCGCCCGGTGATCGTATTTGGTTCCGGGGCGTGGTTTCTAAACCTCCCGCAGCACCTAATCCCGGGGTGTTTTCTTATCGAGATTATTTACGTCAATTAAAAGTCTATGGTCTTTGTTACCCTGATGGCTTTAGAATCGAGGGAAAGGCTTCCGCTAAATTGCTCTCTCGGGTACGGGAATATTGTGAAGGGAATATAAAGGAGCACCTTCTAAACCCGGGCCTGGTTTTAGCTCTGGTGCTGGGAAAGCGGGACGAATTGCCGGCACGCCGGGAAGAAAATTGGCGTTTATTGGGGATTAACCACCTCTTGGCAATTTCCGGAATGCATGTGGGCCTGGTTGCTTTGGGTTTAGGTTTGATTGCCCGAAGACTGCCGCTTCGTCCCCTGCCTAGGCTCTTGCTGATCCACATTTTCCTTTTGGGGTATGTTTTGCTAGCGGGGGGGAGTACCTCAGCTTGGCGGGCTTTCGGTGTCTTTGTGCTGGGAAGCTATGCCAGCCTGCGGGGGGCTCTTTCTAAACCCCTTCATTATTGGGCTTTAGTAGGTTTTGCCCTTCTGCTGATTAATCCCCATCTCTTGCTTTCCCCAGGGTTTACTCTCTCCTTTGCGGCCTCCGGCGGGATTTTGATCTGGATGCCTGTTTTAAGGTTTAACATCCGCAATAGGTTTTTAAGATACATTTGTGTTTCTTTGGCAATCTCCTTTGCCGCTCAGCTAAGCTTATACCCTCTGCTCTTAAATTACTTTGGGAAAGTCGCTGTCTTAGGGCCGATTTTCACCCTAATATTTTTGCCTTTTATAGTGATCTTGTTAGGGGCTGGTTTAGGAACCGCCTTCGGTCTGGGGAGATGGGGTCTGGGCCTGCTTTCTAATTCGGTGCTTCAATTATTGACGGCATTGGAAAACTTATTAGTACCGTGGTCTTGGCAATGGACTCCATCCAGATCAGGAATGGGGGAGGCCATTCTCTGGTGGGGATTTTTTATTTACGCGGCTTTTCGTTTGCGCCGGACCTTCCTAACCAGGCCTAAAAGCACCTGCCGCCGGCTCTTTCTTGTCCTGCTTCTGCTTCTAATCCTAACTAACTTGCCGGCTTTTATCCGGCGCCCACTGGAAGTTACGGCCCTAAACGTGGGGCAGGGAGACTGCTTTTACATTAAAACACCTGCCGGGAAACATCTCTTAGTCGACGGCGGCGGTGACTCCCCTTACTGGCAAGAACGGGGGCGTAATGTCGGCAGGGAACGGGTCTTACCTTATTTGCGCCATCGCGGTGTTAAACGTTTGGATGCTGTTATCTTATCCCACCCTCACGAAGATCACTTGTTCGGGCTGCTGGCAGTGTTGGAGGAACTGGAAATAGGCGTGGTGTTGGACAACGGGGATCCCCATTCCAGCCCCTCCTACGAACGCTATCTTGATCTTATTGCCAAAAAGAGGATTTCCCATAGGATTATACGTGCTCGGGAAGAGATTAAGTTGGAATTGGGGATCAGCTTAAAGGTCCTCCACCCGCAAAATTTGCTGACGGGCACGGGGGCGGATCACAACAACAATTCGCTGGTTTTTCAGTTAAGATACGGCGGGATAAAAATGCTTTTTACCGGGGATATTGAATATCCGGTTCTTTATGATCTGGTTTCAGATCAGGAAATGAATTTACAATCGCAATGGTTGAAAGTGCCCCATCACGGAAGCGTGCGGGGGCTTTTGCCGGAATTTTACAAAGCAGTGGACCCTAACTGGGCGGTGATTTCCGTGGGCCCCAATTCATTCGGCCACCCTCACAGGGAAATAACGACTTTACTTGAACAAGCGCGGGTTCGTTGGGAAACGACCGAGGAAGGGCCTGTAAGTTTTTTTGTTTGGTGGGGTTTAGTGGGCAGGTTTTTGGGGCCAAAACCGTGAATATCTTAGGCGGGGTGATTTACTGTGCGCAAAAGTTTAGCGAAAATGAAAAAAGACCCCCTGCCTAGGGTTTTTTTAGTGCATGGATCGGAAATGTTCTGGCATCGTCAAATTTTAGCGGTCCTTCAAGAACGTGTGTTTCGGGGTGAGTTAGGCCAATGGAACTGGTCTGTTTTTTACGGAAGCAAAGATTTTGAGGAAGAGCCCCTCTTGGTTGAGCTGGCTACCCTGCCCTGGGGGGGTACGGAGAAGATAGTGGTGTTGAAGGAAGCCAATCTTATTCCCGCGGCCACTATGGAGCGGATTGCCCTTTGGCTGCAAAATCACCCTACGGGGAACTGCCTAGCCTTATTTTTTGAACGATTGGATAATCGACTTAAATTTATAAAAATCATCCGTAAGATGGCTTGGGAAATCAATTGTGCGGCCCTGGAGGGGGATAGTCTGCAAAGATACGTACAAGATTATTGCCTGGAACGGGGGCGGAAAATTAACAGAAAAGCGGTAGATCTGTTCTTAGAGAGGGTGGGATCTGATTTATCGTTTGTGCATAACGAGTTAGATAAGTTATTGGCACTGAGGGAAGGAGAAGAAGAAATCCGAAAAGAAGATATCGAATCTTTGACTTCCTTGTCCCCTGTCCAGCTAGCTAGAAATACTATTTTTCAAATGACCGATTTCTTGGTGCAGGGCGAACGGCAGAAGGCCTTGCAAGTGCTGGATCTCTTGCTCCGGGCAGGTGAACCCCCCTTGCGGATTTTACCAGTGATAGAAAGGCAGTTGCGGTTGGTCTTAGCGGTTAAGAGCGGCCGTGTCTCCCTGGAAGAAATAGCGTCCCAAATGGGGGAATCAAGCACTTATCCTCTTAAAAAAATAAGGCCGTCCCTTAGACGGTATACAATTGACAAGATCTTCCAGGGTTTGGCTGCAATTATCTATGCAGACAGGGAAATAAAACTGGGTGAACCCGGAGACCAGGTGTTAAGGGAATTGATTGTTCGGCTTACTTAAAAAAACGCCTCATCCGCAAGGAAGGGCGTTGATTTTTTAGACGGCATTTAACCGTTTAGTTAAGCGGGATTTTTTGCGGGCAGCAGCGTTCTTATGGATAATACCTTTGGCGGCCGCCTGGTCCAGCGCCTTAATTGCGGTGCGGAGGTGACTAGGCGCTTCAGCAGGTGAGTTTTCCAGAGAAAACTCAAATCTTTTTATGGCTGTTTTTAAGGCAGACCTCTTGGCTGCATTAAGTGCCCGTTTTTTTTCGTTGACAAGAATTCGTTTTTTAGCCGATCTACTAGTGGCCAAACTAAATCACCTCCTTCAGCGGGTTTGCCCCGTTATTATATCATTAGGTTCTTCGGAATTCAAGAGAGTAAAAACGGAGAGTAAAAACGGAAAAGGGACAAAGCCTGCTCTAGAGTATAACCTTCCTCTTTTAGGTTAATCTAAAATCGATGGGAGGGGAAAAAATGAGATCTGGATCAAATGATGATTTTTTTGAAAAGTACAATGTGCGAACGGATTTGGCCCTCGAATCTCATCAAGTTGTAGTGGAGCAAGAGGGCCCTCAAGAACTGCCGGGCGTGAAAATCAGCAAGGAAGAAAAAGAAGAAGCGATAATTAACCGCATAACTATCGAAAACGATTTAGGTGCTCGAATGATGGGCAAGGCACCGGGTAACTACAGTACTATAGAAACCTCGGCCCTACGTCAGCACAATCGGGATGCTCAGGAAAAAATAGCGGAATTATTGGCCCGGGAATTGGAATGGTTTTTTTCCCAGGCGGTACTGGGCCCGGAAGACGGGGTTTTAATTGTTGGCCTTGGCAACTGGAATGCCACTCCTGACGCCTTGGGCCCGCGGGTGGTTGAAAACCTAATGGTTACCCGTCACCTGTTGGAAATGTCACCGCCGGAGCTACGGCAGGGTTTGCGCCCTGTTGCCGCTGTTGCCCCAGGCGTACTGGGTTTGACCGGGATTGAAACCGGGGAAATCATTATGGGTGTTGTGGACAGAATTGGGGCTAAGGCAGTTATTTGTATCGACGCCTTAGCCAGCCGCAGTGTTGATCGCTTGTGCAGCACCATCCAAATTTCCGATACGGGTATTCATCCCGGCGCCGGGGTAGGTAACCGCCGTTTGGCAATTAATAAGGAAAGCCTAGGTATCCCGGTCATTGCTATCGGGGTCCCTACTGTAGTCCACGCGGTAACTATTGTTTCCGATGCCCTTGATCTTTTGGAAAAA
>JAAYRS010000058.1 GCA_012518645.1 Bacillota bacterium
ATAATCTTTTGCCAACACATTCAATTGGAAGGGATAACCTGAAGCGTGGATGATGTCGCAGTTGTAAATCCCGGAAAGTTGCTCCCGATAGAGCTTATCTATGGAACCTGTTGTTCCCAAATGATATGTTTCCAATTCCACCCCTGGGTACAAAGCTTCAAATTCATCTTGAAGACTGATAGTCCGGGATGAACTAGTGTAAATAACCACTTTTCCTTCTGCTTTTGCCAGTTCATAAATTTCGTCCCAATCAATTTCCTCTTCAGCGTAAGGGCCCAATTTAACTTCTTGCAACCATTGATCCACTTCAGCCGGCATGGCAGCGACCACCATCGAGAACAAAAGCAAAACCGCTACCGAACTCACAAGAGTTAACAATCGCCTTTTCATTACGTATACCTCCTTGAAGTAAAGTTGTTAGTCCAGAACAAGTAAATCAAGCTGGTTTTTGAATCACACCCTTTCTAACCAATCTTCTTGCATCAAGTCCGTAATCGAATCCAGAACCACATCTGGTCTTTGTTCGCAGGACATTTTTCCGTTAAGGCGGGTCCGGGAAGTGTTTCCGGTTAACACTAGGGCTGTTAGCATATTCATGCGGTTTCCGGCGATAATGTCGGAATTCAAGGTATCCCCCACCATGACACATTCTTCCACGGCAAGACCGCTTCTGCGCAATGCCAACTCCAAGAGGAACGTTCCCGGTTTGCCAATCATTATATCCGGCGGTCTTTCGACCATCGCCGCAATCATAGCCACAATGGCCCCTGCCCCCGGTTCTAAACCATGATCGCCGGGAACGATGGTGTCGCAGTTAATGGCTACAAAATCCGCACCTGCGTCTATAACCTGAAAGGCAAAGGTTAATTTAGTATAATCAATAGTTTTGTCTTTTCCCACCACCAAAAAGTCGAAACTGTCAATAGGTGCAGAGCCAGGCGGCTGGACTTCTAAATTTGCTTTTTCCAGCTCGTTAAAAAGTCCCCGGGAGCCCAAAACGCAGGCTTTGGCCTTTGCTTTTAAAGCTGCCAAGTGTTTCGCTGTTTCCTCTGAAGCAACGATCAATTCATGATCATATATTTTGATTCCCATTGTCCGAAACCGCTCTAGGTTGTCTTCACGAGAACGAGAGCTAGTGTTAGAAACAAAAAGTACGGTATTGCCTTGCATCCGAAGAGTATTAATTGTTTCCTTAGCCCCAATGATCGGCCTCTTCCCAAACCAAAGTACTCCATCTAAGTCAAACAAATATCCTTTCACGTGTGGTCGCAAACTAGGCCACCCGCCTTTCTATTTATCGAACAGGACTCCGTAGCGGTGACGGATACTATCCAAATCTTTCAATTTATCCACTGCTTCATCACCCTTAAGCCTCATTAGGCCAAGAATTATAGCATCAATTAGAGCCGCCAGGGGCCCTAAAGAACGGAAAGCATCCATCCGGCCCCGCTGGACCATAAGAACGTATGTGGCCAAGTTGTGCATTTTGGAATTAATTAAATCGGTAATTAAGACAGAGCGGCCTTGACGTTCCTTCATTATCTCTAAAAGAGCACAAGCTTCTGTGTTGGCGCTGCGGAAGGCCAGAACCAAAGCAGCATCACCCTTTTTAATATCAAAAATACGATCGTAAAACCGGCGCCCGGTCTGCTGTGTAGCTTTAACCCTATATCCTAAACGAGATAACCAAAAATCGATGTGGTGGGTTAAAGAACCGGGTGCGCCTTCGCCGTAAACAAAGATCTGATTTGCTCCATTAAGGCATTCCGTGGCCTCTATAAGGGCCTCTTCGGAAACGTTCTCCAACAATCTATTTAAATGAAAAATATTTTGGCTAACTATTTCGTGTAAAGTGCCTGCCTGGTCTCTTTCCTCGTGGACCATGGCGGCAACCCGTTCCGAGGATTTGACTTCTTTAATCAACCTTTCTTTAAGACTTTCTCTTAAATCGGTATAACCCGTAAATCCAAGGGCCTGAGCGAATCTGACCACAGTGGCCTCACTTACGTTTAAATGAGATGCTATTTGGCTGTTTGACATCAGGGCAACTTCATACGGATTCTGGAATATGTATTCTGCTAAACGTCTTTGGCTTACTGTTAGTTTGTCGTAATCGTCACGTAAGGCTCGCTCTACGATTCCAATACCACTCATCACTTCACTCCTCGCAAAACAGGACTATTTATTATATTAAACATAACTTTCATAAATCCTCCCTATTCAAGGAACATTTCATAAGAAATATTAAATGCACTGTCATTCTGTTGCTATTACGTAAATCCCCAGCGTTATTTATTCGCATTTTAACATCGTGGAAGTTTTAAGCATACATGTTGAAAAAGTATTCAAGCACAGCGGCAGGGGATAGACAGGTACGTAAAAATGCGGATAAAAAAGCCTCCAAAGATATTACCCAATTGGAAGCCTGAGAATAGTGGAATAATGATGATCAGAAGCCTCTGCAAGAGCTTTGAAATCAAATATTGCCGAGAAAAAACGACAATCTAGCAACAATATAGCCTGGTTATTTAGTTTATTTAAACCTATAAAGAGAACACTAAAAACAAAATTCTTCCCCTCATTTCCGCGGGGCTGCTTAATCCCTTTGGGCCTGTTCGGAAGAAGGTGTTATCAGCGCCGGCCTTTTCTAATCACCTTCTTACAAGCCCCTTCCGCCGAATCTCTTCCGGAACCAAATCCCACACGGAATCTAAAACCAAATCGGGCAGCTGTTCCTGGGGCAGCTCCCGGTTTAAATCCTTCTTAGAGGTGTTCCCGGTCAGCACCAACGCCGTAAGCATACCCAAGCGATTCCCGGCAGCAATATCGGAATATAAGGTATCTCCAACCATTACGCAATCATTTGCGGTAAGCTTGGCTTCTTCTAACGCCTGTTCTAAAAGAAAGGTTCCTGGTTTACCAATCATTATATCGGCAGGGCGCTCGATCATCGAGGAAAACATTGCCACAATTGCCCCCGCCCCCGGTTCCAAGCCTTCGTTACCGGGAACAACTACATCGGTATTAATTGCCACCAGAAGTGCCCCCGCCTGAATCACCTGGAAAGCGTAAGTAAGCTTTTCGTAATTAATTGTCTGGTCCTTACCCACAACCAAAAAATCGAAACTATCCGCCGGAGCGGAATTGGGGGGCAGTGCTTCCAAGTCCGCCCTTTCCAATTCTCGCAATAAGCCGGGGCTGCCTAAAACGCAGGCTCTGCCTTTTGGTTTGAGAGAAGCGAGGTGTTTTGCAGTTTCTTCTGAGGCTACGAATAATTCATGTTCACTAACCGGGATCCCCATTTCCTCGAAACGATCCAAGTTGTCTTGGCGAGAGCGGGAACTTGTATTGGATACAAACATTATTTTTTTCCCTTCTGCCTTAAGTATTTCAACTGTTTCCTTTGCTTGCGGAATCGGATTTTTTCCGAACCATAAAACTCCGTCTAGATCAAACATATATCCCTTTAGGTCTGGATACAACGTAAGCCACCCGCCTTTTCTTCGTTAAATAGGGCTGCAAAAATGATTGTGTTTTCCCCCACGGCCGGGTCCTTTAGGCCCTATTATTTTATAATGACCAGTGCGGACATTCTATCTATTCAATACATCTTTCATAAATCCTCCTTAATACAAGAATCATTTCATTAGGTACTAAAGCTTGTGGAAAACTAAAATTAAAACTAATCAATTAATTTCCATCATAAAGGAAAACCCCCGTTCAAAGGGGGTTCCGTACTTAGCCTGTGCTGTGAGGACTTCTATCCTTTTAAGACCGCTGACATAAAACTCTCGATAAACTTCCTCTGGAAAATAAGGAAGGTGATCATTAAGGGAGCCGTCACAAAGATTGTAGCAGCCATTAAGAGAGTCCAGTCCGCCCCGCTTTCCTGCTGTACGAACATGGCCAAACCAATAGTCAGTGTTCTAATATTAGGACTATCGCTGACAACAAGAGGCCAGAAAAAGTCGTTCCAGTGCGTGACCACACTAATTAAGCCCTGTGCTACCAGCGTTGGTTTTCCCATGGGAATCAAGACACTATATAAAAACCGCAGCCCGCTGCAGCCATCTATAATTGCAGCATCCTCAAAATCCTTGGGGATCTGGCGAAAAGTCTGCCTAAGCAAAAACGTGCCGTAGCCTGTTGCGAAAAAAGGCATCATTAAGGCCAGGCGAGTGTTCAAGATCCCAAGCTTGTTGACAATTAGATAGTTAGGCAGGATGGTGGCGTGGACAGGCAGCATCATTTGAATTATAAAAAACATAAACAAGATATTGCTTCCTCTAAATTCCAGCCGGGCAAAAGCATACGCCGCCGTTGTCATGGTCAGCAGTTGAAAAGCCAAAATAACCGTAACAACGACCATGGTATTTATAAGGTATAATCCGAAGGGCGCCATTTCAAAGACTTCGGAATAGTTCGCCAATCGAAGGGGATTGGGAATCCACTGCGGAGTCTTAGTAAAAACGTCCACCCGATGTTTTAATGAGGTTGACAGCGCCCAAAGATAGGGAGCGATAGTGATACCGCAGAGCAAAATAAGGAACAAGTGGATATGAGCATGGGTAACTCTAATCCAGTGAAGAAATTTTCGAAAGATATTAGGTGAATTCGACTTAGAATAAACATTAGACTTCATAGTGTACCCGCCTTTCTACAGTTCGAACCAAGAACACAATGAAAATTAAAAGAGCGGAAACAAACAATACCGTCAAGGCGGAGGCATGACCGATATTCCAAAAACGGAACGCGTATTGATAAATATAGTAGACAATAACATTACTACTATCAGCGGGGCCACCTTGGGTCATAGTGTACACTAAGTCAAACACTTGGAAAGAACTAATTAAACCGACAATTATAACGAACATGGTTGTGGGCCTCAAAAGAGGCAGGGTAATATAGCGCAGCCTTTGGAGGAAACCGCATCCTTCTAAATCAGCGGATTCGTAAAGTTCACCGGATATATTCTGCAGGCCTGCCAGATAAATCAACATGAAGTAGCCGAAGTTTTTCCAGATCGATGTGATCACAATTGCGGGAAGCGCCCACTTCATGTCGTAAAGCCACTCGATAGTAGAAACACCGAAGAATTTCTTAAGATAAAAGTTGACCAAACCAATACCCGGGTTAAATAACCAGACAGCCAGCATACCGGCTGCGGCCATCGGTATCATTGTTGGATAAAAGGCTACAACGCGGTAGATGTTGCGGACCCATCCCAATTTTTCGTTTAGAAAAATTGCCAGAACCAAAGCCAAACCCATAGTTACGGGTATGCTTGTCACCGCATAAAAAAAAGTGTTCTTAACCACTGTGAAAAACAATTTCTCATCAAACACATCGACATAGTTCGCCAGTCCGGCAAACACAGGCTGCGGATGAAGTATATTTTGTTTAAAGAAGCTCAAATAGAGCGAATAAAGAATGGGGAAATACGTAAAAATTGCAAGAAAAACAAGGCTGGGAACAAGATACAAATATGGTCTTATTTTCCGTATAGCTACACTGCGCAAAATGAGGCACCCTCTTTCAGCACCAGGCTGGAGCAAGAAGGGGCAGACCCCTTCTTGCTCCTTACCCTTTCTATTTTTCTAATCCAGCCAATCCCTGAGCAAGCGTTCGGTCTGATCTTGAGCACGGTCTAAAGCAGCTTTCGGAGTAATTTTTCCGGCTGTTGCTTCATCTAGTGCTGTTTTAACAATTTCGCGAACTCTCTGGAAAATTGGAGTCATCATCTTACCACTTGCATAGTCAAGTTGATTTCTCGCTACCAAGTACTCAGGATGCTCTGTTGTGTGTGCTACCATTTCCGGTAGATCATATGAGGAAACTCTTGTGGAAACATACCCGGAGGCGCGGCTCCAGCGGGCAGCCATTTCCGGTGTTGTTAAGAATTCAATCAATTTCCAAGCAGCTTCCTGATTTTCACGGGGGATTCCTTTACCGATATGGAGGTTACCGCCGCCGACTTCAGCACCATAAGTGGTGTTCGCAGGCATAAAGCCGACACCAAAGTCAAACCCTGCCGATTCTTTCATAAAGGTCAGGACTCCCGTGCTGTGATAAAGCATGGAAGTACGGCCAGCGACAAAATCGGGCGGAGTTGAAGACCAGGTACTGTGGGGAGGTGCCACTTTAAGTTCCTGAGTCAAATGCACCCAGAACTCTAAAGCTTCTAAGGCCTCCGGAGAATTAATTGTTATACTTTTAGTAACAAAGTCAATTAACTGACTGCTGTTTTGACGGGCAAAACCTTGGAAAATCCAGTCGTTCCAACCGCCGGAAATTGTAACTCCCCAGCGTTCGACTTCGTTATTTTCATCCCTTACAACGAGTTTTTGAGCAAATTCAGCGACTTCGTCCCAAGTTGTGGGAGGTACGTCAGGATCAAGGCCGACTTCTCTAAAGTGATCCTTATTCCAGTAAAATACCGGAGTACTTCTCTGGAAAGGCACGCCCCAGAACTGCCCATCGGCAGTGTAACTATTCTCTAAGAAAGCGGGGAAAAAATCAGCCAGATATTCTTCATCTGCGAATTCGTTGAGAGGTATAATGGCATCCATTGCTAAAAGAGTTGGCAATTCGGAGATTTCCACGATGAAAACATCTGGTGGATTGCCGCCTTGAACTGCAGTCTGCACTTTCTGCATGGTGGGATCATAGTCACCGGAGTAAACAGGTACTACCTCTATTTCTTCAGCATGCAAGGCGTTGAATTCATCAACATATTCGTTCATAACTGTAGCCAAAGGCCCTGCTAAACCAACGGGAAAGTAATAGGTGATCCGCACTAAACCTTTTGCGAACGCACCGCTAGCCAAACTTAAGCTTAAGACAACGATAAGCAAAACACTTAGCAAACGTTTCCGGTTCATCAGTTATCCCCTTTCAGATTTTTTCTAGGTCAATTATTATCTTTCAATAAATCTGCTTGTTTTCACTCCTTTCTTTAAATCTCCCAAAAATATTTTCCAACCCTCAATCTCTAGGGATTCTAGGCTTACATTAATTGCTCAAAACAGCGGCCCCTTGGGCCCCCTTTTCTAACAAACAACACCAAACGTTAACCCAAACATATAAAAATCGATAATACTTAATTTCTATATTAGCACCGGTTTTGATTTTTGTCAAGATTTCCGCTGAGGCCAAACCCCCTGTAAAACAAAGGTTAAATCAGCAGGGATAAACAAGTCAAACTTCGATTTAATCAGAACAGAACGGGCTTTACAAGTTGAGTATATTTCTATCATTTTAGCTTATTCGCCATACATTTCGTTAATCCTGCTCTCAAAATGAGTAAATTATTAATAAAAATTTGCCGCGCTTTAAAAACTGCGTTTCCGCAGGTAAAACGTTTTTTATTCAAGACAAAAGGGGCAGGGTTTTAACCCTGCCTGGTTTTCTTTAACTATTCTGCACTAAAATTTATTGATAAAAGTTGTCAATTTAGTCTAAAAAAGTCGTAGTCCGATCGTATTGGCTGATCACCGTATACTCTCCGTCGCCTTCAGTGGAGACCAGCACACTGCCGTCAATGCTGGTAATGTAAACCATAGTTCCTTCCCGCCTATATTTTTGATAGACATTAAGATCGGCGATGGCATCATGCATCATTACGCCTACTTTGGCATTAATAGCTTGTCTAAAACCTCTGCTGGAAGAAGTTTTGTCCCCGTGATGGCCTATTTTAAAGATATCAGCCTGCAGGCGGTCAGCGTGAAGATCCAAAACCTTCCTTTCCCCGTCTGTGTACAAATCGCCGCCGAAGAGGTAAGTGGATTGGCCATAAGTTAGCTTTAGTACCAAAGACAAATTATTAATAAACTGGGTGCTCCCAGTGGGATACCCATCGTAATATTCAATACCCGCCGGCGGGTAAAGTACTTCGACCAAAACCTGATCGCCGAAAGAAAAACTATCCCCTTCAGCTAGGATAATGTGAGGCGTGCCCGTCTCCTCGATAGCCGCCATATAATTGTTGTAATGGGATGTAGGATACACCAATTCACTGGTATAAACCGCGCCTATCTCATAGCTGCGGATCAACTGGGCAAAACTGCCGATATGATCCACATGAGGATGCGAAGCAACCAAGTAATCGATGCGGGTAATCCCCAATGCCTTTAAGGCCCTATCCACATCGACAAAACAGGTTGGGTTGCCGCCGTCAATGATCATAATTTGGCCGTCGGGAGAAGTTAAAATAGTACTGTCCCCGCTTTTATCATCACTGCGCGAAGTCAGCTTTAAAAAGCGGGCGACCAAATTTCCCGGATCTTGCGCTGAATCGAAAATCTGGTCATAGCGATCTACTTGGACGGCATCGGCCCAAGCGGCCAACGGTGCCGCCAAAATAGCGCTGAAAATTAGAATCAAAAGCCAAACTCTATTTTTTCGGATCAAACCCATAATCAATCTAACCTCCGCTTCCTTATTTCATGGCGGCCTTGCTCATTCCGGTCATAATATATTTTTGCAAGAAAAGAAAGACGATCACAATGGGGATAATAGCCATAACGGCGCCGGCCATGATTTCGTTGTAATTAGCCACTTCCACACCGGAAAAGGTCCGCCGCAGGCGGACAACCCCTACCGCAATAGTCCTAAATTCGTCTTTAGTGGCCACCATCCGGGGCCAGAAATAACTGTTCCAACCATTGATAAAACTAATAATGGAAATGGTAATTAAAGTTGGGGCGCACATTGGCGCCAGAACGTGAATAATTGTCCCGATCCTACCCAAGCCGTCAATGCGCCCCGCATCGATATAGCTGTCGTCCACGGCTTTAAAGGCCTGCCTGAGCATGAAAATAAAGTAGGCGCTGACAAGGTTGGGAACAATCAAACCGGGGAAGCTGTTGATCCAGCCCATGCGGGAAACCATAACATAGATGGGCACGAAAGTGACTTGAATCGGAATCATTAAGGCACCTAAAACAAGCATAAATAAGGTGTCCCTTCCTACAAAGCGGCCCTTAGAAAAGCCGTAAGCTGCCAGCACGCCCATGACCACTTGTCCTAACATAATAAAGAAGGTACTGACTAAAGTGTTAAAGAGGTAGCGGATGAAGGGGGCCCGTTCCAAAACATTGGGAAAGTTTTCCCATTGAAACTCGTGCGGCCAAAGTGTTGGGACCGGCAGCAGAAGTTCATGGCTGGTTTTCAGTGAGGAAATTACCATCCAGTATATAGGAAACAAGATCACCAAGGTTATTGTCCCGGCAGCCAGGTACTGAAAAACAACTCCCAGAACACTGAATCTTTTCTTGGCCCGCAGAGAAATGCGCGGCGCCAGTGCCGAAGAAACCGCCAGGATGGAAAATCCCACCAGGGCAACTGCTAGAAGTGTCTTACCCACAAGCAAAGTACCATTTCGGATATGAGCCAGAGAACCTAAAGCCTCATTGATTTGATATTCATTAAAATCCGCCGGCATTCGGCTCATCTGAAAGTTATATTGAATCACGCCACCAAACCCGATGGCCAAAAGTACTAACGCTGCAGATAAAATAAAGAGCCCAACATCGAACCAGCCGGATTGACGCATCCTCAAAAAGAGAGTATCTTTCACGATTGATTACCCCACTTTCCTTATGAATCATAACTTATTAAACGATCAGACCAACGCATCGTGGCCATTGTAGCGACGAGTAAGATAAAGAAGAAAACGACGGAAACTGCTCCTGCACGCGCGGCTCGAAAATCTTTGAAAGATAAGTTATAGATCCACTGCACCATTACGTTTGTGGCTGTACCCGGTCCGCCGCCTGTCATCACGTCAACAGAGTGGAAGACCTTCATACTCGCGATGAAAGTGGTAACAAGCAAGAACAAAGTGGTCGGCCCCAACATAGGCAGGGTAACGAAGCGGAACCTTTGAACTGCATCTGCTCCATCAATAGCTGCAGCCTCATAGTAATCCCTGGGGATCCCCTGCATTGCTGATAAATAAATCATCATGGCGTAACCTACAACCCGCCAGCCGGTAAGGAATAAAATCCCCGTCAGTGCTGTCTTCGCTTCCACAAGCCAATTGGGTCCTTGAATGTCAAAAAGCGAAAGAACATAGTTTAAAATTCCGTAATTACCATTTAGAATCCAGATAAAAACCACGGCACTTGTGGCAACCGCAATGTATTTAGGCATAAACACAATTGAGCGCCAGGCGTTAAAGGCCCTGGACATACGATTGAAAAGCAGTGCCAAGAGAATACCGCCGACTAAAGTTATGAAGATTTCCCAAAAGGTATAACTTAAAGTAATTATTATGGATTCGGAAAACCGATCCCAGCCGGATTTCAAAAAGAGCCATTCGTAGTTTTTAAAACCCACGAAGTGCTGCGGATCTGTTACTAACATGCGCATATCCGTAAAACTGATCCGCACCAAATCCACTACGGGGTAATAAACGAAAAGCAAGAAAAAGAAAAGGGCCGGCTGAACGCAAAATAAATCCTTCATCCGTTCCCAAGATTGAATTCTAAACATTACCGCGTTAAATAAAAAGGTAATACCAACTAAAGCTATAATAACCGCGTTATTCATCACAACGCTCAAAAGAGCGAGGGAGACGGTGACCTTCCCTTCACCAAACAAATCCACTTGGCCGGAAATGGGGATCTCAAAAGATCGCGCCTCCCTGCGCGCCGCATAGACTTTCTCAGCAATAGGACGCAGGGATTCTAAATTGAGATCGCCCATTACGTAACCGTAGACCCCAATTGTAACCAGGAGAAGGCCGAGAACAAACAGGAGGGCGGAAATAATCCGGGCGGATTTACTTATGTGCCGTTCCCTGGCTGCTGCGTTTTTAGAATTTTTTGAGCCCATTTATTATCACTCCTAAAAAATAGGATCGAGGGGGTGGTTTTAACCACCCCCGAGCTGTTGCTAAAATTGGTTATTGCACCACTGCAACTTTTTAGAAGTCCTCGATTATTTCATCGATTTCTTGAGCTAATTGATTCAAGGTCTCCTCAACCGGTGCACCCTCGTTAAAGATGAGAGCGAGGGCATGGCGCCATTCGTTGGCAATGCTGTCATAGGCTGGATGCTGGTTCCGAGGATTAATCCAACTGCTCATGGCTACAATATTCTTCATAGCCGGCTTACGTTCTAGATACTCATCATATTCCGGTGTTTCCATAACAGTTGCCCTTGTTGGGAAATAACCGGTTTTATCAGCCCAGTATAAGTTGATTTCAGGGCTGGCCATAAACATTAAGAACTGCCAAGCGGCATTTTTCTGCCTCTGCGTGGCATCGGCAGGAATCAAGATAACCGCTCCGCCAACTTCACTTAAGAAACTGGTACCGTCTTCGCTACCGGGCAGCCAAGCCATTCCCACTTCAAAATCGGAATTCTCGACGTAAGTGTCGTAAAGGGAACTAGTGTGGAAGACACTAAAAGCACCGCCGTCCCAAAACAGCTGGCGCATATTGGCTGAAGCACCTGTACCATAGGCGTAATAGGCGTAACCTTTGTCAATCCACTCTTTAATCTTGCTTGTGATATAAATTGCCTGTTCGCTGTTTACATCTGTGGTTTCATCATCACGCAGGACCCAAACGCCGTTATTTTTATACAGCATTTCATAGTACCAATAGTCCCAACCACCTATGACTGTGCCGTAGCGCTTGGTTGTGCCGTCCTCGTTAAAGAGGGTTGCTTTCTCCAAGAAAGCCTCAAAGTCAGCAAAAGTCTTGGGCATTTCAATGCCTTCGGCTTTAGCCATATCTTGGTTGAAATACATTACCTGAGTTGAAATTAAGTAAGGTAATGATACTTGCTGACCTTCGTAACTGCTGGACTTAATTAAACCCTCGCCAAAGTCGGCAATATCAAAATCATAAGCCTCAATGTAAGGATCAAGTATTTCACAGATCCCCGCTGCACCATAAACTGCGGGATAAGAAGTGTTAGCTGTGCAAAGTGCAGGAACATCGCCCGAAGCAACAGCAGCAATTAATTGGGTGTTGATTTCGGCATATGGCCCGATATAAACTGGTTCTACAGTAATGAGATCTTGCTGATCGTGGAATTGTTCAACCATATAGTTTAAAAACGGAACCCATTGATCTTCGTGGGCGTGCCACCAAGTAATTTCAATCGGTTCAGTAACTTCGTACCGATCAGCAGCGGCGACTGTACCCACCATCAACAAAATCAAAACTACGACAAGCATCAAAGAGTTAAATCTTTTGCTCATTCTAGCCCCTCCTGTAGTTTTTTGACAGAAAACCATTTGGGGGATTTTTCTGTCTATAAATAATGTTAACCTTGTTTTTACTAATTGTCAAGAACCGTTGCAAACAGGTGCCATATTAAACTAATTCTAAACAATACAGAGCTGGGGAAAAACAAAAACTGACCCTGGCTGCAGACTTTGCAACCCGGGTCAGTTTCTAGATCAAAATATACTATTTGCCTTTTTCTAAAACCTTCATTGCCAGATCGGGGAAGTCAGTGAACAGCCCGTCTACCCCAATTTCGTAGTAATAGTGCTCCAACAACTCTTCAAAATCCTGAAAAGCACTAGGCATGGAATCCTTCCTTAAAGTGTAAGGATGAACGACAAGGCCGCGCTCGTGGGCTAATTTAACTAAAGCCCAGTCATCCACGGGTTCTCCCCCATCAGTTTCGATCAATTTCATACTGGGCCCAATTCCGTCAGCAAATGTAGCGATATAATCGAGATCTTCTGCGGTAACCGCCCGGTTTAAAAGCGCCACCAAGGGAAGTTCAGTGCCTAATTCCCGCAGCTTAATCAAGCTGTCGTGGTCAAAGCACTGCACAAAGACATTGGAATCAGAAGAAGTGTACCCGTATTTTGTTAAAACTTCTAAGAGCATTTTCTCCATTTCAAAGCCTTCCTTGTGGTGAAGGGCGGGATTTTTTAGCTCGGGGTAAATCCCAATATTTAAACCGGTGCTTTTGTTTAAACCTTGGATCATTTCTATTTCTTCCTCTAGGGTAGGCATCTCAAACCGCGCCGCCCCTACCGGGAACCTCCCGGGAAAAACCGCCTCACCGGTTTTTACGTTAATCCGCTCGTTAACTTCAAGAGATTTAATTTCCTCCAGCGTAAAGTCGATAACGTAGTACCTTCCGTCTTCACGGTGCCTACCCGGAAATACTTCCGCCACATTTGTTGTGGAATCAAGATGAACATCGTGAATGACCACAAAGATCCCATCTTTTGTTAAAGCCACATCTTGCTCAATAAAATGGGTGCCAAAAGCGTAAGCCATTGCCACCGCCGGGAGGGTGTGATCCGGGAGGTATCCAGAGGCTGCCCTATGGGCGATAACAACTTTTGGCGCCTCCGCTGCTGATGCCAATGATGCAAAAAGAAAAACAGAAATAGACACTAACACTGCCAGCAAGACTGCATTTTTGTTTTTTCTCACTACGTTTTCCACCTTTCTAATTGAGATATTGGAGTCACAGATAATATTAAACACAAAACGGAAATTTCCTGCACGAATTAGCAATATGTGTTAAATTATATCCCTGTTTGTAACCTTTTGTCTCTTGCAATCGCCAAAACTAAAGATTACATTGCCGCGGAGCCGAATTTCGAATTCTGTTTCTCCTTCATAAATTCTGAGAATCGAGTAGGTAGAACGCTAGGTGTTACGTCTTAAATTAAATGGGTAAGAATACCCGGGTTTGTATCAAAGTAAATGTCTTCGGTATTGGATCGCAAGATAAAATAACTTGCGATTTTTTCTTTCTTAATTTGTCCCGGAAATTTGATAGAATAGAT
>JAAYRS010000007.1 GCA_012518645.1 Bacillota bacterium
GTACCAGTCACAACACAGGGGGACGGTCCGAAACCACTGAAAAAGAGCATTTTTATCATTTTGAATGAAACGAGGGAACTGCCTTAAGCACGGTAATCACAATGTTTTCCGACTTTCCCTTGGAATAGCAGATGCTAAAAACCAGGGTTTTTCAGTGGTTTCGGACCGTCCCCCTGTGTTGTGACTGGTACACAAAAGGACCGTCCCCCTGTGTTGCTTGTGGTTCTTTAAGTTAGGCGAGAAGGTTCATTTTTTCAAGTTCGGAGGCGGTATCACTTAGGCCCAAGTTATCCAGTTTGGCAGCGGTGGGCAGGCCGCTTTCCGCGTCCCAGCCTCTCAAGACATAGTATTCATTTTTCAGCTTTTCAAAGGCTTCACGTTCTATTTTGAAACCTTTTTGGGAAACCACGCGGCCTTTTTCGTCCGGCACCAGGCATTGGGGATTTAAGGCAGAAAATTGCAACTGTTCTTCGTGCAAGTAATCCATGAGCCGATCATCTTTTTTTCCTGCCCATCCCTGCCTCAGCAACAAAGCACGCTGCAAGTTAAAAATTTTTTCGCCCCATTTATTCAATCCCGCCTCATCAATTTCGATACCTGTAATCGCCGAAAACAGCCGGCTTTCCAAGGTGGGATCGCCGGTGTGGTCATCGCCGCCCCTAACCCAAAGAACCGGCCAAAGAAGGTCACAAAGAATCAGGCTTTCCTTTGCATAGGCCCGGTCCTGGATTTTCTTCGCGGCCAAGGCCTTTCCCTTATAGCTTGTATAATCAGCAGCGGCAGCGCCGCCCCAAAAAAGCCTGGCCGTAGTTACTAGATCTTCGTACGACAAAAAGGCATCTTCATCACCATTCAACCATTTTAACCACAACAGCAGGGAATGGTTCATTTCATGAAGCTGGTTTATGGGCCTCCTTGGTTCCGTGGCATATAAAAGTGCATTTGCCGGCACAAGACGAGGATCGTAATCTCTTAATTCGCCGCCGGAGGTCGATGTTTCAGAATGTAAAAGCTCATATGCTTTTTTACCGATTGCTTTTGCGGCCTGGAGTATGCCCCGGGCCAACAAGTCCCCAAAACCCTCCCGGAACGCAATTTTGCGAGTGAGTGCTTCAATAAACCCGGCACTGCCAACTTTGGATAAAGGAAGCCCCGTTTCTTCCTCCCCCAAAACGCCTTCCCGGTAACAGCGGGAAAGCCAGTTAATCAAAGGATGCATAACCGTGGTATCCAAACCATACTGATCGCAAAGCCTTATTGCCAACAAGGCTTTTTCCGCTCCTTCATGCGGATCATAATCATGCGCCGGTTTCCAATAAACATGCTCAGCCTGACAAAAAAAATTGTAACGCTTACCATTTTCCATATATACCTTGCGAAAACATCCGGTGCTACACCCGTAGCAAGCACGGGGCTTGGTTCTACCCGGAACTTCCTCCAGCCATCCCGTCCATGTCCCGGCCCTGATTCTGTTGATATGTTTAGTTAGTTTTCGGGCTTTTTCCGGGTAAACAGCATTGAAAGAACGTTTATTTGACGATACGACAACTGCTTTTAATTTTTTGGAGCCCATCACACCGCCAAGCCCACCTGCACCGGAAGAACCGTCATCTGTAGCCAAAGTGGCAAAAGGCACCAGGTTTTCAGCGGCCTGCCCAATGGTAAGTATGCTTACTGTATTACCAAGCTTACTTTTTAAAATATCACAGGTTTCAAAAGAAGATTTTCCCCAGGCAAAGGCGGCATCCCTTATCTCTACAGAATTTTCACTTATGTAAATATAACAAGGCTTTTCCGAACGCCCCTGTATTACCATACCATCGTATCCTGCGTATTTAAGCCATGTCCCCCATTTTTGCCCGAGATTTGCATAGGTGAACATTTCAGGTTCCATTAATGGAGATGTGCTGCAAACCTGCCACCTCCCCCCGCCGGCAATTCCCCTAAAACCGGTTAACGGCCCGGTCATGGCAATTAGGCAATTTTCCGGATCATAAGCTCTTACCTGCGGGGATACCATTTCCCAGTAAATTTTAACGGCAATTCCCCTTCCGCCCAAAAACCGTTCTGCGTAGACAGAAGTGGGCATTGTGCTTGTTTTACCATCGGAAAGATCTATCTTTAAAATTTTTCCA
>JAAYRS010000059.1 GCA_012518645.1 Bacillota bacterium
ACCTTTCAGCGGAAGAAATCTTTTTGCAGACTAAAAAAATCTATCCCGAGATCGGATTGGCCACAGTCTATCGCAACTTGGAACTTTTGGAGAAGTTGAACATTATTCACCGATTTGATTCCGGAGATGGGCAAAGCAGGTATGAGATCCGCTTGGGTACGGAAGATCAACATTTCCACCATCACTTAATTTGCGAACAATGCGGATCCATTGGAGAGTTTAAAACCGATCTTTTGGAAACTATAGAAAAACGTATTGCAGATGAAACCGGTTTTGAAGTTACTGATCACTGCCTCCGGTTTTTCGGGATTTGTGCTGTCTGCCGGGAACAAGAAAAAACAGAAGAGGCCAAAAAGGGAAAGGGAAGGGGCGGCACTTGACAAAAGGGGAGCCGCAGGTTACTATGAACACAATTAACTAGCAGAGGCGGAGAAAGGGAGTAGTAGGCATAAAACCCTTCCAGAGAGGAAAGCCCGGTGCTGAGAGCTTTCTAAGTAAGTTGTGCTGAAGTCGCCCCGGAGCCTCTTAGGTGATTTTTTGTAGCTTAAGACGGTGGTCCCGTTATAACCGCCGAGAGCCCCCTGGAGTGGGGGGAATTAAGGTGGTACCGCGAACCTGACTTTTCGTCCTTAAAGGAAGAAAGGTCTTTTTTATTTTCAAAAGCAGGGAGTGGGCTTAATGGCTAAAACTTATGATCCAAAAAAAGTAGAGGATAAATGGTATTCTTATTGGGAGGAAAAGGGCTTTTTCCACGCCGAAGTAGAAAAAGGCAAAGAATCCTTTTGCATCGTGATTCCGCCTCCGAATATTACCGGGGAACTGCATATAGGGCACGCCTTAGACAATACTTATCAGGATATTTTAGTGCGCTGGAAACGTATGCAGGGTGTTAACACCTTATGGGTGCCCGGCACAGATCACGCGGGAATTGCTACGCAAGCTAGAGTAGAGGACCATTTGCGCACAACTGAAGGCAAAACCAGGCATGATCTGGGCCGTGATCAATTTATTGAACGGACCTGGGCGTGGAAAGAAAAATATGGGAACCAAATTCTTTACCAGCTTAAAAAGTTAGGTGCCTCCTTGGATTGGGAACGGGAACGCTTTACCATGGATGAAGGTTGTTCCCGGGCGGTGCGTACAGTTTTTGTCCGCCTTTTTGAAAAGGGCCTGATTTACCAAGGTAATTATAACGTTAATTGGTGTCCCAATTGTAGTACAACTCTCTCTGATATCGAAGTTGAACACGAAAAGGAAAAGGGGAAACTCTATCATCTCAAGTACCCTTTTGCTGATCAGAGCGGTTTTATTCAAATAGCAACAACACGCCCGGAGACAATGCTTGGTGATACGGCAGTTGCAATTAACCCCGAGGATCAGCGTTATAAGCACCTCTTGGGTAAGAAAGTGGTAGTGCCCTTGGTTAACCGAGAGGTCCCTATAATTGCCGATGATTATGTGGATAAAGAATTTGGCACCGGTATGGTTAAAGTTACCCCCGCCCATGATCCAAACGATTTTGAAATTGGCTTGCGCCACAACTTACCGCAGATCCAAGTGATCGGCCTCGATGCAAAAATGACGGAAGAAGCGGGTCCTTATAGTCAGATGGATCGGTACGACTGCCGCCGTAAAATCGTGGCGGATCTGAAAGAATTGGGACTTCTGGTTAAGGTGGATGCTCACGAACATGCCGTGGGGCAGTGCTATCGCTGCCATACTGTGGTAGAGCCACTGATTTCCAAACAATGGTTTGTTAAAATGGACACCCTTACCAAACCGGCTATAGCCGCAGTTGAAAGCGGGGAAATTAAATTTGTGCCGGAACGGTTTAGCAAACAATATTTGCATTGGATGGAGAATCTGAGGGATTGGTGCATTTCCCGCCAGCTTTGGTGGGGCCACCGTATTCCCGTTTGGTATTGCCGGGACTGCGGGAAAACTTTTGCTTCTGTTGAGGATCCCTCTCAATGTCTGCAGTGCGGATCTAACCGAATAGAACAGGATCCGGATGTTCTCGACACGTGGTTTTCCTCGGCCTTATGGCCTTTTTCCGTCCTGGGTTGGCCTGAAAAAACACCCGAATTAGAACACTTTTACCCGACCAATGTGTTGGTCACCGGTTTTGATATCATCTTTTTTTGGGTTGCCAGGATGATTGTTATGGGCTACGAGTTTATGGGGGAAAAGCCCTTCGGCGATGTGCTCATCCATGGCCTGGTGCGCGATGCTCAAGGGCGGAAGATGAGCAAATCCCTAGGAAACGGGGTGGATCCTTTAGATGCCATTGAAGAGTACGGTGCTGATGCTCTGCGGATGAATTTAGTAATTGGCGTGTCTCCCGGCAATGACTTGCGCTTCGTCCCGGAAAAAGCCGAGGCTTACCGCAATTTTGCCAATAAAATCTGGAATGCCTCCCGTTTTGCCTTAATGCACCTCAAGGATTTCGATCCGGAGGAGCACAGTTTTGATTCCTTAGAACTAAGCACGGCTGATAACTGGATTTTAAGCCGTTATCAGTTTGCCGCAGCCGAGCTCACCCGGCTAATGGAACGTTATGATATGGGTGAGGGGGCCCGGGTGCTTTATAACTTTATCTGGAGTGAGCTCTGCGATTGGTATTTGGAATTAAGCAAACCCCGCCTTTACGGCCGAAGGGGTGAAAAAGCTAGACAGGCGGCCCAATATGTTTTGTGGTATGTTTTTAAGCATACTATGCAGCTTTTGCATCCTTATATGCCGTTTATTACCGAGGAAATTTGGCAGAGTTTGCCTAAGCACGGCCCCAGCATTATGGTAGCTCCGTGGCCGGAGCCAACTGAATTCGCAGCCCCCGATCAAGAGCGGGCTATGGAAGAAGTGATGGCCGCCGTTACTGCCGTCCGGGCCGTGCGCAGTGAAAAGAATGTTGCTCCGGGAAGGAAGATTACGGCAATCTTTCAAGGGAACGCAGAAGACTTGGGCGGCCTAAAGGCAAACGAAGGAGATATCCGCAATTTAGCCGGGATCGGAGATCTTACCTTCCAAGAGCCGGGTAAAAAACCCGCAAAATCTGTCAGCACTGTTGTGGGTGGAATTAGTATCTTCCTTCCTTTGGCCGGTTTAGTTGATTTGAAAGAAGAGATGCAGCGAATCAAAAGGGAATTAGAAAATGCCCAAAAGGAGCTGCAACGTGCAGAACAGAAATTAGCGAACGAAGACTTTATAACAAAGGCACCAAAGCGGGTGGTAGAAAAAGAAAGGCAGAAAAGGGAAGCTTACTCTTCGACAGTGAAGCAGTTGCTAAAGTTACTTCAGGAGATGCAGAATTAAAACCATGGAGATTATAGGGAAACGAAAAAGATTCGGCAGCCATCTAGGGCTGGAACGCATTGAATTAGTCTGCTCGGAATTAGACAACCCTCAAAATAGGCTTAAGTTTATCCACCTGGCCGGCACTAACGGTAAAGGCTCAACAGCAAATATGCTGGCCCGGGTTTTGGAGGAAAGCGGCTTGAAGGTTGGGTTGTTTACCTCACCTCATTTGGAACAATATCAAGAGCGTTTTCAAATTAACGGGGCCTTTATTAACGAAGCAGATCTACAGAAATTTGCAAATCAGGCGGAAACAGCAATTAGGCGCGTGGAAAGTTCCCACCCGGAACTGGGCCCCATTACGGAATTTGAGCTAGCAACAGCAATCGGCTTTCTCTATTTCTTGGATTCCCAAGTTGATGTTGTCCTCCTGGAAACAGGTTTGGGGGGACGATTGGATGCTACCAATGTGGTTGATCCGGAATTAGTAGTAATTACTTCGCTGGGCTACGATCACACGGATCGCCTGGGCACCAGTTTAAAGGAGATCGCCGCAGAAAAAGGGGGCATTATCAAATCCGGCGTCCCGGTGGTAGGCGGCCTCCTGCCTGCCAGTGGAGAAAACGTACTGCGGGAAATTGCTTTGCAGAAAAAGGCTTCTTGGCGCAGTACCCGGGATGCCGCCTGGATCCCCTTGGGCTGGGGGTGGCCCGGTGGCAGTTTAGTTTTCCCCGGCTGGGGCCCTATCCAAATCGGCCTTTTTGGCGCCCACCAGCTCCAAAATGCTGCCACGGCCCTTTTGGCTCTGGATGAACTAAACAAGTTGGGCTGGAATATATCTGGGGCAGCGGTGCGGGAAGGAATGAGCAAAGCTCAATTACCGGGGCGGATGGAAATGGTCTCCAAGGATCCCTTCTTACTTTTGGACGGGGCCCATAATCAAGAAGGGCTGAAGGCCTTAGCCCAAGGCCTGCGTCATTTTCAAGCTGAATTGGGTCTGCCTGCCTTTACTATTGTGTTCGGAATGCTGGGCAGTAAAGAACCTAAATATATGGAGCCGTTATTTCCCGCGGCGCGCCGGTTTGTTTTTACTGCGGCGGATAGCGGGCGCTTAGCACCGATGGCTCCCGGCATATTGAAGAAATATGCCGTAGGCCGCGGTCTGGCGGCAGATTCTTTTCCGGATCTCAGCTCGGCCTTAAAAAACGCTTTGGAGACAGCCCCGGTTTGCGTGTGCGGTTCTCTTTACCTTGTAGGGGCCGTGAAGAGGTATTTGCGGACCCAATCTGTAATAATGTAGGAAGAGGGCAGTAATAATCAGGGGGGGTTGAGGATGCGGCAGGAATTAAATTTTATTGTGACCCTGGTGACCATAAGCCTCATCTTTGTTTTCGTAGGATACCTTTCCGGCCATTATGTGGCGGAGATCTTCTGGGCGCGGCAAAAAAGCAAATTGGAGTTTGCGGCGGAGCAGGAAGCCGCTGCACCTGCAGCCGGCTTTGCCTCTAATACCCCCCTGGAATCCCAGCCCGTTTTGGAACAAAAGGAGAAATCGCCTCCTCCGCCTACTTTGTATCGTGTGCAAGTGGGGGTTTTTTCGGAAAAAGCCAATGCTGATCGCTTAGTAGCTTTATTAAAAGAAAAAGGCTACGAGGTGATTAGGACTTTAGAGGCCCCCTACCGGGTACAAACCGGTGCTTTTAGTTCTTTAGAAAACGCGAACCAGTTGGCGGCAAGGCTTCGAGAAGAAGGTTTCGAAGCAATAGTGATCCGTTAAAGAGGGCTTGGCGCGGCCACTTGATTTAGGCATAAAAACCCTCCTACCCTTCATAGTTATGAATTGGGCGGGAGGGGTTTTTTTGAGGAAAAGGCTAAAAAGGCGCAGAAAATATCGGAGACGATCTTGTCTGCTTTTAATAATCTTATTTATCTTTTTGGTGGGGTTGCCGGCATTGTTGGTTCGCAGTTGCGCGGTCTCTTTTTTTTCTCCGGATTCGATTCCCCTGGTTGTCTTGTGGGACGGCGAATCTCAAACCCTGCTGCGGATGACTCTCGAAGATTACGTTCAGGGAGTAGTTGCCGCCGAGATGCCCGCCAGCTTTGAACCAGAGGCCTTAAAGGCCCAGGCGGTGGCCGCGCGGACCTATGCCTACCGCCGCATGGAAAGGGACGAACGGATCCCGGAGCATCCCGAGGCTCATTTATCTTCTGATTACCAGTCTGGCCAAGCCTGGATTTCCTGGGAGGAATTTATGAAACGTTACGGCCTTTTAACTGCTGTTAAATTACAGAAAAAGATAAAAAAGGCGGTTCGCAGCACCCAAGGAGTTGTTGCTTACTATCAAGATGAACCCATTCTTGCTGTCTACCATTCTACAAGTGGCGGCAGGACCGAAAATTCCGAACACTATTGGACGCAGCAGCTGCCCTATCTGCGGGCAGTTGAGGATCCTTACAGTGCGGAGTCACCCCATCACTTTTCTTCGGCCAGTCTAAGTTTGACCAAATTAGCGGAGGTTTTAGAAGTTGCCCGAGCCGGTAATTTTAAAATAATTGACCGTTACCCCTCGGGAAGGGTAAAAACTGTGGAGGTGGGGGAAAAGTGGTTTAGCGGGCGGGAAATCAGGCAGCGGTTGGGATTGCGTTCTACCTGGTTTACGGCGGAAACTGTGGGAACCGAAACGGTTTTTTCTGTTTGGGGTTACGGCCATGGTGTAGGGATGAGCCAGTATGGGGCTCAGGGCATGGCCTTGTTAGGGTATGGTTATCCCGAAATTCTCCAATACTACTATCAAGACATTAAGCTTAAGGCAGCTTACTAGGAGGATTAGGGGTGGAACACGAATTTAAATGGCGCCGGGTTGACTTGGAAGAAGACTTAAAGTGTCTTTGGGACTGGTGCAGCGCTGAACATTATCTTGATGGCTGGAAAATTAACACAAACCGCATCTCCAAGGATGATTATCTGCTGGAGATTGGTAAAGATCTGGGCCCCATCTCCGTACCCCACCGGCATCGTCACAGCGGCAAGCTTTAAGGGGGCCCCGGCAGGGTTGCTTTTTAAGGGTGCGGCGTGCGTAATCTGGTGGTGAATACTGCGGGAGCAGCAGCTGCACCGAAAACATCATTCCGTTTATCGAAAACCCATTTCTAAAAGTAGATCGGGAGAAAACTTAAATCGGGTATATTCGGAAATTAAATTCTCGGGTATGGATTGTTGACAAAGGGGCGGGACGTTTAAGGGTACACCCGGAGAATATCCGGAAACCTATTCGGGACTGGGCGTACTGCGCACAGCCTTATCCTATTTAAGAACAGTATCCGAAGCGGTTATCCGGTTTTAGCGATTATTACTCCGAAATTAAAGCCAGTATACCGAACGGTGTGCGGTGGTGTAGAAGATCGGCTGCTCACTTCACGGGCAGCCTCCTATCCGATTATTCTTGGCAAGTGCAACGGGCGTAAATTCTTTCTGCTAAAAACTAGACGCGGGAAGAAGCCGGGAAAAAGTCCCGGGACAGGTCCGCGGCCTGTTCCTTAATTAAGGGGGATCCTCTCCGCTGAATCGAGGAGGGAAACTGCAACAAAAAGGGAATATTGAATTATCACACCTAAATAAAAAGAAGGAGCAGCGAATGAATTTAATATTAGCGTCCCGGTCCCCCCGGCGAAAAGATTTATTAGAAAAATTCGGCTTCGATTTTTCAGTTCAAGTAATCCCCACAGAAGAGGTTGAAAGCGGTGATCCGGACTCCGCAGCCAGAGCGAATGCCCGCTCCAAAGCTTTAGCGGTGAGTGTTCGCTATCCCCGCTCGTTAGTCTTGGGGGCAGATACTATTGTTGTCCTAGACGGTCGGATTTTAGGCAAGCCCAAAGACACCCGGCATGCCCGAGCCATGTTGGAGTCTTTAAACGGCCGCCAACATCAAGTAAGCACGGTTGTAGCTTTGGGGCGCGGGGGACAAGCTGTCCGCATCTTTAAGGAAACAACTCTGGTACGTTTCCGGCAGCTGTCGGAATTGGAAATTAACGGCTATTTAGCTACAGGGGAACCGTTTGACAAAGCTGGTTCCTATGGGATTCAAGGGTTCGGGGGCCTACTTGTAGAAAGCATAAAAGGTTGTTATTATAATGTTATGGGGCTGCCTATGCCCCGGTTGGCTGTAGAATTGAGAAAGCACGGTATTGAAGTCTTTTCCTAAACCTGCCCAGGGAGCTGGAAGGGGTTTAGATTGGCTAGACGAATTAAAATTAAGGATTTACCTAAAGAAGAACGTCCCAGGGAGCGCCTGATCCGCCACGGCGTGCACCGTTTAGCGAATAAGGAATTATTGGCCATACTTCTGCGAACAGGGAGCAGGGCTAAATCAGCTTTAGCTTTAGCGGAGGAGCTTCTGGCTAAATTCGATTCTCTCCGAAACTTGTCCGCGGCCGGTTATGAGGAGCTTTTACAAGTCAGGGGAATCGGGCCCGCTAAAGCCACGGACATCTTGGCAGCTTTTGAATTGGCCAAGCGCCTGGCTGATTCAAAAATGGAATTCCAAGGAATAGTAAACTGTCCGCAAGATGCAGCTCAAATGGTTCTGCGTGAACTGAGTTTGGAAGAGAAAGAGCATTTTATGATAATCATGCTTAATACCAAACACAGGGTTATTGCCAAAAAGATTATTTCCATCGGCAACTTGCATTCTTCTTTAGTTCACCCCAGGGAAATGTTTAAAGAAGCGATTAAACGGAGCAGCGCCTCCGTAATCTTAGTTCACAATCATCCCAGCGGTGATTTGACTCCCAGTAAAGATGATCTTCTCGTTACCGAACGGCTGCGGAAGGCGGGGGAGTTATTGGGGATTGAAGTTTTAGATCACATAATTGTCGGTGACAATCGCTACCTCAGTTTTAGAGAACAGGGTTTGTTATAGTGAAGGAAAGGGGTAACTACATGTTTAGGCGCTTCGCGAAAAATATTGGAATTGATTTAGGGACGGCGAATACTTTAGTATTTGTTGAGGGAAAAGGCATTGTTATTAATGAACCATCAGTTGTAGCCATAGATCGCAACACCAATGAGATTTTTGCCGTGGGGAACAAGGCGAAAGAAATGGTGGGCAGGACGCCGGGAAATATCGTAGCTATCCGTCCGCTTAAGGACGGAGTTATCGCAGATTTTGAAATCACAGAGCGCCTTTTAAAAGATTTTATGACCAAGGCCACCCGCCGGATTAGGTGGTTTAGGCCCCGTGTAGTGGTTTCTGTGCCTTCAGGGGTAACGGAAGTGGAAAAAAGAGCTGTTATTGATGCGGCTCTCTCGGCAGGCGCTAAGGATGCCCGGGTTATTGAGGAACCCATGGCTGCGGCGATTGGGGCGGGTTTACCTGTTCAAGAACCTACCGGTACTATGATTGTAGATATCGGAGGCGGAACCACTGAAGTAGCGGTTATATCTTTAGGCGGCATTGTTTCCCAGCGTTCCATCCGCATCGCCGGGGATGAAATGGACGAAGCCATTGTTCAACACATTCGCCGGGCTTACAATCTTTTGATTGGAGAAAGGACCGCCGAGAAAATTAAAGCCCAGATCGGCTCCGCTTATTTAGACCAAGATGAAGAAGAAACGATGGAAGTCCGGGGGCGGGACTTAGTCAGCGGCCTGCCCAAGACTGTAATGGTATCTACCACGGAAATTCATCGGGCTTTAGAAGAACCGATTCAAAACATTTTGGACGCGGTTAAAGTAACTTTGGAAAGAACCCCTCCTGAATTAGCAGCTGACATTATGGATCGGGGTATTATGCTTGCGGGCGGGGGCGCCTTACTTGAGGGCATGGATCAATTATTGATTCAAGAGACAGGCATGCCCGTACACGTTACAGAACATCCCCTTAGCGCAGTGGTGGAAGGGACCGGCCAGGTTTTAAGGCATTTTGAACTTTTACAGCGGATTTTATTGGGCCCCCGGCGTTATCATTAGAAAAAGAAATGCTATGAATAGTCAATGGACGCTCTTGGCCTTTGATATTATTGTGCAAGGAGAACAGGATGTGAAATTATGCTGGAACAATTGCTCCGCTGGAAGATTCTTCTGGGTATCGTCCTAATTATTGTTCTCATAGGAACGATTCATTACACATCCTTAACCCGTCCTAAAATCAGTTTCCTAGAAGGTGCCTGGCGCGATGCTCTTGCCCCGCTGCAGCTTGTTTTAAGCAGGGCCCAACGCTTTTTTCGACAGGCAACTTCTGTTTTTAGGAACATAGGGGATCTGCAGCGCCGAAATAAGGAATTAGAAACTTTGGTTTTCGATTTGCAGCAAAAAGTCTTTTCGCTTCAAAACCATAAACGGGAAAACGAATGGCTGCGGGAGGCTCTTGACTTTGTAAGCGACATGCCTCACGAACTTTTAGTGGCTGAAGTAATTGGGCGCTCCCCCAGCAATTGGGAAAGCACCATCACGATTAACAAAGGTCATAAACACGGTGTTGCCAGCGGTATGGCGGTGATTACCAATGCGGGGATCGTGGGCACCGTAATCAACAGTTCGCTTTATACCAGTATTGTCCTCTTGGCAACTGATTCCCAAAGCGCCACGGGAGGATTAGTCCAGTCTTCCGGGGATTTGGTGTTGATCGAAGGCGATCCTAGTAATGCCGGGATGATGATAGCCACGCCTTTGGGGCGGGACACGGAAGTGGAGGAAGGCGATCTAATCGTGACTTCCGGTTTAAGCCGCATCTACCCTAAAAACATTTCAGTGGGGGAAGTAATTGCGGTAGAACCAAGGGAATATGAACTGTCTTTTGCTGCCTTGGTCAGACCTTCAGTTAATTTTTCGCGTTTAGAATATGTCTTAGTGGTACTGCCGGATGGCTAGAAAGGGGGGCAAAGTTTGAGGTACGCTTGCTATGGGCTGATTTTCGTGGCGGCATTAGCCCTCCAATCAGCGGGGCCCCCTGGTTTAGTCCTCTTTGGTGTTCAACCGCAGTTGGTTTTATTGATCGCCCTTTTATCCGGAATGATAGAAGGGCCTGTCAGCGGAGCAATTTTTGGTTTTATGGGGGGTCTTTTCCAGGATCTCCTTACAGGCCGGTTTATTGGGTTGGGTGCTGTGGCCACGATGTGTGCAGCCCTTGGATTAGGTTTAGCGGGACGCCGCTTGTATAAGGAAAACCTCCTGGTTCGGTTTTTCACAATTTTGGGAGGGACTTTGGCGGCGCAGCTGTTGTACTTACTGGGCAAGGCTGCCTTCGGCCTGGCTATCCCTTGGTCTCCGCTTATTTGGAAAACTCTGCTGGGGGTAGGCCTTTTAAACGGGCTGATTAGTATTGTTTTATTTCGCCCTTTAATGTTTCTAAATCGGCGAATTATTTATTGGGACGAATTGCTTAAAAGAACGGGGTGACGTTAAATGGCGGATAAAGATACTGAAAAGCGTCTTCTCCTTCTTTTTTCTTTGATTCTTGCTTTAGCGGTGATCATTGTAGGCCGCCTTTGGTATCTGCAAATGATTAAAGGTGAGCATTATGCCCGCTTGGCGGACGGTAACCGCATGCGCCAGCTTCGAGTGATGTCCCCTCGGGGGGAAATCCGTGATCGCCGCGGGGAAGTTTTAGTCAGAAGCCGGGCTTCTTTCACGGTCTCCCTGGTGCCCGGCGGATTTCCTAAAGAAGCCGGTAAAAACGTGGAGCTACTCTGTGAGCTTTTGGGAATAAGCCCCGAAGAATTAGAAGAAGCCGTGGAAAAAGGACGGGGTTTTCCCTACGAACCGGTGCGCATCAGACGCAATGTTGATCCGGAAACGGTGGTGGCTTTGGAGGAAAATAGGATTCATCTGCCGGGGGTTTTTATCGAAAAAGAGCCTGTCCGGGAATACCTTTACGGGGATCTGGCTAGCCATTTAATTGGCCATCTAGGAATTATTAACGCTGCTGAGCTGCGGGAATACGGAGCCGGCTATCGAGGCAGCGACCTAGTGGGAAAGAGCGGTATTGAACAAACCTATGAGAATTTACTGCGCGGTGAAATAGGCATGCTGACTGTGGAAGTAAATGCTTTGAGCAGGCCTTTGCGGAATGTAAATATTTTAGACCCAATCCCCGGTTATAATATTGTGCTTACTCTGGATCGCCGTTTGCAGGCTGTTGCGGAACGGGCTTTTTTAGAACATATTGAGACTTTGGAAGAAAACCCCGGAACCCAAACCGGAGGAATCTTGGCCGTGAACCCCCAAAACGGAGAAGTTTTAGTAATGGCCAGCATACCGAGTTTTTGCCCAGAACGCCTACTGGATGTGACTGAGCGGAATACTTATTACAAAGAACTAAGTGCAGATCAAAAGCGGCCATTCTTTAACCGCGTTACCCAGGCCTTATATGGGCCCGGTTCAGCCTTTAAACCTGTGACGGCCTTGGCACTTTTAGAAGAAAATGTTATCAGCCCGACGGAACGTTTTAATGCTACTGGAATTAGTAAATACGGTGTTAGGGACTGGGTAATCACCAACAATCAGGCCCCCTTTGGTTTAATTGATATGTATGATGCAGTGGGGATGTCCAGCAATCATTATTTCGCCGAACACGGTGTGCAGGTTGGGATCGATAATCTCTCCCGATGGATGGAAGCCTTTGGCTTTGGTTCCCCCACAGGCCTTCAGCTTTTGCCGGGTGAATCCAAAGGCCTTTTACCGAGCAGGGAATGGAAAGAAAAGGCGTTTAGCGACCAGCCCGCTTCCGAGAGAAATTGGTATCCTTCCGATACTGAACAGATTTCTATCGGACAAGGGTTTCATCAAATGACATTACTGCAAATTGCCCAGGTTTACCAAGCGGTGGCTACTAAAGGTAAGATTTACACACCGCAAATAGTAAAAGAGATTCTCACTCCTGAAGGTACTGTTATTTATCAAAGCGAGCCGAAACTATCTAAAACGGTGGAAGCCAAAGAAAAGAATTGGGAACTGCTGCGCCATCTTCTTACGGCCCCCGTTAAGCATCCCAGAGGTACGGCCCGAACCAGTTTAGCGGATTTTCCGATCCCGGTGGCGGCCAAAACCGGGACATGGGAGATTCCCGGCAGGCTTTCTAATGGTGTTTTTGTCGCTTTTGCCCCTGTGGAAGAACCGGAAATTTTGGTGGCGGTTATTGTGGAGCAGGGCGGGGGCGGGGCCTCGGCTGCCGGGCCCATAGTCCGTCGGATTTTGGACAGCTATTTTGGCTTCGAAGAGCAAGAAAATGAGGAGTAAGGAAGGAATCCGCGCGGTTTTTGCAGAAACAAGAAGCGGTGTGAATTAAGGAGTGGGCAGGAGCATGGGTATGCAGAATGATGTTTGCCGGATTAAGGGCAGTCAAGATGGACTAGTGATCACTATTAAAAACGGGGCCTTGTTTCCCCGGGTGATTGAAACTTTAGAGAAACAGCTTTCCTCTGCTCAGAGCTTTTTTGCCGGGGCATCCGCAAGGCTGTTTTTAGAGCAAGGCAGGCTTAATTCCGATCAAATAGAACAAATTGAAAAACTGATGGCCGGCTACGGGATGAAATTAGAAAGGCAGCCCCTGCTTGCGG
>JAAYRS010000060.1 GCA_012518645.1 Bacillota bacterium
CCTTGGAAAGCCCGGGCTTGCCGGGCCGGGGGCGGGAAGCCGCGGGCACTTCTTTTGCTGCACCCCATGTTTCCGGGGTTATTAACTTAATGCTGGCCCGGGGCATTGAACCCAGCCGGATTGGCCCGATTTTAGAAGCATCGGCTGTGGATTTAGGTCCCGCGGGCTGGGATGGGGATTATGGCCACGGCCTGCTTAACGCTTATTGGGCCCTGGAGGAGGCTGTCTCCTTCCAAGTGTCCGTGGAGAAAAAAGCAGGAGGTTCCTGGCAGCAGGTAAAAACATTCGAAAAACCCCTCCGGGACGGGGAATTGGAACCTTTTGTCTTGGCCCCGGGCCTTTATAGGGTTGAGGCCTGGCTGGATATGGGAAAGGCGGGCCTTTTAGATCGGGGCGATTACTATTACCGCTCCCCGCCGCTGGTTTTGGATGACGATTCTCAAGTGCAGGCCCACTTGGTATTGGCAGAGTTAGACTGAAGGAGGGGAGCTGGTTACAGATAGCCCGGCCTTTTTCAAAGCGGCGTATAAAACGACGGTGATGGCCCCGTCGGCTAAGTGGTGCAGGGCGGTGCCGAGGCCAATTAAAACTAGGGCCTGGTACCAGCCGAAACCAAAGGGCAAGACGACCAAAGCCTCACCTAAGGCGTGGATGGGCAGGACTAAAAGGAGAGCCTGCCACAACCGCCAGCCCCGGCGGTAGAGTAAAGCGCCTGCAGCTCCAAAGAAAACGTGGATAAAAGCCCTAAGAGCTATAATGGGGCCTAAGGTGATTAAAAAACCAAAACTGGAACCAAGGCCCACTAAAACGGCAACCCAGGGGCTGATGGTTAAGGCCAGCATAGAGGGAACATGGCTGCCCAAGGTAGCGGAAAACGGGGGGATGGCCACCTGCAGCCAGCCCTGGAAGGCCAAAGGGATTAACAAGGCCAGAGCGGTAAGTAAAGCTCCGTAAAGCAGTTCTTTAATGGTTAGGCGCATTGGCGATCACTCTTTTCTATTATTTATACAAGTGTATATACAACTGTATGATACAATAGAATATAATTTTTGACAAGAACTTAAAGAGGGAAAGGAGGGTTTTTTATGTCCAAAGCACAACGCCGGGCGGAAATAATGGAGTATTTAAGGAAAGCATCCGGGCCTACCACCGGTTCCTGGTTAAGCTCGGCTTTAGGGGTAACCAGGCAGGTTATTGTGGGCGATATTGCCGTTTTAAGGGCCGGCGGGGAAAAAATAGTGGCCACCCCTCAGGGTTATTTTCTTTATTCCGCCGATCATTTCCGTCCTTATAAAGGGACGGTGGCTGTGAAGCACAGCAATGATCTTGAAGAAATCGCCGAAGAATTGAATTTGATTGTAGATCAAGGGGGCACAGTTGTGGATGTTACCGTGGAACACCCCTTGTACGGAGAGTTAACCGCTAATCTGCAGCTGTCCACTAGGGATGATGTGGCTCAGTTTGTTCAAAAGATGGACAGGATGGAAGCGGAGCCTCTGTTGGTGTTGACCGGCGGTTACCATCTGCACGGCATTGAAGCCCCCGATGATGAAGCTATGGAAAAAATCCGGCACGCTTTAAGGAAGGCGGGTTTTTTGGCGGAATAAAGAAAGCCTTGA
>JAAYRS010000061.1 GCA_012518645.1 Bacillota bacterium
GTTTTCCTCTGTCATGTTCGATGGATCCCAATTGCCTTTTGAAGAAAATATAAAGGGTACGCAAGAGGCGGTAAAACTAGCCCGGGAGGTAGGTGCTTCAGTTGAAGGCGAACTAGGAGCCATCGCCGGCGCGGAAGACGATCTTCAAATTGCCCAAAGCTCTCTTACCGATCCACAGCAGGCCCTGGAGTTTGTACAAAAAACCGGTGTAGATGCGTTAGCTGTGGCCATTGGTAATCGCCACGGCCTATATCAAAAGAAGCCGGATCTAGATTTAAAACGCCTTCAGGCCATCCAGCAAGTGTTGGACATTCCCATCGTACTTCACGGAGGTTCCCTTATTCCCGATTCCCAAGTCCGCCGAAGCATTAAACTAGGGGTTCGAAAATTTAATGTGGCTACAGAGCTAAAGATCGCCTTTACTAATGCATTACGCCAAACAATTAAGGAAACAACATCTTTTGAACCGTCCAAGACCTTAGGCCCGGCCCGGGAGGCCGTACAAAAGTTAGCCCAGAAAAAAATGCGCCTATTGGGCTGTTCCGGTCAAGGATCCCTCTGGAAAAATCAAATGAAAAAGAAGAAGGAAATATCCCGATGAAGGATTTATCTATAAAACAAGCATGGCAAACACATTTGGAATCGGCTATTGGACTGTCTTGGAACGGGACAACTTTTTCCGGTTTCAACGCTAATGTTGACATTGTTGTTAGTCTTACCCCCCAAGTAGTCCGCAACCTGATCAGCAGTAACCCCTCTTTGAATCCTGCGAAAATACAAAAAAGGCTTACAGACCCCTTGAAATCGGTGCGTTCGCCTGAGGATTTCATAGCTCTTTTATTAGAGGGGTTGCGCGGCGGTAAATCGCTGTTCGTAATTTGCGAAACCCCCCCATTAATGAACTGGCTAAAAAAGATGTTTCCAGAAACGGAACACAAATTGGGGGGACAAGCAGGAATTATTTCTAACCAGATGTCCTTTTTAGGGGCAAGATCCTTGTTATACTCTCCTATCCTATCCCCGCAGCAAGCCGCGGTGATGAACCCAGGGATTCTTTACCCGTCCGTGCAGGAAAACCGGCTTCACTTACAACCTTTACACAGCTGTGTAAAAGCAGATGATCCCACCCACTCTCCTTGGGTGTTTGAGTATAGAAAAAACGAGTGCTACGATTTGGGTTTTATGAAAATTATTACACCGAGAGCTAACAGAATCATTCTAGCCAGCAAAATTCCTAACCTTGGTTTGAATTTCGCCCCTAAGCTAAAACCCCATTTAACGGAGTTGGGCGTGGAGTGTCAAGTAGGATTTGTAGCCGGTTACCATCTAGGAGGGCCGGAACCTGAAAACCCCTACGCCCGCCGAAAATATTTTCAGGAAAGTCTAAATGCACTTCGTTTATTTCGCAGCAAGAATCCGGCTTTAAAAATACACTTAGAATATGTTCCAGCTAAAGAACGAGAAATGGAACTGGAGATGCTCTCCACTATCACCCAGCAAATCGATAGTTTTGGAATCAATGAGATCGAAATCGCCAAGGTGTTAGACTCTTTTGGTTTTCAAAAGCTGGCCCAAGAAATTAGGGAAAATGAGCGGGCTTACGCTTTGTATGAAGGAGCCTACGCTTTAAAAGAAAAACTTGGAGTCGAAAGAATCCACGTACATAACCTCGGTTATTACGTACTTGTCCTCTCTAAGCCTTATCCATCTCCTTTAGAAAAAGTTCGTCAAGCCTGTCTGTTCGGATCGGCAGTCAATGCTCGCAAAGCTTTGCATGGAGGTTTTGTCACTTTGGAAGAATTGCCCGAGGCCGCCATAGTGCCTCTATCGAGCTTAGGGTTTCAACAACTTCAGGTCTTTGCTAAGGAACTGCAGGAAAAACGCGCCCATACACTGGATCTAAGCCAGTTTATGAACACCGGAATCGCCGAGCTGGACGATCACTATGTAATTTTAGTGCCGGCCCAGGTGGTTGCGGATCCGGTAATAACGGTGGGGATGGGTGATACCATTTCATCTGCAAGTTACGCTACTGAAATTATTGGCATTAAGGGGGAAGTTTAAATGTGTGACATCTTTGTTAATCTCAAGCGTTTTGAGGTGCCTAGAAAATTCGGCGGGGTATGCCCTGAAAACGATCCTATTCTGTGGATAAAGAACGTAATTCACTCCTGCCGCCAACTAGGCTTAGCTAAACGAAACGATATCCGCCTTGTCTTTTTTGTACCGGAAGGTTTAATTTACGCCGCAGCATCCAGTGCTGACGGGGCCTTTCTCATTGGTAGCCAAGGTGTTTTTCGGGAAAACATTAGTCCTAGCGGAAATTTCGGCGCCTTTACCACTAATTTACCTGCAGTTGCAGCCAAAAACTTAGGTTGCACTTGGAGTATTATCGGACATTCTGAAGAACGGCAGGATAAGTTCGGAATTATGAGCGCCTTTGCACCAGAAATTGCCGAAAATCCCCGTATCGCCAGCAAAGCACAAAGCGCGGTAAATTCCCTTATCAACCAAGAAGTTTTACAAGCCTTGCAATCGGGATTAAATGTGTTACTCTGCATTGGAGAAACCGCCGAAGAACGAGGGGTAGGCCCCCTAACAGAACAAAAAAAGCGCATTAAGAAAGTGCTCCGAACCCAGTTGGTTGAAGGTTTACGCGGCGTAAGTAAATATTTGCCGGCCCGGGAAATTGTGATTGGTTACGAACCTATTTGGGCTATTGGGCCGGGAAAAACCCCGCCTGATAGGGATTATATTTCGTTTGTGGCCAAGCTAATTAAGGATTTAGTTTACGCTGAGTTTAGAATTCCAATTAACGTGGTTTACGGCGGCGGGCTTAGGAAAGAAAAC
>JAAYRS010000062.1 GCA_012518645.1 Bacillota bacterium
AGACTTCTTAGGAATAAAGGCAGCAAGTATGAGAATCTTTTATACAGTCAATCGCAAAGCCCCAAATATGGAACTTTTAACTAACACTACAAGTGAATGGCTCAAGTGTGCTCTAACCGAGTTGGGTATCGGTGGTAAAACAACATCAGGATATGGAAAATTTGAAACTGTAAGGGATGTTACAGATGGAGTACTTACAGATTTACTAAAGGAAAAGAGAAAAAAGATTGAACAAGAACGCGAAAAATTAAGAAAGCAAAGAAAACAGAAGAAATTAGAAGCATATTTAGCAACTTTAACTGAAGGCGAACGCGTGGCGTATAAAATTGATAATCTAGGTAATGCTCAAGCTGAGATCGAAGCGAGCAAAAGTGATATTTATAATGAAGTTTTAGCACTACCCGCGGAAGAAGGAAAGATAGCCGCACAAGCATTAAGGAGATATTGGCAAAACACTGGAGATTGGAGAAAACCATCTCGTAAGCAACGCGAGAAAAATAGAGTTATAGCTGAGTTGATTAATTAAAAGATTTTGTAACGCTTTAAGGGGCGTGAATCATGATAGAAGGCGAATTTTTCATTACCCCCCATGCAGTAGAGCAATTCAGAAGCAGATTGGCACCTTGGATGAGCTATGAGCAGGCCCTGGGAACAATTATCCGCGAATTAAAAACCATAGACGAGATAAGGCAAACTGAAAATAAAAAGGCTTTTTATGCTAGAACAAAAGGAGACTGGCGATTTCGGGCAATCATTAGTGAAGGATATGATCAACCGGCGGTCGTAACTATTCTTAGGGGAAAGTAAAAACAAGCCTTGCAAACCCCAAGTGAACATGAAACCCCAGGGGCTTCGCAGCGCCGTCTACATGGGCCTTTCGGGCGTTGTTTACACTAATTTAACAAATCCTACTACGGGGACGCCTGCCACGGGGACGTAGCTTCTGGCAGGTGCATACCGTATCCCGATCGGCGGCGGGAGGGGAAATGCCATGCAAGCTAAGGCCAATCGTTTTGAAGAATTGTTTTAGTGAAGGATACTAGCGGGCTTTTCTTTAACCCAGTGAGGCAATCCTGTTGTGCCCCAGTTGACCTTTTGAACCATTGATGAATACAACCCGCCCCGTGGAAAAGCAGGCAATTAAGCTCTATACCACGGGGCATTTCTTTTGGCTAAATGGCCATGGGAGAAGGAAACAGGATTACCATTACGGAATTGCTCAGTTGGCCAACTACATTTAGGGATGCTGTCATGATTTTAGGAACTTGTTGTTTACCACCGATAAGTTAAATGGAGCAAAGGGCAAGGGGGGCGTAGTGGGAAAAATAAAATAGTAATTTTATTATTTCTGGCCGACCAAGGCTAAAACCGTTCATGGCCTGGAGATTGGACCAGAAGCCATCTCGATGCCAAGCGTAATGCTAAAGAGAATGGAACATCAAATGCAATCTTTCATTTGGGTTCGGTGGAAAAGACGTTACCCTAGCTTATGGCCCAGGGTACAATCTTTAATGTGGCTGTGGTAGATCC
>JAAYRS010000063.1 GCA_012518645.1 Bacillota bacterium
CGCTTCTTTTAAAAGCATTGCGGCGACGGAGGAATCTACCCCTCCGGACATACCGATTACAACTCGCGGCATTTACCGCCGACCCCCCTTCGTAAATAGAATATTGCCGCCGGATTGGAAAAGATCATCCCACCTCAGAAGCCGCCGTAAGGAATTGACTACGGTATAATTCGGCATAAAATCCGCCCAGTTCCAGCAGTTCAGAGTGAGTGCCTTCTTCCACCAGCTCCCCCTGTTTAATAACTAAAATGCGATCAGCATCATGAATGGTAGAGAGGCGGTGGGCAATAACGAAACTGGTTCGCCCTTTCATAAGCCGCCCCATGGCTTTTTGAATTAAGCGTTCAGTCCGCGTATCTACAGAACTGGTTGCCTCATCAAGAATTAGTACCGCTGGATCGGCTAAGATAGCCCGGGCGATAGTAAGCAGTTGTTTTTGGCCTTGTGAAATATTGGCTGCGTCCTCAGAAAGAACAGTTTCGTAGCCGTCAGGCAATGTGCGGATAAAATGATCCACATAACTAGCTTTCGCCGCCGCCTCCACTTCCTGTTCACTAGCTCCTTGGCGCCCATAGGCGATGTTTTCCCTTACAGTTCCTTCAAAAAGCCAAGTATCCTGCAAAACCATGCCAAACATGGTGCGAAGGCTGCCCCGTTTCAAATCCATGATGTTCCGCCCATCAAAAGTAATGCTTCCTTCCCCTACGTCATAAAACCTCATTAGTAGATTAACTAGGGTCGTTTTACCGGCACCGGTGGGGCCGACAATGGCCACCATCTGTCCCGGCTTAACTTCCAAATCTAGGTTTTTTATAATCGGTTTAGATGGATCATATCCAAAACTTACCCGGCGCATAACGATCTCACCTTGAGGTTTATCCAAGCTGACAGCTGCGGGGCTGTCGGGTAGCTCCTCTTCTTCATCCAATAATTCAAAAACCCGCTCCGCCGCGGCCACCGTTGATTGCAGCACGTTAGCAATGCTGGCCATCTGAGTAATGGGCATGGTAAATTGGCGTGAATATTGGACAAAAGCTTGGATATCGCCAAGGGCAATAATCCCCCGGGAAGCAAAAAGGCCCCCGGCTATGGCGATAGCTACATAACCAATATTACCCACAAATCCAATTAAAGGCATAATGATTCCGGAGACAAACTGGGCTTTCCAACCGTTATCGTAGAGTTCATCATTTAACTGCTTAAACCGGGTTACGGCCTCTTCTTCTAATCCATAGGCTTTGACAATAGTGTGCCCAGTATAAATTTCTTCTACATGCCCGTTCAACTCTCCTAAAATGCGCTGTTGGCGAACAAAAAACTTTTGGGAGCGGGAAGCAATAAAAACACTAATGCCAATACTAACCGGAAGCATTCCCAAAGTAATTAAAGTCATGGGCAGGCTAATGTTTACCATCATGATCAATACTCCCACAATGCTAATTGCGGAGCGAAGCATTTGGGTAATACTTTGCTGAAGGCTCTGGCTGACAGTATCGACATCGTTGGTAACACGGCTGAGAACCTCGCCGTGTGCGGTGGCGTCGTAATATTTTAAAGGAAGACGCCTTAGTTTTTCACTAATATCCTCCCGCATTTTAAAGACCGTCTTTTGAGCTATCCCCACCATAACTAACTGCTGGAAAAAGCCAAACAAAGCACTGGCAAAATATAAGGAGGCTAAAACAACCAAAATCCTGCCCACTGCCGAAAAATCAATTTGGGCACCGGGGATTCCTCTCATTTTAGCCAGCATTCCTTCAAATAAAATGGTAGTAGCTTGGCCCATGATCTTGGGACTGAAGACATTAAAGACGGCGCTTAAAATAGCCAGTATTAAGACAAGGAGCAACCCCCAGGCGTGGGGCCGCATATAATCTCTGAGGCGCATTAGGCTGCCTTTAAAATCTTTCGCTTTTTCCACAGGGCGGCCAATACCGCGGGGGCCGTATCCACCGCCCCGGTGACGGGGCCCCCTCCCGGAATTTTCTTTACTCACGATACTGCCTCCTCGTCCAATTGCGAAGCCACGATTTCTTGGTAGACTTTCGAGTGGGACAATAGTTCTTGATGTGTCCCCCGCCCAACAATTCTACCGGCGTCCAAAACGATAATCTGTTCAGCGGAAAGGACCGTACTCACCCGCTGGGCCACAATAATTGTGGTTGCGTTATTGGCGCTCCGGGCCAATTCGCGCCTTAGCTTGGCATCTGTTTTGTAATCAAGGGCAGAAAATGTGTCATCCAACAAATAAATTTGGGGTTTCCGGGCTAAAGCCCTAGCAATTGATAAACGCTGTTTTTGTCCTCCGGAGACATTAGTGCCCCCTTGGGAAATATAGGAATCGTACCCTTCTTCCCGTTCTTCGATAAAATCAGCCGCTTGAGCCGTGCGGGCCGCGGCGGCCACTTCTTGATCAGTCGCGGTTTTCTTTCCGTGACGGATATTCTCTTTAATAGTGCCGGAGAACAGGACCGCCCGCTGGGGTACATAACCCAGGCGGGAGCGTAAATCAGCCTGGGCCATGTGCCTAATGTCAACGCCGTCTAAAGTGATGCTGCCGGATTGAATATCATAAAAGCGCGGGATGAGATCTAAAAGGGTAGACTTTCCGGATCCGGTGCCTCCAATGATAGCCGTGACCTGACCCGGCCTTGCTGTAAAACTTATGTCGCTCAAAACTGGGACTTCTGCTCCAGGATAATAGAAAGTAACGTTCTTAAATTCTAAAATCCCCGCACCGGGCCGCGGCGAAAGAGGCCGCGGCGGATCTTGAATGGAAGGGGCTGTCTCCAAGACCTCAACAAGGCGTTCCCCGGAAGCGGAAGCCCTGGGCAGCATGACAAAAAGCATGGATAACATCATGATTGACCAAAGGATTTGCATCGAGTACTGTAAAAAAGCCATCATATCCCCAACCTGCATTAGACCCGCATCGATCCTTTTCGCCCCGAACCAGATAATAGCGATGCTGGTAAAATTGATCAGGAGGGTCATTACAGGCATTAATGTGATCATAATCCGATTAACCTTTAATGTTGTCTGGGTCAAATCTAGATTAGCCCTTCCAAATCGTTCCCTTTCGTGCATTCCCCGATCAAAGGCGCGAATAACCCGGACCCCCATTAGCTGCTCCCGCAGAACAAGATTTAGGCGATCCAATTTGTGTTGAAGACTTTTAAAAAGAGGTACTCCTTTGGTTAGCACAATAGCTATCATAACACCAATTACAGGTATTAAAGCCAGTAAAATCATGGCTAGGCGGCTGTCTTTTTTTACCACCATTAAAACGCCTCCGGCGGCCATTAAGGGCGCCCGCAAAGCCATGCGCAGGGTCATTAAGAACACCATCTGCATCTGTTGGACATCGTTTGTAGTCCGAGTAATTAAAGAAGCCGTACCAAACTTGTTAAATTCTTGGGGGGCAAATCTTTCCACCTGGGAAAACAGGGCAATACGCAAATCCCGCCCTAACCCGGTAGCGGCAAGAGAACCCAAAAGGTTACTTAAAACGGCGCAGAAGGCCCCCGCCAAGGCCACCAAAAGCATTACCCCGCCGGTTCTCCAAATCAAGGGGATGTCTCCTTGGGCGATGCCCAAATCAACAATTTCACTCATTAGATCCGGCAATTTAAGAGTGGCCATAACTTCCAAAAAAACAAGGGCCATAACCGCTAATGCAATTGGTAAAAACGGTTTTATATATTGCCTTAATCTCCACATTCAACTGTTCTCCCATCTAAACCCGCTCTTTTTTTCTTTAAAAAGACCCTTATCCTTCCCATTAATCGAATTAGCTCCTGAGCATCCTTTTCGCCTAAAAACTCCATAATTTCCGAGATATTGCGGAAAAATTCTTTCCGGTTTTCATCCACCAATTTTTGGCCTTTGGCAGTCAGGCATACAAACACAGCCCGCCGATCTTCATCATCGTTAACTCTGGCCACATAGCCTTGTTCCTCCAAGGAGTTGACCAGGGAAGTAATAGTAGGCCGAGTTAAACGGAGAATCTTCCCCAATTTAGACGGTTGAATACCCAGGTGATCGGGGCGGAGATTGTGGTTTAAAAATAGAAGAAGCATCATTTCATTATGGCGGATAGGCAAAGACTGATTTCCGTACCAGCACTGATAACGTCGCAAACCTTCCAGGATTTCGATTAAGTCCATCACCAAATCCGTTTCCAACAAAACAGGGCCCTCCTATTAATCTTATTTGTTTATCTAATAGTTAGATACTCTAACCATTTTATCCTAGAACCGTTTTGCAGTCAATAAAAAACTGGGGTTTGAACCCCAGTTCAAACCGAGCTTACCGTAAAACTAGACGGTGATAAACCTTCTTTCCTTTGCGAATGATCAACTCGCCTCCGTTGAAGTCCTTCTCAGCGATAATTTTACCCCAATCCAAAATTCTGTTTTCACCTACCGTGATCCCCCCCTGCTCCACAAGGCGGCGCCCTTCACTGCGGCTAGCTGCTAATCCGGTCTTGGTAAGCAGGGTAAGAAGATCTACCCCTTCTTGAAAATCCTTTCGATCAAATTTAGTTGAGGGCATATCTTTATCTGCACCTTTGCCCCCAAATAAAGCCCGGGCGGTTTTTCTGGCTTTGCCCGCCTCCTCTTCTCCGTGCACCAATTTAGTAACCTCATAGGCTAGAATTTCTTTAGCCTGATTGATCTCCGCACCGGGTAAAGAGGCCAGGCGGCGGACTTCGTCCATGGGTAGGAAGGTTAAGAGGGCTAATGTTTTGCCTACATCTGCATCGTCAACGTTTCGCAAATATTGGTAAAACTCATAGGGAGAAGTACGTTCAGGATCAAGCCAGACCGTTCCCGCCTCGGTTTTACCCATTTTCTGACCCATACTGGTCGTCAGCAGTTTCACAGTAAGGGCAAAAACAGATTTCCTTTCTACTTTGCGCACCAATTCATAGCCGCCTAAAATATTAGACCATTGATCATTGCCTCCCATTTGCAAACGGCAATTATAACGGCGGAAAAGTTCCAAGAAATCGTAGGATTGGGTTAAGAGGTAACTGAATTCCAGAAAGGTAAGGCCCGTCTCCAAACGAGATTTATAAGTCTCCAAGCTGAGCATCCGGTTAATGGAGAAATGCTGCCCGACATCGCGCATGAACTCCATAAAATTTAACTCCAAAAGCCAATCAGCGTTATTGACTACAAGCGTAGAACCGTCATCAAGATCTAAAAACCTGGAAAACTGGCGTTTAAACCCTTCGATATTTTCGTCAATGGTATCCTTGCTCAAGATCTGGCGCATCTCCGATTTACCGGAGGGGTCGCCAATCATAGTAGTGCCTCCGCCAAGTACCAGAATGGGACGGTGCCCTGCCCTGTACATGTGGAGTATGCTCATAATGGGAATTAGATGTCCCATTGTCAGGCTGGGGGCGGTGGCATCGAAGCCAATATAAAAGGTTATCTGTTCCCTGCCCAATAACTCCCGTAAATCTTCAGGATGAGTGCATTGTTCAACAAAGCCCCTTTCCTCTAGGATATCAAATACATTAACCACAGCAATTCCCCCTTTGAAATATCAAAAAGGGGTTCCCCTAAGGACGAGAGAACCCGCGGTACCACCTTAATTTACGCCATAAAGCGCCTCTATGCCGCTTTAACGGACGGCACCCGCACAAGCTCCTGAGTGTATTTCGCATGCCCGCAGCCAGCAGGTTTCCCACTGGCCAATCCGCTCTTCCTTTTTTGTGACCAGGGGCAACTACTAAATTCTTTCATCGCTTGTTTTATTTCCAGCTGGCTTAATTTTATCACAAGCGGCGGCTGGGCGCAAGAGCCGAAACTCATTTAAAGCCTGCCTCTTTGGGCTTTTTAATTCCCGCGGACACAGCTCGGCTTTAACCGGGATTAGGTTTTTTAAACACGGGACCAATAATCTGGGTGTTCCGAGCCCAATCTAAATGTTATAGCCGGGGCAAAAAGAAATAGCCCCGCAGCCCTATATTTCGCTATTGCAAGGTTTTTAACACGTAAGCCGCTAATTCCGTTTCCAGCTTTTCTGCTTCGCCCAAAATCCCCTTTAGTTTATCTCTGATAGACTTTACAAAGTCACGGTCTTTTAGGCCGGGCAGATTAATTAAGACATTGTAATAAGCCCCTTTTACGGCCGCAGCACTTAACAAGCCCGCCACCCCCGCATCACTTAAGGCGTTGGTATTACCCTGCACCGCTATCTGCCCGGCCAAGCGGAGGACGTCAAGCGACAGCTCCATTACCCGCAGCGGAACCTCTGTTGCCAGTTTAGTACCTCTTTGAATAGCATCTGTCCGGCGGCTTTTTTCCTCTGCAGTAGCGCGGGGCATTTTATAAGCTGTCATAACTTGATTAAAAGCATCCGCATCGCAATTGGCCATATGGGTTAACTGCGTGACTAAGATTTCGCTCTTAGCAACTAATTGGGCCTGCTCTTTTCCGCTTAAACGCCCTACCATTTGTACTAAAGCGCCGGCCAAAGCGCCTGCAAAAGCAGAGGAACTCCCCCCGCCGGGAGTAGGCTTATCCGAAGCAAATTCAGCTAAAAATTCCGGAACCGGTAAAGAAGTTAACAAAGTATCACCACCACTTTTTTCATTTTTATTCAACCAACTACGACGGAACCCTTTTTTATTACAAATTTCGCCAAGTTAACGCCAATAAAGTAAGGGATCTTTTGGTATTGATCGACTTCAAAGATCACTAAATCTGCTTGTTTACCAACTTCTAGACTACCTAGACGGGCCCCGCGGCCCAAAGAGTAAGCTGCATTCAAGGTAACGGCATTAAAAGTTTCCTCCGGCGTTAAGCCCATGTAGAGGCAGGCGATAGACATGGTCAAAGCTAAGTTCGCCGCAGGGCAGGATCCAGGGTTAAAATCCGTTGCTAAAGCAAGCGGCAAGCCTGCGTCCAACATTTTACGGGCGGGAGCATAATCTCTGCGTAAGGTGAAAGCGGTGGCCGGAAGCAAAATGGGCATAACGCTGCTTTCCTTGAGCCGCTCAATACCCCGCTTTGAAATCATTAATAAATGATCAGCGCTTGCTGTTTCCAATTCCGCAGCTAACTCCGCGCCGCCTAAAGTACTCATTTCTTCCGCGTGGATTCTAGCGCCAAAACCCATTTTTTGCGCCGCGGTTAAAATTCGCCGGCTTTGTTCTACGGAAAAGACACCTGTTTCGCAAAAAACATCTACATATTCGGCTAAATTCCTTTCTTTAACCTCCGGCATAACCGTGTTGATTAAAAAGTCCAGGTAGCCTTCTTGATTACCTTTATATTCCGCCGGCCAGGCGTGGGCACCCATAAATGTGGGCACAAGCTCCACCGGCTGTTCCTTTTGCAAGATCTTCACCGCTTCCAGCTGCTTTAGTTCTGTGGCGAGATCTAAGCCGTAACCGCTTTTACACTCCACCGTAGTTACACCCATCTCCAGCATCCACCGCAGCCTCTGCCGGCCCGAAGCCACCAGATCTTCTAAAGTTGCTTGACGAGTGGCTCTAACAGAGCTTGCTATACCGCCCCCCGCGGCCATTATTTCCATATAATCCGCGCCCTGGGCCCGCAGATAGAACTCATCTTCCCTTGTTCCCCCAAAAACCAAATGGGTATGTGCATCGATCAGGCCCGGGGTAATTACCATGCCTTGAGCATCAATTATCCTTGTCCTGCCGGTAATTTTTATTTTTTCTCTTATTTCCTCTTTTTCGCCCACAGCGGCGATTTTTTCTGCCGTACAGACAATCCAGCTTTGCTCTGAAACGGCTAGTTTTTGCATGTCCCCACCGCGGATAGGAGGGGCCTGCCCTGCACCGGCAACAACCTGGCCTCCCTTTATGATCAAATCCGCTTTGATTTTGTTTCTCAAATCGCCCTCACTCCCCGGACCGCAGCCTATTTTCTAAGACCTGCTGGGTGGCGAAATTTTCCAACTGGAGATACCAAGCAGCTGTGTCCAGAAGGGCCTTTTGAGGCACCAAACCCACCAGTTCAGAGCCTACTACGGGCACCCCATAACGCGCCGCTTCCCGGCGGATTGTTTCTAAGACCCGATGGATAGGAGTCCGAGCATAGTTTTCAAGGTTCATTGAAACTTGAACCTGGTTCCGCTCTTCCAAAACTACCCCCATGCCCTTCACGTACTTGAAGCCGCCGCCGCTTCCCCTAACGGCCCTGGCAATCCTATCAGCGATTTTTTTATCGGCAGTGCCCAAATTGACATTAAAGGCAATTAAGGGCTGCCTGGCCCCGACAACAACTGCGCCTGCAGTTTTATGCATTTTAGGCTGACCAAAATCAGGATGGCGATCCTTCTCTTTGATCGCCTCTTTCAAGCCTTCATATTGCCCCCTGCGGATGTTACTTAGATTCTTCCTTGCGGGCAGCTTAGCCCCTTCCCCGTACAAGTAAACTGGAACGCCCAGTTCTTTGTTAATCCGCAGCCCCAAAGCCTCCGCGGCCTTTATGCATTGCTCCATAGTCACCGCTTCTATGGGAATAAAAGGTATAACATCTACTGCTCCTATGCGCGGATGAGCACCTTGGTGCTTTTCCATATCGATTAAATTGACCGCTGTTTCGGTTAGTCTAAAACTCGCCTCTTGAACCGCCTTTAAATCCCCTACGTAGGTAATAACACTACGGTTGTGATCGTGATCTGAAGAATAGTCCAAAAGCTGTATCCCTTCCGTTCGGCGTACTTGATCAACAATCTTTTCTACCGTATCCAAACAGCGCCCTTCACTTATATTAGGCACACATTGAACTATTTGGCTCATCAACAATCTCCCTTCTATTTTTGAGGCAGCATCGGTATTTTTACACCTTTTTCCCGAGCGGCCTTAACTGCAGAATTATAACCGGCATCCGCATGCCGCATAATCCCCGTGCCCGGATCTGAAGTGAGGACCCGCCGCAAGCGCTCAGCCCCTTCAGCGGTGCCGTCCGCGACTACAACCATTCCTGCGTGGATTGAATAGCCAATGCCTACACCCCCTCCGTGGTGAAGAGAAACCCAACTGGCCCCGGCACAGCTGTTCACCAAAGCATTTAACAAAGGCCAATCTGCAACTGCATCGCTGCCGTCTTTCATTCCTTCTGTTTCTCGGTGGGGCGAAGCTACGGAACCGGCATCCAGATGATCCCTGCCAATTACAATAGGTGCTTTTAACTCTCCGGTTTTCACCATTTCGTTGATTAAAAGGCCAAATTTAGCCCGCTCACCATATCCCAGCCAACAGATTCTGGAGGGCAGGCCTTGAAACGCTACTTGTTCCCGGGCCATTTCAATCCAGCGCACTAACCTCTCATCATTGCCAAATTCCTGAATTAGTTTTGCATCGATTTTGTAGATGTCCTCAGGATCCCCCGAAAGAGCTACCCACCGGAATGGTCCTTTGCCTTCGCAAAAAAGAGGCCTGATATAGGCAGGGACAAACCCGGGAAAGTCAAAAGCATTTTGGACCCCTGCATCTTGGGCCTGCTGGCGGATGTTGTTGCCGTAGTCAAAGACTACAGAGCCTTGTTTTTGCAGATCTAACATTGCCTGCACGTGTACTCCCATAGATTCTTTGGCCAAGCGGATATGTTTTTTCGGATCACTATTTCTTAATTTTTCTGCCTCTTCTAGGTTATAACCGCTGGGAATATAACCGTTGAGGGGATCATGTGCAGAGGTCTGATCTGTAACCACATCAGGGATTACCCCCCTTTCCACAAACTGCGGCAATAGATCCGCAGCATTGCCCAGCAGAGCGATAGACAAAGCCTCTCCCCTCCCTTGGGCCTCTTTCGCCAGGAGCAGGGCTTGATCCAAATCTTTGGCCAGGATTTGGCAATACTTGGTATCCAGGCGTTTTTGTATCCTGGCCGGATCGACCTCGATTACAATTGCAACACCCTCGTTCATAGTAACCGCCAGGGGCTGCGCACCGCCCATTCCCCCCAAGCCGGCCGTCAGTACCAGTCTTCCTTTTAGAGTACCATCGAAATGTTGTGCAGCAAGCTCAGCTAAAGTTTCGTAAGTACCCTGGAGAATACCTTGGGTGCCGATGTAAATCCAACTGCCGGCAGTCATTTGGCCGAACATTATCAAACCTTTTTTCTCTAATTCTCTAAAATGTTCCCAGTTTCCCCAAGCGGGCACCAAATTAGAGTTAGCAATAAGCACCCGGGGGGATTGCGGCGTTGTTTCAAAAATCCCCACCGGTTTCCCCGATTGAACCAAGAGGGTCTCGTTGTTTTCCAGTTCTTTCAAGCTGCGCACGATAGCTTCATAGCTCTCCCAACTGCGCGCGGCTTTGCCGCTACCGCCGTAGACAACTAATTCATCGGGTTTTTCGGCAACTTCGGGATCAAGATTGTTCATCAGCATACGTAAGGCCGCTTCCTGATGCCAACCTTTACAGCTTAGATTTGAACCTCGCGGAGCTTTTATCATCTTCATACCTCCCTAGTCTAAATCTCCAATCATTTCCTCCACCACTGCTAAAATTTCGCCGGAAACCACCAAATGCCCTGCTGTTTTCAGCTCCGTTTCCAGAAAACGGTCCTCCTCTAACGGTGGAATATGGTCCCGTACTAACTCATACACCCTGCGGGTTACGGGGGACAATTTAGCACGATCCCTAAATTCCAGGGCTTGGCAGGCGCATAATAATTCCAACGCCACCACGTTTTGGACATTAGTAAGAATACTGCCCGCCTTGCGGCCGGAGATACTGCCCATGCTAACATGATCTTCTTGGTTAGCAGAGGTGGGAATTGAATCCACCGAGGCGGGATGGGCCAAAACCTTGTTTTCAGAGACCAAAGCCGCGGCGGTATACTGGACAATCATATAGCCGGAATTAAGCCCGCTTTCCTCTGTCAGAAAAGCAGGCAGGCCGCTGAGTTGAGGGTTAACCAAACGTTCTATGCGGCGCTCCGAAATATTCCCTATTTCTGCCAAGGCTATTCCTAAAAAGTCCAAGACTAAGGCTACAGGCTGCCCATGAAAATTGCCGGCGGAAATAACATCTTGTTCACCGGGAAATAAAATGGGGTTATCAGTAACTGAGTTGATTTCTGTATTTAATACCTTTTCTGCATAACCGAAGGCATCTTTTGAGGCACCATGAACCTGAGGGATACAGCGCAGCGAATAAGCATCTTGAACGCGTTCCCGATCCTTATTATGAACTAATTCGCTTCCAGCCAAGATCCGGCGCAAGTTGGCCGCCGCAGCAATTTGGCCCTGATGCGGCCTTAGGGCGTGAACTCGCTTGTCCAAACTGTGGGGAATAGCCAGTAAAGCTTCCATAGTTAAAGCAGCTGCCACATCCGCGGTCTTAAGCAGACTATCCCCGTCATACCAGACTAAAATGCCTTGGGCGGTCATTCCTTGGGTACCGTTGATTAAAGCAAGCCCTTCTTTAGCCTCCAAAACCACAGGCTTAAGGCCGGCCAATCCCAAGGCTTCCTTACTGGAGTATAACTTGTTCCGATAATAAGCGTGCCCTTCCCCAATCAAGGTGGCCGACATATGGGCTAAGGGCGCCAAATCTCCGCTTGCACCCACCGAACCCTGTGCCGGTACCCGGGGGGTAACATCTCTGTTTACCAATTCCAGTAATAATTCTAGTACCTCTGCCCTAATCCCGGAGTAACCTTTCATCAAGGCATTAGCCCGCAAAATAATCATGGCCTGTACGATTTCTTTGGCCAAAGGCGGACCCACACCGCAACAATGGCTTCTAATTAAATTCCGCTGCAATTCAGCCGCATTATCTTTAGAGATTGGCGTTTCGGCCAGTTTGCCAAATCCGGTGTTTATACCATAAACTGGTTTGCCTTCAATTAGAAGCCGATCAACTGAATCCCGAGCCCGCCCCACTTCTGCTAATTGGAGGCTGCTTAATACAACCGGGAGTCCCTCCCGGATTGCCCGTACAACTTGACTTCCCGATAGATTAGAACCGCTCAATTCCAGCATAAACCTGCCCCTTTGCGCCAAATTCTTCTTAGGATTAATTTATTCCACAAGAACCCAAGGTTGTCCTTGCCGAAGTTAGTAATCTTTCTTCCTAAAAAGTTGCTTGCAAATTAACTAATTTTAAGTTAAAATGTTATTAGATGTTTTCATAGTGGAAAAAAGTTGGTGAGTTTTTTGGACCGTCATATCAGCAGCACTCGTTTAATTCGCACTTATAATGCCTCAACCGTACTGCAGACCCTCTATAGGTATGGGAGTTGTTCCCGCTCCCAACTGACCAAACTTACCGGAATGAGCCCCGCAACCATTACCAGAATCGTTGCTGAGCTTATCGAACAAGGAATTGTCTTAGAAGGCCGCGTAGGAAAATCAACGGGAGGAAGACGGCCTGTTTACGTGCACATTGACTACACAAAACTATATTTAGTAAGCATCAAGTTGTTGCGTGACGATTGTTCCGTGGCCTTACTGGATCTTAGAGGACAAATTCTTTCTAAGAATAAAATGACCCCCGCTGATTTTAATCCTAATCCTTTAATTCAAGACGTTATCCTGGCCGTAGAAAATCTTTTGCGGGATTGCCAAATTAACCGGGAGCATATCCTGGGGGTGGGAGTTGCCATCTCAGGTGTTGTCAGAAGCGAAGTGGGTTTAATGGTGAATTCAGTTAACTTAGGCTGGAAGAATGTGCCTATCGCGGAACTTTTAGGACGGGACTTGGATTTACCCATCTATGTAGAAAACGATGCAAATGCTTCCGCCTTAGCCGAATTTTGGTTTGGCAATGCAAAGGATACTGCCAACTCTATGTATATTAAAACCGAGACAGGGGCCGGAGTTGGTATTATTATCGGCAAAACCCTAGTTAGCGGGCCCCGGTTTATGACGGGCGAAATTGGGCATGTCCCTTTAGTTCAAAACGGGCGCCCTTGCCGATGCGGGCAACGGGGCTGTCTTGAAACCTACGTTTACCTAGACGATGTTTTAGCCCGCTACCGGGAAATGACTGCAAAAGCCGTATCGCGCAGTGCTTTCATTGAGCTAATCCATAACGGACACCATTCCGCTTCGGAAATTGTTGGGGAAACTGCTCAAGCCCTTGCTTTTGCTTGCGCTCATTGGGGGGTACTTTTGGATTTGGATGTAATCACTATTGGCGGATTTTGGGGCGGCCTTAAGAAGGAGATTATTGACTATTGTCAGAAATATTATAATGAAGTTCTCGAAAAAACAGGAATCCCGCGTCAGATTAAAATTACCAACGCAAGTTTTGGAGATGATACCGATTTACTGGGGGCTGCCGGGCTTGTGATTGACCGCTGGTTTGTTCCCTTTCCTGTATTAGAAAGATGAGCAAACCCGCTGGTAAGATTGGGGAGGTGATCTGTACACACAGCGCAGTATCGTTTAGCTTACCAAACTTAAATTGGGAGGTAATTAAATGTTTAAAAGATCTATCCTGTTTCTTTTGAGCCTTTTACTGGTGGCTGGTGTTTTTGTTCCCGTCATTTCCGCTCAAGAAAACGTTACGATCACCGTTCTCAACTATATGGATCTAACTGCCCCGGGCACAGAGCGGACACTGAAAGAAGTCTGGTATGCCTTTGATGAGCAGCATCCCAACATTACGGTCCTTAGAGAAGATCTCTATTTAGACGCCTTTCACAACAAAGTTGAGGCCTACGCGGCAGCAGATAAACTTCCTGATGTTGTTTATATGTGGCCAGGCGGCCGTTCCACTACTTTGCACACTAAAGGCTTAGTAAAAGACCTAAGACCTCTACTTGGCGATGAGGCCCAATATTACCACGAATATGCCACAGTAGACCAAGCCGGCGGATTTTTAGCACTGATTCCGTCCACACGGACTTCCAGCCATGCCATGTTCGTTAATGTTGCCCTCCTGGATGAATTAGGCCTTGAAGTCCCGGAAACCTATGAAGAGCTCGCCGCCATGGCCCCCGTCTTGCAGGCAAAGGGCCTAGACACGGTGCTTATGGGTGCTCAGGATGACTGGGTGCTTCAATCCTGTCTTTTCAGCATGCTGGCGGGCCGTTTTGTCGGCGATGAAAAGTTTGATGAAATCAAAGCCGGACAAGCCAAATTTACTGATCCGGAATTCATGGCTGCCCTTGAATTCTATGCGCAACTCTATGCCGATGGTGTTCTCAGCCCCAAGATTATGAATACCGGTTATGGTGAGGTCAAATCCCTTTTCGCTGCGGGACATGCTCCTTTCTTAATTGACGGAGACTGGGCGGCTGGTAACTTTGTTACCGATGAATCTACAGGGGAAGCACTTATTTCGCCAGAGGATCAAAAACAGATTAAAATGATGGTTTTTCCCGCAATACCAGGTGAACTCCACGCCAACTCCTCTTCAGGCACCCTTGGAGTCGGCTATGGTATGAGTGCCAACATTCCCGACGGCTCCGCCAAAGAAGCCGCGGCTTGGGAGTTAATTAAATGGCTGTCAGGACCGGTAGTTCAAGGTATTTCGCTGGAAACAACCGGTACGCTTCCCAGCCGTAATGATGTTGGATTTGCCGATGTGGAACCAATCTTAGAGGAAAGGATTTTCAACTTCTATAATTTAATCGAAGCAGATACCTATATCCTCGATGACTTCTTTGAAGCCGATGTCTTCATGCCGATTAACATAGGCCTGCAAGAGATTGGCCTTGGCTTGGCAACACCGGCAGAAGTTGCTGAAGCAACCCAAGAAGCTTTTGATATCTGGTTCGCCGGACAATAATAATACCATACTAGGATTGGGTATATGAGAGGTTGGGCCCTCAGGGCCCGCCTCTTCCTTTAAGGAGGGCGGCTTCCGTGAAGAAGACGATGTTTTGGTCAGAAAAAAGACGAGCTTACCTGCTGCTTGTTTTTCCCGCTGTCCTTATTTATTGGGCAGTTATGGCCTTCCCCACCATCTTTTCATTTGTGCTCAGCTTAACAGATTATAATGGGGGCCCTATTTTTGTGCGCCAGGCCTTTAGCTTTGTGGGTTTTACTAATTATTTACGAATGTTCCAAGATAAATTTTTTTGGATTTCATTAAAAAATAATGTTTTCATTATGGGTATTTCTGTCTTCGGCCAGATTCCTTTAGGCTTCTTGTTTGCGTATGTACTGCACCGCAAGCTTGTTAAGTTCGGGGACTTTGTGCAAACAATTGTCTACCTGCCTTCAGTGATCTCTACAATTGTTATCGGACGGCTCTGGCAATTGTTTTTCTCCCCCTATGGCCCTTTAGTTACCTTTATGCAAAAATTCAAACCCGGCTGGTATTTTAGTTTAGCCAATGATCCCCAGCTAGCTATTATACCGGTTCTTTTCGTTATTTTATGGATGTACACAGGCACTTACCTAATCATCTTTTTAGCCAACCTGCAGAAAATCGATCCCGCTTTAATCGAAGCAGCCCGCATCGACGGAGCCACCGAATGGCAGGTTCTCACTAAAGTTATTCTACCGGCCCTTTCAGGCGTAATTGTAACAGCATCAATCCTGGCGATATCCGGCTCCTTAAAGAGCTTTGATCTGATCTATGCCTTAACAGCGGGAAATCCCGCCCGGCGAACATCGGTGCTCGCCCTTTATATGTATGATTATGCATTTAAACATTCCCCGAAATACGGGTTAGCTAACGCCATCGCCGTTGTAATGGTGCTGCTGAGTTTGGTCCTCATTGGAGTTGTCAAAATCACCGAGGGAAAGTTTGGGGGTAAGGAATAATGGAAAACAACAAAATTAAAAAAAGTGATTTTCACCCCTTCATCCGCTTTTTTGTGTTTCTTGTCGTTGGCATATTTACTATTTTAACACTATACCCTCTCTTTTGGCTTGCCCTCAGTTCTCTCAAGACTACCACTGAATTTATGAAAAATTCCATGGGTTGGCCCTTAAATCCAACACTGCAAAACTACCCTGCTGCTTGGGAGAGAGCTCAATTTACCAATCTTTTCATTAACAGCCTGTTTTTTACCGTTATTTCTACTTTGGCCATTATTTTCCTGGCCTTAATGGCCGGATTTGCTTTTGCCAAGATTCAATCCAAGGCAACCCCTTTCTTACACGGCAGCTTTATTATGGGTATTCTTTTAACACTGCAGTCGATTATGGTGCCGCTCTTTTTAGCAGTTAACCTTGTCGGATTGTATAACACCAGGCTCGGTGTTTTAATCCCCTACGTAGGCATGGGCCTGCCCATCGCAATTTATTTATGTACTGAATATATTAGATCCATCCCCGATTCTGTTGTGGACTCGGCCCGCATTGATGGCGCTTCCTACTTTCGAATCTTTTTAAACATCATCGTCCCCATGGCTAAACCTGTCGCAGTAACTTTAGCCATTTTAAACGTTGCCGGCACCTGGAATGAATTTATGTTGATTAACATTTTAGTCTCGAGCGATGCTTTGCGCACACTGCCTGTAGGCATCCTCAAATTTACCGGAACCTTAGTGACTGACTACGGGCGAATGTTTGCCGCCTTAAACATTGGCTTGATACCTATGCTTATTTTTTACCTCCTTTTCCGCAAACAAATTACTAAGGGCGTTGCGGCCGGGGCAGTCAAAGGCTAAAGCCTTTAGAAAAAGAAGAGCACGGATATTATTTCTTTAGCCTCAAGGTTTAAGTTTGCAGCAATTGGTATTGCCCGTTTCCGGGGCCATTGTTTCCATTTTGCCGTGACGCAGGCCTTGCACACCTGATTATGTTGAAACTGAAATATTTTCTTGGCTTGAAGCGTTCCGTGAATAATGTCCTTGTCTAGGCTGTTTGCCAATGGACTTGTCTTGTTCTTTGCCCACCTCCCGCCCCAGCTTTGATCTATCCCGGGACTTACCATTTCCAAACAGGATTTCAGACTAGATCTAGTGCAAGCAAAAGAAGGTGCTTTTCTCCAATTGAAAAGCACCTTCTTTAACACTTGCCTACCCCCGCCTACGGCCTCTTCCCCGGCCGTGACCTCCTCCATGACCGGGACCGAAACCAATACCCCTGCGCAGCCGAGCACATCTTCCGCAACCGCGGGCAAACTCCCCCTCTTCATAAAACTCGTAATTTCCGCCCTCAATACGCAAATTGGAACCCTCAAAAAGCGCCAAAGCCATCTTTTGACGGGCATCAGCATACATGCGCTGCACCGTAGTGCGGGCCACATCCATGCGCTGGGCAGTTTCTTCTTGAGTGAGCCCCTCTAGATCAAGCAAGCGAAGCGTTTCGTATTCTTCGACTGACATGACGATATCCTCACCTTGCGGCTCAACATTGACAGGCCCAAACTCGTTTACCAGCGGAAGGCAACACACTCTTCGCCATTTGCGAGGTCTCGGCAACAGAATTCACCCCATTAATCCTAATCTTAATCGTCTTTTCCGGCCTCCAGCTCTTTATTGATCAAATCAAGCTGTTCTTGTAATATTTCTTTTTGTTCCTTTAAAAATTCCCTTTGGGTGGCAACTATAACCGGGCCCCCACCCCAAGCATAGCCGTAGCCCGGCCCATAACCATAGCCCGGCCCGTAACCATAGCCTGCTCCGCCAAACCTTGCACCGCGGCCGTAACCGTAACCGTAGCCGTAACCTCGGCCTAAACCGCGGCCGCAAGGACCAAAACCTCTTCCTGTCAAAGGACCCCTACCCCAAGGACCTGTTCCATCTCTTCTAGGCATTCTAATTCCTCCTTTTGTTTTGAACATATGCCCGTTACGTTTATTATAGATAAGTTTTGGGCATATGTCAATAACAAATCAACAAAGGGAGGAACCTTAAATGTCCCCTTAAATTCCCCGGGACTTTCCCGTGATAGTCCGGATTTCAATTTTTATTACAACGGTAAGATCCTGCTGGGAAGCAATTATTTCTTGATGCTCCTTTTCAAAATCAGGGGCATATTTTCGGACCAATTCTTGTAAAGCTTTCACTTTTTCCCCGCCCCCAACCTCTGACGCCAGACCTAAGGCAATTACCGATTCATAATTTACAGCTGGTTCAGCCGGAACCAACTCTGTTTTCCCTACAACGGTGAAGGATACCTTCTCATTATAGCGGAGGTTTTCCAGCTTATGCCCCTGGAGGCCGCAATGAAAATAAATGGCGTCTTTAAAAAGAACATAACTTATAGGTAGGCCATAGGGGTAACCTTGGGGACCAATGGTCGCCAAAATTCCGTATTCTCCCGATTCTAATAGTTTCCAAGCCTGGTCCCGATCTAAGGCAAATTCTTTCCTGCGGATTGGCCTCTGCAATATTTTCCACCCCTGTTTTAGATTTTGCTCAACTGAATCCGGCCCTAAATTTCCTTCCGCAGCTTTTGAAAAGACTGCTGGGGATAGACCCCCTTTAAAAGTTCCAATTCTATTGTTAAAAAAGGAACGGGTTTGATCACCCGCTCCCTGTAACGGGTTAAGGGTGTCATTTTTAGAAGGTGGGGCCAGAGCGCCTTCCCCGGCCTACTTTGGTAATAAATCCGTTTTTGAACCTGAATTTTCAGTTGTTTTCCAAGGTGGTTTAAGACTTCCTCATTGGAATAAGGTACATCTATTTCCAGTTGATTGCGGATTTCCCGGAGGTAGCCCGGCCCGGGCAAGACTTTAATAACCATTCCCCCGGGTTTTAAAACCCTTTTAAATTCCCCGTAATTGGCGGGAGCCAGAATATTTAGAACCGCATCCACTGAATTGGCGGCTAAAGGCAGCTGCGCCAAGTCCGCCACACCCCAAATGATCGGTTCGCCTAGGGCGCCTGCAAGCCGAATGCCCTCTTTGTTAATGTCCATTCCCAAAAATGAGCAGGTTAAACCGGGTGCGAGGAGTAAATATAATTGGGATAGCAGTGAGCCTTCCCCGCAGCCCGCATCGAGGATGACAACGCTTTTCCAGCCTTGATCCAGGATTAGTTTGCTAATTTCAACAATTAAAGGCTGGTATAAACCGGCTTGAAAAACCCGGCGCCTGGCCAAGAATAAATCTCGCTGGTAATCGTTTTTGGGGGCGGAGGCTAAGAAATTACAATATCCATTGCGCGCCAGATCAAAATTATGGCCTTGACTGCAGCGCAGCCCGAAATGACGGGACCTTATAAAAGGGTGGGAACAAAAAGGACAACGAAAAAGTTTCATGTTATCCTGAAAAAGACGGTGCGCTCGTTCCTTTTTCGTTTTGTTTTTCATAACGTCCCAGCCCCTAACCACTTAAGAGTTCTTCCTCCAGAGGTAAATTCCTCTCTAAATCAAAGTACATTCAGGCAAAAGGAGGTTTGTTTTGAAAAATATCCGTTTAATCATGATCAACGAAGATCTAAGCCGACATTCCCCCATTCCGTTGCAGCCGGGCTTTAAATTCCGGTTTTTTCAAGACGGCGATCAGGAAACTTGGGCTGAGATTGAAGCGCAGGCCCAGGAATTCCCTAACATTGAAGCTGCCCGGGCCCGGTTTCAACAAGAATTCCGAAAACAGCGAAAAGAGCTTTCCAAACGCTGTTTTTTCTTGCTGGATCCGGCAGGCAAACCGGTAGGTACAGCCATGGGTTGGTACGGCAGCTCCCAATTTGAAGGCCTCCTTTACGGAAGGCTGCATTGGATAGCTATCATCCCTTCCTATCAAAGTTTGGGCTTGGGACGGCCTTTAATTTCCCAGGCCGTGGAAGTCCTAAAACAATTTCACAAAAAAGCCTTTTTAGTGACCCGCCCCCGCAATTATAGGGCTATTAGAATTTACCTGGATTTTGGATTTAAACCTCACTTAACGGCAAAAGAACAGCACCGGGGGTGGAGGCAGGTGGAAGAGATTTTGAAAACGGCAATTTTGTCTGCAGCCCCCTGTTCTTCAAGAGAAGGGGGAGAATAAACTAACCACGGACTCTAAAGCCCTAGAAAGAAGAGTCTGTTTTTGGAATCTAGCGTAATCCAGCTCTAAGCTATTTTTAAAATCTTCTTTGAAGACGTTTTGGTAACCGCGGTTTTCCTGCTCCGATTGGAAATAAACAAACAGTTCATCATCTCGCTCTAGGCTGCGGACATTGAGATTAACAGTGCCCACACACAAGCCGTCATCATCAATCAACATGGTCTTAGCATGCATGATCGCCCTATATTTGAAGACCCGCACACCGCTGCCAATTAATTGGCGTAAATAGTAATTGGCGATATTATGATGAAACAGCCCCCCAAAGGCATAGTAGGCAGAGGTCATTATCCGAACATCGACACCCCTTAAGGCTAAAGTTTTCAAGCTTTGCAAAATGGGCTCAGAAGGAGAAAAATAGGGAGTTTGGATCCAAAGCCGTTTCCGGGCCCCATTAATAAGGTTAAAATAACTTAGATTCATAATATCATTGTGGATATACTTGTTGTAAAGTCCGTTAGCCACAACTTGAGTTGGGAGATATCCGGGATTTTCTCTGCTGGGAAAATAATTTTTTAGCCTTCTTCGAAAGCCGACTTTATTCTTCCTGGAAGAAGCAATCCAATCCGAAATAAAAATCTGCTGCAAATCATGAACACTGCTGCCCACAAGGCGTAAGTGGGAATCCCGCCAATACATCCCCCGCACACCGTCTTGATAGTGTTCCCCAACATTCATGCCTCCCAAATAACCAATTGCACCGTCGATGATCACCAGTTTGCGGTGATTCCGGTAATTGAGAGCCCGGGCATAAGGCCTAATCCCCCGGACCTGCCCGCCCGCTTGTTTTAATTCCCAAAACAATGTCCGTATAAAAGTGAAAAAACAACCAAAACTATCGTAAAGAAGTTTAACTTCCACTCCTTGGGCGCTCTTTTCCTTCAAGATATTAATTAGTTCCCGGCCAACGGAATCGTTATGGATGGTAAAATATTGAACATGAATATGCTCTTGGGCGGCTTTTAAATCTCGAAACAAATTGGTGAATTTGTCCCTGCCGTTGGTATAGATTTCCACCTCATTATCAGTGGTAAAAATACTTCCGCAGTATTTTTTATTAATCAACTGTGCAGCGGAAAGTTCCTCGGCAGACTGATTGCTGGCAGCCATAATTCTTTCCAGATCTTTAAATAGTGCACTATGCCGCCTCTGGATCCTGCTTTTTTTATAATCCCAGTAACTGTCGCTGCCAACCAAAAGATAAAACACCAAGCCCAGAACGGGAACAAAAATCAAAACCAAGATCCAGCTGAAACGCTGGATGGGCTTTTTACGCCCGAAAAAAATAAGGGAAATTACTAAAACAAGGTAAGGAATATAAATTAGGGAGAGTATCTGCTTCAAAAAAATCACTCATTTCACAAGGCATTTATTTGGTGCGAAGACAAACCAGGCCACTTCTGTTATAATATATCGGAGAAGATTGTCAAACGGAAGTTGATAGCATGACAGAAAAACACTTTTTTAGTTACGGTTCTACAGAAACAGATTATTTAAGCGCGCGGGATCCCGCTTTAAAAAAAGCAATAGCCACAATAGGAATAATCCGACGCCCAGTGATGCCTGACCTTTTCCAGGCACTTGTTAAATCAATTGTCGGCCAACAAATATCTTCACAAGCTCAAGCCTCAATTTGGAAGCGGCTGCAAACGAAATTTAAACCTTTTACCCCGGAAACAATTGCAGGTGTATCTGCTTTCCAGTTGCAAGCCGCCGGGATTACGGGGCGCAAGGCAGAGTATATACAAGGTATTGCTGAAGCTGTGCTCCGGGGAGAACTAGACTTTTCAAAACTAGAGGCCTTGTCTGACCAAGAAGTGTGTGTTCAGCTTACCAAATTGAAAGGTGTAGGCAATTGGACGGCGGAAATGTTTTTAATTTTCGCCATGCAAAGGCCGAATGTCCTAAGTTTTGGTGACTTAGCCATAAAAAGAGGATTGCGCATCCTCCACGGACACCGCAAGATCACAAAACAGATTTTTCGCAGATATCAGCAACTCTATTCCCCTTACGGTTCAGTGGCCAGCCTCTACTTGTGGGCCATCGCCGCGGGAGCCCTGCCCGGGCTTAGTGATCCCGCTCTTGAGCCCAAGAAATAAGATCAATCTTCTCTAAAAGCAATTAGGATACCTCTTCCTCGTTTTAAGCAAGCGCGGTCAAATCGATGTTTCAAAATATTTTTCTTCCAGATCTTCTAAATGCTCAAAAATGTGGATTAGGTCCTGGCCAAAACTTAGTAAAATGTAGCGGGTATGATTGTCCCGGGCTTCCCGGATTATAACTCCTTTTTCCATCAGCAGGGAAAGCTTCCTATTTAGTTCTGTTTGGCTCATATTTGGAATGCTTGCCGCGATTTCACTATAGCGGTGGTTGCCAAAATGAATTGATTTTAAGATTTCCGGAACCCAACGCAGTTTAATCAAGTTGTGGATGATTTGGAACCCATTAAATACCTTTTTTTTCAAATCATCACCTCTACAAACATATTTGTGCCTTTTTGTTACTTGTATTTTATCATATAATGGAATTAGATACAGATAAAGATAATCATTAGGAGGGTTCATGATGAAACATTTAGACTTAACACAAAAGTATTTGGCGAACCTAGGCGTACTCCTTGTAAAACTCCACAACATCCACTGGAATGTTGTCGGCAAACAGTTTCTAAGAGTCCATACTTTCACGGAAGAGCTTTATGATCAAGTTTTCGCAGATTTTGACGAAGTTGCAGAAGCATTAAAAACAAAGAATGTTATGCCCCTTTCCACTTTGAAAGACTATTTAGCCCAAGCCTCCCTGGAAGAAGTTCAGCCTAAAGACTTTTCTGTCAAAGAGAGTCTAGACATGGTTAAAAAAGATTTGGAAGCCATGAAGGCACTGGCCACCGAGATTAGAAATTCCGCGGATGACGCCGGGGATTTTGAAATCGTTGCTCAATTTGAAGATTATGTTCTTTTCTACAGCAAGAATATCTGGTTCGTTGAGGCCATGTTAAAATAGTTTCCAATTTGCTTCCCGCGCACCCTTACTAAAGGGTGCTTTTTTATTTCTCCGAAAGGGAGAGCGCCCTGTTCTTGACGCCAGTGCACCGCACCTATATAATAAACGAAAAGTCGCATCTTTCAAAATCAGCGTCCAAGATAGTTTGTACCTGCTTGCTTGAACTTTAATCGAGACGATAACGATGTTTGGAGGAAAGAAATGGGAGACAAATATAATGCTTTTCAGGAAATGTTGCAATTGTTAGATCGGGCCGCTGCTTTATTGGGGTTGAAACAGGATGACTACATTACTCTTAAATACCCGGATCGGGAACTAAAAGTTTCTATACCGATGAAAATGGACGACGGATCCGTCCAGGTTTTTGAGGGTTATAGGGTCCAGCATTCTGGAGCCAGAGGCCCTTACAAAGGCGGGATCCGTTATCACGAAAACGTTGATCTGGACGAAATAAAAGCCCTAGCCGCCTGGATGAGTTTAAAGTCTGCCGTAGTCAATATCCCTTACGGAGGGGCTAAGGGCGGAGTTAAAGTAGATGCGACTAAACTTTCTAAAGGGGAATTGGAACGGCTTACCAGAAGATATGCTACGCTTCTTTACCCCATTGTTGGGCCGCACATTGATATCCCCGCTCCCGATATTAATACCAACGCTGAAGTGATGGGTTGGTTTATGGACACCTTCAGCACGCTTCGGGGCCAGCTGACCCCCGGCGTCGTTACGGGAAAACCAGTTCCCATTGGCGGTTCCTTGGGTCGAAGCGATGCAACCGGCCGCGGTTTAACTTTGATTACTAAGGAAGTTTTAAAGAAACTCGGCCTTTCTGCCGAGAGCACCCGGGTTGCCATCCAAGGCGCCGGCAATGTGGGCGGGACCACCGCTAAATTCCTGCACGAAGAGGGCTTTAAAATTATAGCCCTAAGTGACGTATCCGGAGGCATCTTCCTCGAAGAGGGCTTAGACATACCGGAGATTATTGATTTTCTCAGAGCTCAACGCGGCAGATTATTAAAAGACTATCAAACACCAAAACTAGTTCGAATCTCCAATGAAGAACTTCTTCGCCAAAACGTGGAGATCCTTATCCCCGCTGCTTTGGAAAACCAAATCACATCTAAAACAGCACCGCATATTCAGGCCAAAATCGTTGTTGAAGCAGCTAACGGCCCGACAACCATCAGGGGCGATTTGATCTTGGAGGAAAACGGGATCATTGCCGTTCCCGATATCCTCGCCAATTCCGGCGGAGTAATCGTCTCCTACTTCGAGTGGCTGCAAAATCTGCAGTCCTTCAGCTGGGAAGAAGAAAAAGTGATTACGCGGCTGGAAAATTTGTTGACCAAAGCCTTTAACGAAGTATGGGAAACTGCAGCAGAAAAAGGAACTTCCCTCAGGATGGGCGCTTATATGCTGGCCTTAGATCGGATTGTTACCTCTGCTAAAATGAGGGGAATGTCGTGCTAAAATAATCCTTACAAAAAGAAAATTCGATTTGATTTCGACCCGCACATTTCTGCGGGTTTTTTCATACCCTAAGATTAACGTTCTCTGTCTTTGACAAAGAAAAAACAAAGGGGAGTTTACGATGAGGAAAAAATGTCTTTTAATCTTGAGTATGCTTTTGATCTTTACCGTTTTCCAAGTACCAGCTTACTCTGCACCCAAGGAGAAAATCAAAATAGCGGGCCAGTTTGGACTGGTTTATGCACCGCTGATGGTTGCCAGATCACAGGGACTATTCGAAAAATATGGCTTGGAGCCGGTTTGGAAAGAGTACGGTTCCGGAGGGGCTGTCCGCGAGGCCTTAATTTCGGGGGAAGCCGATGTTGGTTTTATGGGAATTCCGCCTTTTCTAATTGGTTGGGATAAAGGCTGCCCCTGGAAGGTTGCTTTAGGCTTTGTGGTGGTTCCTGTTGGTTTGGTAACTTACGATCCGGACTTGAAAAGCCTTAAGGATTTCAAACCGGAGGACAAAATTGCAGTACCTTCTCCAGGCAGTATCCAGCACATTCTGTTAGCCATGGCTGCTGAACAGGAATTAGGTTCGCCCAATGCCTTGGATAATAATATTGTCGCTATGCCCCATCCAGATGCTTGTGCGGCTTTGATTTCCAAAAAGGGGATTAAAGCACACTTTACAACACCCCCGTACTTATTCGAGGAGCTTTCGGAACCCGGGTTTCATCTAATCGTTGATGACATCTCCGTTTTCGGCCATCCCTTCAGCTTTAATGTCGGTCTCGCTTCCCAAGATTTCCACGATCAGCGGCCGGTAGCCTACAGTGTTTTTGTCAGCGCAATAAGCGAGGCAATGGCCTGGATCAATAGTAATAAAGAGGAAGCGGCGGAATTCTTGGCACCGGAATTTAAGCTGAGTGCAGAAAAGACCTTAAGATATCTTGAATGGGAGGGAATGAATTACACAACGGCGCCCTACGGCTTAATGGGTTTTGCCCAATTTATGAAGGAAGCGGGATATATAAGCAGGGTACCGGCCAGCTTGGAGGAAATTGCATTCGAGAACGTTTTATCTTTTGTCGGAAGCAGAGCCGGCGGACTATCTGAAATTGAAATGCTGCAGGGAAGATAATTTTTACCTAAGAAGCAATTATAGGGGGAACCAGGGATGAGAACGGAAAGGCCTAAGACGTTTAATAAGACTTTGAATCAAAGCCTATTTATCATTGGTGTAATGATCTGCTGGGAGCTTTTAGCCCGCACCCGCTGGTTCCCCCCGCTTCTCTTCCCCCAATTGACCTCAGTCTTCAGCTCCTTGTTTAGTGAGATAGCCAAAGGGGAGATTCTAGGAAGGCTTTATTTTTCCTTATACCTAATCGCGGTTGGTTTAGGCCTGGCCATAATCACGGCGGCCTGCGCCGCGGCTTTAGCCTTAAGTTCCAACTTAATTTCGGATTGGGTGCAAACAGTCATGGCTATCCTACATCCGCTCCCGGGAATCTCCGTCCTACCCATCATCATCCTTTGGCTTGGCACCGGACCTCAGTCGATTATGGCTGTAATCTGGTTCTCATCTGTCTGGCCTTTGATTACCAATCTCCATACCGGACTGCGTTCCGTTCCCGCCACACAAATCGAGGTGGGAAAAAATTATGGTCTCAAAGGAGTGGGCTTAGTTTGGAAGGTCTCAATTCCCGGTGCCTTTCCTCACATCTTAACAGGGCTGAGGATTGCTTGGGCTAGAGCTTGGCAGGCCTCAGTAGCTGCGGAAATGGTCTTTGGGGCCTCCGGAGGAGAAGGGGGGTTAGGCTGGTTTATTTACAAAAAGCGGTTTTTTATGGAAATCCCCAGCGTTTTTGGAGGTTTGATAGTTATTATAATTGTTGGCCTAATTGTGGAAAGGCTTTGTTTTGAATGGATTGAGGTGCGGACAGTGAGGCGCTGGGGGATGACCTCAGAATAGGGGCTGAGAAGAAATGCTAACTGAAACAGGTTTGATTATTGAAAATTTAAGCAAGACCTTTTACGTAGGGGGGCGGACCATAGAAGCACTGCAACAGATCAATTTAGAAGTTGTGGCCGGAGAATTCGTTAACATAATTGGGCCTTCCGGGTGTGGTAAATCCACCCTCCTCCGCTGTATAGCTGATTTTGAAAAGCCCACAACCGGACGTCTTTTCCTAAACGGAAAGGCAATTAAAAGGCCCGGCATAGATCGAACGATGGTCTTCCAAAACTTTGATCAATTGTTTCCTTGGTATACCATCCGCAAGAATATTACCTTTGCCTTAAGCGTGGCCGCAAAATCCAACAGCACCAAGGAACGAAATAAAAAAGCCGATTATTATCTGGATTTAGTGGGTTTAAGCGGATATGAAGACCTCTACCCTCATCAATTATCGGGAGGGATGAAACAGCGCGTGGCAATCGCCCGCGCCCTTTCTGTCAACCCTAAAATTCTACTTATGGATGAGCCTTTCGGCAGCTTAGATGCGATTACCAGAGTTGCTCTGCAAAAAGAGCTGATTAAGATTTGGCAGGAAACAAAGGTTACTATTATCTTCGTTACTCATAATATTGAGGAGGCTATTATCTTAGGTGATCGGATCTTTGTCTTCCAATCCAATCCGGGCCGGATCAACAAGATAATCGAAAACCCTCTCGCTCGGCCCCGTTCCTTAGATTCACCGGAATTTAATAGTGTTTGGGAAAAAGTCCATGTCCATTTAAATTTCGATTCCAAAAAACGAAAAGGCGGGGGTAAAAAACAAGGCAGGGCCGTTGCCGAGAAACCTTTGTCGTCCGGTGCTTGCTTTTTTGATATTTAGTCACCGCCCGGCTCTTTTTCTGTTTTCTTTTTTCACCTTTCCCCGGCATCCAAGGCCGGCAGGATTATTAAAAAGTGTCCAAGGAATTCCGCCCGCGGATACTTTTTCTGATTACCCCTGCTTTTTAAGCGCTTTACAGCCTGGTTAAGTAATCTTGAACTAGAGACCAACAATTGGGATGGAATTTTGATCCTTTTTCTAACTTTTGAAACGCCAAGGAAGCTTAGATGGCTATGTTGAGCATACAGGGACAGGATTAGCCGTTCTTTTGAAACACGAGCGAATCGCTGATCCTAAGCAGGTCTGTTCGCCGGTAGAAGAAGAATTTAAGAACCAGCTTGATGCCCCGGGGTTTAACAACATTTACGTAATGACTATCAGCTCCCGGAGAACCGGGGAATTGGGCGTAACCAAGTACTCGCTGTTCAAGCCTTTTGCTCTAGATCTAACGTTGGGAGACCCGCGCATCGGATCCGGGCCTTTGGCCCGACGACGCGGGCTATTTCCCTGCTTATTATGCCGCCCCCTTTTTCGAGGGGATGCCTTAAGGCCTTATCCGGAATTAAAGAATGCCTTACGCTTATTGGCGGATCGGCTCGATGAGCAAACCATGCGCAGCCTCAATTATGAGGTTGATTCCAAATTAAATTCCGCCGCAATACCTTCCTGGGAAACGGCTTCTTCGGCCTTGTTATTTACCCATAAACGTCACGCCGCCTATAACCCGCCAGTCCCAGCAGGATAAGAATTACGGCCATTACAATCAGGATGGCGGCGCGAACAACACCCAGCGTTTCTAAAGGGACATCGGGAATATAACCAAAGGGTGTTAATTTCCTCATCCAGTTGGGCAGATGCAGTAAACCCCCTAAATAGATTACAAAAAACGTATAGCCTAAGTGGAGCCAAATGAAGTTGGCAAATCTAGGGATAAAGCCAATTAGAACAGCAGCAGCCCCAATCATAATCCAAACAACAGGCAAATAGGAAAAACCGCCCTTTAGCAGCCATTTCAAATCTAAGGGTTCCGCCATAACAGAAGAACCGGCGGTCCACAAACCCAGGACTGATACAAATGGGGCTAAGATCGATATAGATAAGGAGACTATCAAATAACTGCCCATTAAGGTCAATCGGGAAACCGCCCTTGCTAAAAAATGTTCGGTGCGGTTTTGTTGTTCCTCCGATTTAAGCCTAAGAATAGCAATTAAAACGGGGATCATACCGATCATTGTCATCACAGCTAGAAGTGTTGTTGTAAATTGCTCTGTAAGAGAAAATCCCGCGGTGCCCGGCAAAAGAAGCCCTAAAATATCACTACTCTCAAAAAAAGCATCGATTTCACCAAAAACCGAACCATAGGAAACCCCGAGAATAAACAAGCCCCCGGCCCAACCTATAATCGTCGTTCTTTGCAAGCGCAAGGCCAACCCCAAAGGATTTCTCAAATAAGGTGGCGCCGTTTTTCTTCCCGGTTTAGCAGTGATAAAACCCGCGCCTAAATCACGAATCATATTTAAGCGGAAAGCTAATAGGACAAAAAGGATGCTTACGGCCAGCATTATTAAAACGGGCCACCAGTAGTTATTCACATATGCTTGGGTCCGTAAAATTAATCCCAGAGGCGAAATTAAAGCGAGGGCTTCACTGCTTACATCACCGATTGCCCGCAAAAGATAGCTCAGCCCTAATAGGGAAAACGACAAACCTAACGCAGCCCGGGAAGTCTCGGTAAGTTGGGCAATTAAAACGGTGGCCGTAGCGAAAAAAATCCCGCTTACACCCAAAGCCGCCCCATAAAGGCAGGAGCCGGGCCAATCTAAGCCTTCTAAACCCAGCAGGCCCAGTAAGCTGGCCGTAGATACGGCTATAGCTATATTTGCAAAGCTTAACACAAGCAAAGCGGCTCCGGCACTGCTTAGCCGTCCCACGGGCAGAGCACGAACAACTTCAATCCGCCCGCGTTCTTCATCACGCCTTGTGTGGCTGACAGCAAGCAAAATATTCATAATCCCTACGGCAATAGCGGTAAACAGAAGCATTTGATGAGCCATCACAGCACCGAGATGGTAGTCGCCTCGCCCGTAGTTTGGGCCAATCATGGCCACGATAGCGGGGTTTTCCAAGGTCTTTGCAAGAATACCTCTTTCCGGCCCCGGTGGGTAAAGGCCGGGAAAAGAACAGGCTACAGCCATAGATATGCTTACAATAGATACAATCCAAATCGGGATACGCAGCCGTTCCCTGCGCAGGGCGAATTTAGCTAAAAGGGATGTCTTGGCAAAATAATCCCTCACTATTGATCACCCCCCCTCATCCCGATAGTGATGGATAAACAAATCTTCCAAAGTTGGGGGAGTACTCTGCAGCGAAAGGATCTCAAAACGGCTGATATATTTGATTACTGCCCCAATTCTCTCCGAATCGACACTGAAGCAAACTTCTTCTCCATTAATCTTTAGATCGTGGACCCCCGCTATTTCCTGTAATGATTGGATTGGTTCCGCTGTTTGCACCACCACATTGGTCCGGGTCAGGTGCCTTAGTTCCTCCATTGTGCCTGTTTCTATGATTTTTCCCCTGCGGATAATACTAAGGCGATCACATAATCTTTCCACTTCAGAAAGAATGTGGCTTGAAAGCAGTACACTTTTACCGGCCTCCCTTACTTCTTGGATGCATTCCTGAAAGACCTGTTCCATTAAAGGATCCAGCCCCGAAGTTGGTTCATCCAGGATATATAATTCCGCATCGCTGGCAAAGGCTGCAATTAAAGCCACCTTTTGGCGATTGCCTTTGGAATAAGTACCACATCTCTTCGACGGATCCAGTGCAAAGCGTTCAATTAACTCCTCACGCCGATTTTTATTAGCGACCCTCCGCAGCCGGACAAATAAATCGATTACCTCGCCCCCCGTAAGATTAGGCCACAAATTGACTTCTCCGGGCACATAGGCAACTTGTTTATGAATTTCCACCGCCTCTGCCCAGGCATCCCGGCCGAAGATTGCCGCCTTGCCGCCCGTGGCCCGTAGAATTCCTAGTAAAATCCGGATTGCAGTTGTTTTACCTGCTCCGTTCGGACCAATAAAACCGTAGATCTCCCCGGGGTTAACAGTTAAATCAATACCGTCCAAGGCCCTAAAAGCGCCAAACTTTTTTACCACCTGCTCCATTTTAATAATTGCCATTTCATCGCCTCCTTTTCCCGGGCAAACCGGCCCCGCAAGAATACTTCCTTCTCTTTTTCGCACATTCCCGTCCCCGTCTTCTGGATTAAAAAAATCACCTGTATCTTTGTTTATCGCCGCATCAACACCACACACTCAACATGGGCTGTCCAGGGAAACATGTCTACGGGCTGGACAGGGCCGATTATAAAACCGTTTTTATGCAGAAACCCTAGATCGCGGGCAAATGTTTCAGGGTTACAGGAAACATAAATGACATTTCTAGTTCTGCTTTGCACTAATTTTTCCAACAAAACGGTGGAACATCCCCCTCGGGGAGGGTTCAAAATCACGTAATCCAAGCCGCCGTATTTTCCACAGAAAAAAGGAAGGAAATCTTCCGCTTTGCCTACCGCAAATTCGGTATTTTCCACTTTGTTAAGCTGCGCATTGCTCCCGGCGTCCTCTACCGCCGCCGCGGTGATTTCAACCCCAAGGACACGCTTGGCCCTCCCGGCCAAGTAAAGCCCAATGGTCCCGGCGCCGCAATAGAGATCGGCAACAGTTCCCCCATGCCAAGATACTCTCTTCAGTACTTCGTCATAGAGGATTTTAGTTTGAGTTGAGTTTACCTGAAAAAAGGAACTGGGGGAAATTAGATATTCTAATGGGCCAATGGAATCAACTAAATGCGGTTCACCCCAAAGAAGCCTCACCGCTTCCTTTCCTTTCTTCCGGCGCTGTACAATACTTACCAATTGCGGAACAGCGGAGGTTAATTCCCTGATTAAGGATTCCTGCCTGGGAATCTCGGCGGCGGCTGTAGCCAGGATCAACATTAGTTTCTCTTGGTGAAAGCTAACCCTTAGAATCGCTTCTTTGAGAATGCCGCGGCCCGTTTTTTCATCATAAGCAGTGATTTGCAGTTTTTCACTTGCTTCCCTCAGCTTTTTGGCTAGGAAAATCAGGGAGGGATGATGAATGGGGCACTGCTCAAGTTGAACAAGGCGGTGAGTCTTTTTTTTGAAAAACCCAAATCTTATCTCCCCCGCCGCCGATCGAAAATGAAAGCGCGCTTTATTCCGGTAACCCCAGGGATTATCCATCCCAATTGTGGGCAGGATCGGCGCCTCCAGTTTCCCTATGCGCTCCAAGGCATCCTTAACCCGCTGTTTCTTCCAATAAAGCTGGGCGTTGTAATCAAGGTGCTGTAATTGACAGCCTCCGCAGAAAGCGGCGTGGGGGCAGGAGGGCTGTCTTCTTTGGGCCGAAGGAATTAAAATTTCTTTTAAGTGACCCCAAGAGATTCTCTTTTTTATTTTCTTAAGTCTAATTTTAACTAGATCTCCGGGGACGGCTTGGGGAATAAACACCACACTGCCCCAAGCCCGCCCAACACCTTTTCCATCGTGGGTTAATCCTTCAACTGGCACAATGAGTTCCTGTCCTACCTCTAATTTTTTCACTCAATCACCCCAGAATTATAAAACCGGGAACAATATTGTTCCCGGGCCCTTATTTCCTTTTTAAACGCAGCATAGAATAGGGTTCTGTCTGTTCTAAAGGAATAAACACTGTGTAATTTGCGTGAGCTTCCCTGAGCTTTAAGCCTGACTGTGCATCAATCATTTCCGTAACACTAACCCTGCGCACATCCGCCCTGGGCTGCATTACCTCCACCTCATCCCCAAGTACAAGCTTGTTGCGGACTGCGACCAAAGCTTTACATTTTTGGGAATCGTAACTTTCCACTATCCCCACCACATCATAATCCCGGGTATAGCCACCGCTGAGTTGATGGATACCTGCATCCGAAGGCTTGAAAAACCCAGCATAATAAGGGCGATGACTGACCTTGTCCAGTTCCTCCAGAAGTTCCGGAGGCAGGACATAGTTAAGCGGATCCGCGGCATAAAGATCTAACGCCAGCCTATAGGCACGAACTACAGTGGCCACGTAATAAGAGCTTTTCATCCTTCCTTCAATTTTGAGGCTGTCCACCCCCATCTGCACCAAATCCGGTATAAACTCAATTAGCCTAAGATCCTTGGAATTAAAGATATGGGTCCCGCCGTTATCCTCAACAACGGGCATGTATTCCCCGGGGCGTTTTTCTTCCACAACTGCATAACGCCAACGGCAGCTTTGGGCACAGGCCCCCCTGTTGGCATCCCGGCCTGTTAAAAAACTGCTTAATAGACAGCGGCCGGAATAGGCCATGCACATGGCACCATGTACAAAAACCTCTACTTCAACATCGGTTTCACGGCAGATCCGGGCTATTTCGTTTTTAGTCAATTCCCGGGCCATAATCAGCCTTTTAAAACCTAAATCGCCCCAAAACCGAGCAGCTTCATAGTTCACAGTGTTAGCCTGGGTGCTAAGATGCAGAGCAACGGCGGGAGCGTATTGGCGCGCAAGCTTGTACACACCCGGATCAGCTAAAATAATCCCATCGATCCCCAGCTTCTGCAATTCTTGTAAATAAGGGGGCAGTTGTTCTATCTCTTCATTTCGGGGGAAAACATTAATCGTAACATAAACTTTGACACGTTTTTCTTTGGCCAGTGCCAATATTTCTTCAATTTCATCCAAAGAGAAATTACCGGCCTGGGCCCTCATTCCAAATTGTTTGCCGGCTAAATATAAAGCATCGGCCCCGTATTCCATAGCTATAAGCCCCTTTTCCATGTTACCGGCCGGAGCTAGAAGTTCCGGAATTTTCACTATTAATCCTCCTAATAACCTAAAGACTGACGTGCACGGACATGCTCATTAAAAGTCCTACTGAACTGGTGAGTGCCGTCCCCCTTGCTCACAAAAAACAAATAGTCGGTTTCGGCCGGCTCCAGGACAGCTAAAATCGAGGCCAAACCGGGGCTGGCGATGGGCCCGGGGGGTAAACCCCGATTGCGGTAAGTGTTGTAAGGGGATTCAATCTCTAAATCGCGATAAAGTACCTGAGGCCTATCCTCACTCATTACATACCGTACAGTTGGATCCGCCTGCATAGGCATATCAATTTCCAGGCGGTTCAAGTAAACTGAGGCCACTAAAGGACGCTCCCGGTCCACCATAATTTCACGTTCCACCACAGAAGCCAGGGTTATTATTTCATGAAGGGTAAACTGCGAGTCCTGCAGCAGTTCCGCAATTTCCCCTTGGACAACTTGGATAAAGCGGTTGACCATCTGGATAATTAAGTCTTCTTCGGATTGATCCCAACTAAAATGATAGGTATCAGGAAACAAGTATCCCTCCAAGGATTCGATGGGCAGATCCAAAGGTAAATCATCGCCGTAAACTAAGTAGGCGTTAGATGCCAGCTCAATAAACCGATCTTTATCGGCCAAGCCCCTATTCGCCATCAGCTGGGCTATTTGCTTAATTTCGTAACCTTCAGGAATCACGACGCGCTCAATAGTAACATCGCCGGTCCGCAAATGATCGATTATTTCTAAAGCACTCATGCTAGGATTCAAAAGATAATACCCTGCTTGAATATGCTCTTCCGCCCCAAACACCCGCAGAAATAGGCGGAAAATAAAAGAATTGCTGATTAGTTCTTCTTTTTCCAGCAGATCGGCAACACTTCCGGCGCTCATCCCCTCCTTAATCCGAATGACTTGGTTTAAAGCGGAAGGATCTGTGTTGACAGGACCATTAGCTATTAAAAACAACATGGCCAGACTAACAATAACTGCAATTCCCACTAATAACAGAAAACGGACCACCCCGAAAACGGTCCGTTCAGTGGTTACTTTAAGGCTGTCGGGCATAAAACTAGACACCCCCCAAAACAAGGTAACCTGATAACAAAACTCGCATAAACAAAGGACCTTTTATTGTTCTAACTCCTCAGATTCCAGGACATTGACAACCCGGTCAAATTCGTCGTCGTCTTCGATATCTGTCAAAACCTCTTCACCGTCATCATCAACTTCCACACGGAAAACGAAAGCACCTTCTTCTGGATTCTCTTCCGGGAGTAAAACAACGTAAACTTGTTCTTCAATTTCTAGATATTCCAACACTGAAAACTCATGTTCAGTACCGTCTTCATCAATTAAAACGACAACGTCCCCGTGATTTTGGTCCTCTGTCAATGTACTTCCCCCTTCTTTCATCTACCTTAGTTTTTACCTTTATGATCTAAATATGCTTGCAAAATAATTGCAGCCGCTACTTTATCAATAACCCGGCGGCGTTTGGCTCGGCTGAGATCACCTTCTAGTAAGATCCTCTCTGCGGACACTGTAGAAAAGCGTTCATCCCAATATTCGACCGGAAGCCCGAATTCCCTTTTCAATTCCTCCCCGAATTCTATAACTTTATCCGATTCCGGGCCGTAACTCCCATCGGTACGCCGCGGCAGCCCCACAACAAAACCTTCAGCTTCATATTCCCGGACCAAGCGGTTTAGATTCGCCAAATCTTGTTTCAGCCCCGACCTCCAGATTGTAGTCAGCCCCTGGGCCGTCCAGCCCATCAAATCACTGACTGCCACACCAATCGCCTTTTCTCCCAAATCTAAACCTAACAATCTCATTTTCTCGCCCCTTAGCTTAAACCGGCCTTGGCAAATTGGAAAAATAGAAGGCCACTGTTTGCAGACAATCACACAAACGGTGGCCGCTCACCGCAAACGACTGGTGTAGGAACACTCTATTTCCCCAAATATTCCTTAACCAACTCCTCCAGGATAAGATCCCGTTCAATCTGGGTAATTAATGATCTCGCATTTTTATGGCTGGTTATAAAGGTGGGATCCCCGGACATCAGATAGCCCACAATTTGCCCCACAGGATTATATCCTTTTTCCTGCAGTGCTTTTAAAATTTCTTCTAATATCGCCCTTACCGACAGAGCCTGTTCAAGCGATTTAGAACGGAACAAGGTCGTTTTATCCTGATAATCGGTCACAATGACCCCTCCTTGTAATGCTTCGGACTCCAATATTATCTTCGGCATTTAAAGCTGGAGTTCCTCCATTCGTTTGCGAAAGATACCCGCACCGAGCTTTAAGGCCTGGGGCAGCTTCTCAGGTAACCTTCCCCCGGCTTGGGCCATATCCGGCCGGCC
>JAAYRS010000064.1 GCA_012518645.1 Bacillota bacterium
AGACTTAGGATCTAGTGGGTAATCCCCGTGAGAGTTAGACTCTCTCCGCCTGCACCATTTTTGTTCGGAACCGCCACCGCCCAAGGTGTGCTTTTTGCGCGTAGAGAAGGAGAAACGAAGAAGATGAAAACCAGCATGGAAAAATTAGAAAACAGCAGAGTCCGCCTTACTGTGGATTTAGATGGGGAAATTTTAGAAAAAGCCCTGGAGGAAGCTTACCGCACCACCGGTAAGAAAATAAGCATCCCGGGGTTTAGAAAAGGCCGGGCACCCCGTAAAATTATCGAGTTAAATTACGGTGCCGGCGTTTTTTTGGAAGAGGCTGTTGATCTTCTTCTGCCCCGGGCTTATGAGCACGCTGTCAAAGAAAGCGGAATCAGGCCCGTGGATCAACCCGATGCGGAGATTAAACACGTCCGGCTGGGTGAAGGCGCCGCTTTTCTCTTTGAGGTGGATGTCTATCCCCAGGTTAGCCTGGGCAGCTACCGCGGTTTAAAAGCGGAGCGGGAAATTGTGGAAATCAGCGAAGAGGACGTCACGGATGTTTTGAAAAAGCAGCAGGAACAAAGTGCTGAGCTGGTAGTGGTGGATTCCCGCCGGGAGGTGCAAAAAGGCGACTTTGCCATTTTTGATTTTCGCGGCTATATTGATGGCCAAGCTTTCCCGGGCGGGGCTGGGGAAAACCAGACCCTGGAAATTGGTGCCGGCCAATTTATCCCCGGTTTTGAGGAGCAAATGATTGGAGCAAAGGTAGGGGAAACCAAAGAAATCGAGGTAACCTTCCCTGAGGAATACCAGTCCCGGGAATTGGCGGGCAAGAAAGCCACTTTTCAAGTTACGGTCAAGGAATTGAAGGAGAAATCCCTTCCGGAAATAGATGACGAATTTGCTAAAGATATCAGCGAATACGAGACTTTGGCTGAATTAAAAGAAGAGATCAGGAAAAACTTAGAGGACGAGGCTACCCGCAGAACAGAGGCGGAGTTGGAGAATAGATTATTAGAACTAATTGCGGCAGACAGCGAAGTGGTTGTACCTGAATCCATGGTTAAACACCAAACAGAGCATCTTCTCACCAGAATTTTAGGGGAAGCGCAGAGACAGGGCATCAACGAAGAAACCTACTTACAGCTGACGGGAAAAACCAAAGAGGATCTGCAAAAAGAATTGGAACCGCAGGCCTTAACCCAAATAGTGCATGATTTGATCCTGGAATCTGTGGCTGAAAAGGAAGGTATTACGGCTACTGAAGAAGAAGTTGAGAAGGAGATTGAACAATATTTAAATTTCGATTCCCAATTAGATCCTGCCCTGGAAAAGAACATGCGTGAATATTGGGAAAGCCAAAAAGATAGTATTAAATTGTCTTTGCAGCGAAAAAAAACTGCGGAGTTTCTGAAGGCGGAGGCTGAGATTGTGGAGATAGTCGCAGCTAACACCGGGGAGGAATAGAATAAGAGCAGAGAAAGGCGGGGTAAAGATGAGTGTTTTAATTCCTATGGTTGTAGAACAAACTAATCGAGGGGAACGGGCTTTTGATATCTATTCCCGGCTTCTGAAAGATAGAATCATTTTTGTGGGCGGGCCCATTAATGACCACATCGCTAATTTGGTCATCGCCCAATTACTATTTTTGGAATCTGAGGATCCGGATAAGGATATCCATTTGTATATTAACAGCCCAGGGGGGGTAGTCTATTCGGGGTTGGCCATATACGACACTATTCAATACATCAAAGCCGATGTTTCCACTATTTGTGTGGGTATGGCCGCCAGTATGGGCGCTCTTTTGTTAACTGCCGGAGCCGAGGGAAAACGGCACGCTCTGCCTAATTCCCGGATTATGATCCATCAGCCCCTTGGCGGCGCCCAGGGCCAAGCCAGCCAAATTGAAATCCAAGCCAAGGAAATTTTAACCTTAAAAACCCGAATCAACGAAATTTTACAGAGGCATACGGGGCAATCCTTGGACAAAATCCAACAAGACACAGACCGCGACTACTATATGTCTTCCCAAGATGCAGTAGATTACGGCTTAATTGACGGTATCCTCACGAAGGTGCCCAATTCTGTCGGTATTGATAAATAATTATTCCGCATCTGCTGATGCGGTTAAGGCGGTGATTTGATGTTCAAATTTGGCGATGAAAAGGGTCAGTTGAAGTGTTCTTTTTGTGGAAAAATGCAGGAACAGGTGAAGAAACTCATCGCCGGACCAGGGGTCTATATTTGCGATGAATGTGTAGAGCTCTGCAACGAAATCATCGAAGAGGAGTTCACTGAGGACCACGATCTCGAACTGGATAGTGTTCCTAAGCCTAAAGAGATTCGCCAGGCTTTGGATGAATATGTGATCGGGCAGGAAGAGGCGAAAAAATCTCTTTCTGTGGCGGTTTTCAATCACTATAAACGGATTAACAGCAATCTCAAAAGTGACGATGTGGAATTACAGAAAAGTAATATCCTCCTTTTAGGCCCCACCGGCAGCGGCAAGACGTTCTTGGCTCAAACTTTGGCCAGGATTTTAAACGTGCCTTTTGCCATTGCTGATGCGACCAGTTTGACCGAAGCGGGTTATGTGGGTGAAGATGTAGAAAATATTCTTTTGAAGCTGATTCAAAATGCAGATTACGATGTAGAACGGGCTGAAAGAGGGATTATCTATATTGACGAAATTGATAAGATTGCTCGTAAATCGGAAAATCCGTCTATTACCCGGGATGTTTCCGGGGAAGGCGTCCAGCAGGCCCTCTTGAAGATTTTGGAAGGCACTACGGCCAGCGTTCCCCCGCAGGGGGGGCGCAAACACCCTCACCAGGAATTCATCCAGATCGACACCACAAATATCCTCTTTATCTGCGGCGGGGCTTTTGATGGCCTGGAAAAAATCATTGAAAGGC
>JAAYRS010000065.1 GCA_012518645.1 Bacillota bacterium
TCATCGAAGTTTTCCAAATGTTGTTGGTAATGTTCAAGTCTTGCGTCATCCCGTTTAACTTTCGCCATTGTACAGCACTTCCAGAAGATGCCCACTGAGTTTGCCCAAGCGTTTTTCTAAGCGGGCATCAATGGCACCGTTTTCTGATTCAAGAACGCAGCCTCCCCGAGTAAGATCGGGATCGATACGGAATCTGAGGCCCTCCCTTGGCTCCAACTGCAGTTGGTGCTGTTGTTCTTGCATCAAAGCATAGTCCTCGGGATGCAGGCGGACTTCAACTTGGCGGACGGTCCCTAACCGCGATAGGCCTTCTTCCACAAGAGGTTTCAGCCAAGAGATGTCTTCCCCAACAGCCTTCTTCACTATTTTATCGGCAAGAATCAAGCTAAACTTTAAAAAATCTTCTTCTAAAGCCCCCAGAGCCTTAGCCCGTTCCTTAGCAGCTGACTGCACGGTGTTTTTCAAGAGCTCTAGAAGGGATTCTGCTTCTTTGGAGGCTTCCTGCCTTCCTTGCTGAAAACCGGATTCCCGGCCTGTTTTAAAGCCTTTTTCGCTGGCTTCTTGCTGTAACACCTCTACCTTGGATTGGGCCTCCTTAACCAACCGGTCCGCTTCTTGCCGGGCTTGCTCTACAATTCGGGCCGCCTCTTCTTGGGCGTTGGCAATAAGATCGGCAGCCTGTAAGATTGTACCTTTCTGCGGACCGCTGCCGTCTTTTACGTATCTTGGAGCAGGAATAACTGTTTGCGATTCATTGGGCACCAAAACTTTAAGCTCTGCTGCTTTAATGATCCTAGACAATTACCTCATCCTCTCCCCCGCGGGCAATAACAATCTCGCCTGTTTCCTCCAGGCGGCGGATTGCAGCCACTATTTTTAACTGTGTTTCTTCGATGTCACGCAATCGAACGGGCCCCATATATTCGATGTCTTCTTTCAACATCTCTTCCGCCCGTTTGGACATATTCTTATAGATCCGGGAAGCAACTTCTTCACTAGCTGTTTTTAAAGCCAGGGCCAAGTCTTTAGAATCCACCTCCCGCAGCACTTTTTGAATAGAGCGGTCGTCCAAAGTGATAATATCCTCGAAAACAAACATTCTTTTCCTAATTTCTTCGGCCAATTCCGGATCATCGCCTTCCAAGGTATCAAGGATCGATTTTTCTGTGGCCCGATCCACTAGGTTTAGAATATCTACTGTTACTTCGATTCCCCCGGCTATGGTGTAATCATCAACCGCAAATGCCGAAAGCCGATCTTCCAGGGTATTTTCTATCTCCCGAAGGACTTCGGGAGTGGTCCGTTCGAGTTTTGCCAAGCGCTTGGCCACATCAACTTGCAATTCGGGAGGTAAAGAAGAAAGAATTAAGCCGGCCTGCTCAGGCTGAAGATAAGCTAAAATTAAAGCAATAGTCTGGGGATGCTCGTTTTGAATAAAATTGAAAAGCTGGCCGGGATCCGTCTTGCGGGCAAAATCAAAAGGGCGCACCTGGAGAGATGCAGTCAAGCGGTTGATAATGTCTTCAGCCTTGTTGTGCCCCAAGGCTTTCTCCAGCAGTTCCCGAGCGTATTCAATCCCGCCGTGTTCAAGATACTGCCGAGCTAACACCAGTTCGTTAAATTCTTCTAAAACCTGATCCCGTAATTCCGGTTGAATCCGGCGCAGGCCGGCTATTTCTAAAGTAAGATCCTCGATTTCTTCCTCCCGTAAATGCTTAAAAACCTCGGAGGACAAATCGGGGCCTAAAGATACGAGCAAAACAGCGGCCTTTTGTTTTCCCGTCATTGTTTGAAATCTCATTGACATTCCCCCTACTCGTCAACCAACCATGTTCTCATGAGCAAAGCTAATTCTTCCGGATCTTCTTTCGCTAGTTTTTGAATGTTTTTGCGGATGCTTAGGCGCTCTTCTTCTTCGGGGCTGAGGGTTAGGGCCACTTCATCGTCATCCACTAATAAATCTATTTCCGGCGGTACAGCTTCTTTAGCCTTCTCTCTGCGGCCGATCAAGAAAATAATCAGTCCAAGCACCATCAAAGCGAGAGTGGCAGCTAAAATCCAGAACGCCGGGCGCCTAGGCTCGGCCTCCTTTGGCATTCCGTCCATTAAAAACGGGCTAGCTTCAAAAGGGGTGCTGGCTATATAAATACTATCTCCCCGCTCCCTTTTTAAACCAATGGCCGTGCTTACAGATTCTTCAATTGTGCTCAGCTGGGCAGGGCTGAAATCACCGTTAAGCCAAACAGAAATGCTTAAATTAGCGACCTGTCCCGGTGTAATTTTAAGGCGGGTTTCGGTTCGATTCAATTCGTAGTTGACCGTATCTTCGCTGCGGGAGTATTCTTGGCTTCCCCCCACTTGGTCGGCGAAAACATATCCGGGAATATTAGAGTCGACCCCCGGCACACCGCCGGCACTAGTTGATGTACCTTGAAAATCTTCTTGGGCCCTTTGCTCGCTTCGAATCAGACCTTCCCCCCGGTTGCTGGGTGAAAAGACCTCCGAGTATTCTTCAAAACGATCAAAATCCAAATTAGCATGGACCCTGGCTACTACGTTTCCAAGGCCATAGATCCTTTCCAGCATCGCCACAATACTTCTTTCCAGCTGCTGTTCGTAATTCCATTCCAACTCAAAGCGTTCTGTTAGTAAATCACCACCGGCTTCCGAAAGAGATGGAGCATTGAGGACATTGCCTCCCGTGTCCACGATAGTGACATTGTCCGGAGTCAAACCTTCCACACTAGTAGAAACTAAATTAGCAATCGCCCTAATTTGGCCCTTTTTCAGCTGTCTTCCCTGTTTTAATTGAAGAAGAACCGAAGCAGTTGAAGCCTGGCTTTCCTGGACAAAAAGGGAGCGTTTAGGAAGGACAATATGAATCCGGGCATCGGCAATCTCATCCATTTGCCTGATGGTGCGGACTAGTTCCCCCTGTAAGGCCCATTGAAAACAGAGCTGCCGATCAGCTTCAGTTTCACCCAGACGAGCGGCGTTAAAGATTTCAAACCCTACAACTCCGCCCGTGGGCAGGCCGGAGGTGGCTAGCGCTATCCTGGTTTCAAACACTTCGTTTTGCGGAACCAGAACAGCTGATCCGTTTTCCGCCAAACGGTAGGAGATCCCCCGCTCCTGCAGCGCAGTAACAACTGCACCGGCATCTTCGGGGTTAAGATCTGCAAAGAGTACTTGATATTCTGTTTTAGTAAAAAACATTAATAAGAGCAGGGAAATAAAAACACCCAGAACAAAAATACTCACTCCGATTTGCATCGGGCGCGTTAATTTACCCCAGGCTCCTTTAGCTGACTCCAGAATGTTATTCATAATTCACCCACCTGACTAAACTTGCATGCGCATAATTTCCTGGTATGCTTCTAATAATTTTGTCCGAATAGCCATGGTGAGCTGCAGTGCCAGATTGGCTTTTTCAGCGGTAATCATCGCCTCATGGAATTCAATCTCGCCGTCTATCAAACGCTGGAAGGCTATGTCGCTCTCATGCTGCAGGATATTTACGTCTTGAAGCGCCTTTTTTAAATGAGTACCGAAATCCTCTCCGCTTCCCTGCTTTTCTTGTAATCTTTTTGAGAAAACCGTTTCTGAAGGCAAATTAAAATGGACTTTCAAGTCGGGTACTCCTTTCCCGTTCTACAAAATTACCGTCCGATTTCCAAGGCCTTTTGAGCCATGGAACGTGCGGAATTTAAAGCCTCCACATTAGCTTCATAAGATCGCGTTGCAGTAATTAAATCCACCATTTCCTTAACTACATGGACATTAGGCATCTCTACGTAACCATCGGCATCTGCATCGGGATGCTGAGGATCATACACTAAACGCGGTGGGGACGGATCACTGACCACACCTAAAACTTGTACCCCCTGCCCCGCCGCTCCCCGCCGGCCGGGCCCGAGCGCTCCTCGTGCAGCCCGTTCCAAAAGGGGGGCAAAGACCGGTACCTGCCGGCGGTAAGGGCCGCCGTCGGCGGAACGGGTGGTGTTGACGTTGGCCAGGTTATTGGCAATGGTATCCATCCGTAACCGCTCAGCCGTTAACCCGGAAGCGGAAATACGGAAAGCTTTAAATACACTCATATTTTAACGCCTCCCCTCTACTATCGCTGATCGTAATTGCCCTAATTTCCGGCTGACAGCATCAATTAAAGCTTCGTAATAAAGCTGGTTTTCCAAAAGCAGGACCCTTTCCCGATCCGGATCAACATTATTTCCGTCGTTCCGCATGGCGCTGCTTCCATCCCGGACTACACTAAACCGTTGCGATTGAAACGATGCTCCCGTTAAATGCCTTTTGTCCGTGCTCATCAGGCCAAGATCAGCAGCCTTACTAAGTTCAGCCGTGAACCTATTTTGGCCTACGAGATCAGAACGTTTAAAACCGGGTGTGTTAGCATTAGCCAAATTGTCACTAAGGACGGTATGGCGCAGTGCAGCCTTGTCTAGGCCCAGCCCCAATTTATTGATTGTTTTAAACATTGCCTCAATCCACCTCCAAAAGTCAATAGAATCTTTTTCCAGATCATTTCTTTTTCAGAAGTTTCGCCAAAAAACCACAAACTCCTGCAAACACAAATTCAAGTAGGGGAGTGTTTTGCACTCCCCGATCCCCATTATTCTATTCGCCTCTAACCACAAAATTCCTGTTATCTGCGGGACTTCATTTTTTGTCCCGCGAAAAGGCAGGACCTGGTTTAAACAGAGAATTTTGGAGGAAAGGCAGGATTTTGCAGAAATATTTCGCTGCCGGGCTTCGCTTGGCTGTGATTTTGGCTTTAAAAAGTGGTTTTTAGGCACGGGGATGACTTCGGTTATAAACGGATTTCAAGTGACTGCGGCTTACTTTGGTATAAATCTGGGTGGTGGAAAGGCTGGCATGGCCTAACAGCTCTTGTACCGAGCGGAGATCGGCCCCGTTATCCAACAAGTGGGTAGCGAAAGTGTGGCGGAAAGTATGAGGTGAAATGTTTTTTCGGATCTGGAGATGAAGAGCATATTTTTCTAAAACATACTGCACTCCCCGAACCGTAAGCCGTTCCCCTTTAAAATTAAGGAAAAGGCTTTCCCGGCCGCGGTCCTTCAGCAGTTGAGGCCGAAAAATTTGACAGTACTCCACTATGCTGTCCAGTGCATATTCTCCCAAGGGTACAGCCCTTTCCCGGCGGCCTTTGCCCATCACCCGCAGGTATTGGTTATTTAAATCGAGATCATTTAAATTTAGGCCTACCAGTTCCGAAACCCGCAGGCCGGAGCTGTAAAGGAGTTCAAAAATAGCCCTATTCCTAGCCTGGAGGGCCTCATTGCCGCCGGGGGCATCCTTACCTATCAAAAGAAGGATTTCTTCCATAGATAAAGTTTCGGGAATAGGCTGATCTTGCTTAGGTGTTTGAACACTTATCCCGAAATCCCGGCCAATCGTTCCCTTTTTGTAAAGGAAACGGCTTAAACCCCGGATAGATGCTAAATTGCGGGCAATGCTACTGCGGGCCCGTCCTTCTTCTATCGTTAAGTAAACTAAATAATCTCGCACAAGATATTTATCAACGGAATTCAGAGAGGGTTCCAGTCCCAAAATTTCCCACTGCCGGCGGCAAAAAGCAATAAACTTCTCTAAATCATTTTGGTAAGCTTTGATAGTGGCCGGGGAAAGGTTGCGCTGAGTTTGAAGATACTGAAGATAGGCTTGCAATTCTTTCAAAGAAGGCCTCCTTCCTGCTCTATAAAATCCCTTAAAACCCGGAGAGAACGCTCCGAATAAGCCTTTTTCCGCTCCTGTTTTTTTCGAACGGCAGTTTTTAGGCTCGGGAGAAGCCCAAAGTTGGCTTTCATAGGTTGAAAATGCTCCGGGGCAGCCGTAGCGATGTATTTAGCGAGGCTTCCTAACATGGTTTCATCCGGAAAAACCAGAGGCTCTTGCCCCAGCTCGGCCCGAAGGGCATTGATGCCTGCCAAAAGTCCGGAGCCCGTACTTTCTATGTAGCCTTCTACTCCGGTTATTTGGCCCGCTAAAAAGAGCCGCGGGTCACTTTTAAATTGAAAACCAGCTGTTAAAACCCTGGGAGAATTAATAAAAGTATTGCGGTGCATAACCCCAAAGCGCGCAAATTCGGCTTGGCGCAGAGCCGGGATCAATTGAAAAACCCTTTTTTGCTCTCCCCATTTAAGCCGGGTCTGACAGCCCACAAGATTAAAAAGCGTTGCCTCCGTATTTTCTTGGCGCAATTGTAACACCGCGAAAGGGCGCTTCCCTTCCGAATCGAAAAGCCCCACGGGTCTTAAGGGCCCGTAACGCAAGGCGTCCCGCCCTCGTTTCGCAAGGATCTCCAAAGGCATGCAGCCCTCAAAGACAGGTAACTCTCCCAAAGCTGCCTCACTCTGGTGAAGAGGTGCCATTTCCGCTTCAGTTAGGGCCCTCCAGAACCGCTCATATTCTTCTGCGGTCAGGGGACAGTTAAAATAATCGGCGCTGCCGCGTCCGTAGCGGGCAGCCCAAAACCCCAGCTTATAGTCAACGCTTTCCCCGAAAATAATGGGAGCTGCAGCATCATAAAAATAAAGGTTATCAGCGGATGTTAGCTTTTGCAAAGAGGAAGCCATAGCCGGGCTGGATAAAGGCCCTGTGGCAATAACCGCTATTCCTTCGGGGATTATCCGACACTCTTGCCGCACAATCTCAATCAGAGGATGCTGCTCCAAACGCCTGGTAACGGCGGCGGAAAAAGCGGCTCGATCGACGGCTAAGGCACCCCCTGCGGGAACACTGGTTTCATAGGCCGATTTTATAATCAGGGAATCTAAAAGCTCTAATTCTTGTTTTAAAAGCCCGCCCGCTGTGGTGGTGAGCTTGGAACCCAAAGAATTGGAACAAACCAACTCGGCGCAGCCATCTGTTTTGTGAGCGGGAGTGGGCACAGAGGGGCGCATTTCAATTAGCTTTACGGGATGGCCTCTTTTAGCAATCTGCCAAGCAGCTTCGCTGCCTGCTAGGCCAGCACCAATGACTTGAATAAAAGCCATACTTATTTACCTCCGGGGCAATCTTTGTTAACACAAACTGGCGGTTCCCCTTTCTTTTTGATCACTAGGTTTTTACCGCAGTGAGGGCATAGTTCAGCAACAGGCCGCTGCCAACTGGTAAAGGTGCAATCAGGATAATTGCTGCAGCCGTAAAAGTAGCGGCCGCGCCGAGTCCGGCGTCCCACTATTTGGCCGTCAGGCCTTCCTTCCTTTTTGCAGAGAGGGCACTCCACCCCAATCTCATCCCGAATTGGCTTCGTATTTTTACATTCAGGATAACCGGGGCAAGCTAGGAATTTACCAAAACGCCCCA
>JAAYRS010000066.1 GCA_012518645.1 Bacillota bacterium
AAAGGGCAAAGACCTCCTTCTTTTCCCTGAAGGCTTCCAGGATCTTCTGAGACTCCTCCTTAGTGCGATGATGGGGCCAACCCGCCATTTCCCCCACCCCGGGCACAGATGCGTATCGAAAAAAATCATCTAGATCCTTCTCTTCCCAAGCCCTAAGAATCAGGCGATTTGTTTCTAGTACAACACTGTTCACATCAATCAGGATGTTCATCGCGGCACCCTCCTAAAATAGGTTTTTACACCCGGCCCGCTCTCGCTTGTTTTCAGCCGGGCCAACGCCTGCCAAAAATATTCGTCAGTAGACTTATGTTAATCTAAAAAAAGAAAAGTAGACCATTTCAAAAATGCCGATTAACACTTTAATTTAACCGTGAAAGGAGATTGTTCCAATGATTAGCGATACCAATTTAAAACATCTTAAACGTTATATCCAACTTGCCGAAATTGCTTCGGAAAAAGTGATCAGCCTTGCGGATCTGTTTTGGTCTTAGCAGGCGGCAAAGTGTTGGCAGAGGCTCTCAACCGTATTGCCGGAGGTGATCAGACCCAACGCCCCGAATTTGCTTTAGCCAGATGGGCGGCTGCCGACTTAACGGCTGCGGAAAGAGGCGGAGCAACTGTTTACACCTCGGGAGAAAACTTCCCCGTGTGTGCGCGGCCCACGGTTGGGTAGGTTTAGAGCGCATTGTTTATGCCAGTTCATCACGGCAGCTTGTCCAGTGGTCGGTAGTCGGGGGGTGTCCCTCAACCGGCGGAGCAAGTCCGGCAACTCCACCTTAGGTGCTATGCTTTGTATAATCAATCAGGCGGATTAAACTCGGCAATTAGGCGTTCGGCAGCAGTTTATAGTTCATTTCCGGATATTTTTTTAGTTGAAAGATCTACAAAGACCTATTTTCTTAGTATATATAACACAGGTTTTGTCACCTGTTTTAAAGCGGGGCGCAAGCCGCCCGTTTCGGTTTCTTTGCATTAAATTTCCACAAGCGGGTTTCATCAAACCCGATAATTGTTTCCAACCCGCCTTTTCTGGTTTTTTTATTTTTGCGCCGCAATCTTAGTGAGCTGAGAAAAATCCGGTGGGCCGCTCTTACCCGGGCCCAGATAAGCCGCAGCTACTTCAGCGTTATTTTTTCACGGCTTCAGCAGCGCAACCTCGGCTTCCGCCTTAAAACGCTTATTTTAATATTCTACAAAACCAATTCCTATTGAACCCGGTCCTGAATGCGCACCTACCGTAATTCCAAGGCTGTTGCTAAATACCCGGATTTTCTCTTTTGTTTTCTCTTTTAGATATTGACACATAAACTCCGCATCTTTTTCCGATTTCGCATTTTGGAGCACAATTATACTTTTCTGGATATCGGTGATTCTGGAAACGGCCTCATCAATTAAGGTCTTCAGGGATCTTTTCCTTCCAATGACAGGCTTAATTACCCGCACTTCCCCCTGTACAAATTCGCAGACCGGTTTAATATTGATAAGCACCCCTAACAGCGCCGCTGCACCGCCAATCCTTCCCCCCGCTTGCATATATTTTAAGCTTTCAACTGCAAAAAGCGTATTTACACGAGGAATCATTTCCCGTGCTTTTTCCACAATTCCTTCATATTTTTCACCGCGCTCAATCATCCTTGCGATCCAAATTTCCAAGGCAGCCTGTCCACAAGCGCAGGTATTGGAATTAATGATTTCCACCGAAACATCCCCGTGCTCTTTTTTGAACATTTCTTTTGCAGTGATCGCTGTTTGAAAACTTGCCGACAATTTTGAGGATATAGTCGTTACAATAAATCTTCTCGCCCCTTGAGCATATCGTTCTTTAAATAGGGATAACCAGTCGTAAACATTAGGTGCAGCTGTTTTAGGGATATCATTGGGGTTTTTCTCCATGTGATCAAAAAATTGTTCCGTTTCGTAATCAACGTTCTCTTGAACATAATCCGTGGACTTAAATTTAAAGTAAAAAGGGGCTTCGCTAATCTTGTACCGCTTGATTAGATCCCGCGGCAAATTCCCGGATGAATCAATTATTTGGGATATGATCCCCTTCATTATCCTGCCTCCTTGTTCGTTTTTTAGGGACACTGTTTTTGGCCCCTTTCATCAGTATGTACACTTTGACACCGCTATAGAGCATTTAAAGCAGCGCTCCGGAACAACAGGATTTCTAAAAACTTAATTTGCCAGGAAGGAAACATCGTCTTAATTTCGTCCGCCGCCAAATATTCTTCCTCATCGTCCCAAATCTCTAGGTGCCTTTCCCTTGCTTTTTCCAAGCCGTGACAGTCTTGAAAAGCAACATCCCCCAACACAAGTGCTCCCTCCGGTTGGAGAAGACTTATTAGTTTAGAAACAACACTTGCTGCTTTTGATTTCTCAAATGTGAAAGGCGTAGGTGCTGATAATCCACTTAAAGGGCGCTGTTTTCAGCTTAGGAAGCCCCTTGGAAAAATCCCACTGGATAAGCTCTGCTTGAGGCATTTTCTTTTTCGCAATCTCCACCATCCGTCCCGAAAAATCAATGCCGGTAAGCTCGCAGCCTTGATCATACAGTGTTTTAGTTGAAATACCGGTTCCAAAACCCGGATCTAAAATGCTGCCTTTTTTCGTGCTTACAATCTGGCAGACCTTATTCAGCACCGGCCGGTAAGCCGCGAAAGGGTAGTCGTAAAGGCTTTCCGCATCCCGGACATCTTCGTCATACCCGTCAGCCAATCAAAACCTTTTGCAGCTAACACTATCTGCCCTCCCCCGGTTCTTGGTTCTTATCGGGAAGTCCCCTACCATGATCGTGTTTAGAGATAGGCTTTAATTTTTGCTCCTGCAAACGTTTAATCAAGCAAGCAGGGTCCTGCTCCACAGCCAGAGTATCCAGCTGCTCCTGCCTGCAAAACCCTTCGGCGGCCATATGTTTTAAAAAAGCCAAAAGGGGGGCGAAAAATTCGTTCACTTCAAGGATTCCAATTGGTTTAAGATGATACCCCAACTGATTCCAAGTAAATGCTTCAAAGAACTCTTCCATTGTCCCTAGGCCACCGGGCATAACAAGAAAAGCGTCGGCAAGGTTATACATCAAAGCCTTGCGCTCATGCATATCCTCTACAACGTGTTCTTCTGACAACGGCCTATGGCTCACCATTTGGTAAATTCGCTTAGGGATCACGCCAATAGCATAGCCGGAATTTTCCATGACCGCAGCGGCCAGGGCACCCATTAACCCAATATTGCTTGCTCCAAAAACCAAGGTAAGATCATTTTCTGCTAATACCCTGCCTAATGTTCGCGCCTGGTGGATATAACGGGGATCGTGCCCTGGGCTGGAGCCACAAAAAACACATATTTTTCGAATATCAGTCATGTTCTTCTTCCCTCAATAACATTAAACTCTATTGCAAACTTCGACAAAACAAATTTCTATCCTCCTAAAGGGCATCCCCCGGATCAGAAGATCCCAGCGCACCCCTTGCCTATCTTTGGATAGGGCCCCCAACCAATTTTTCTGTACCCTTCGCTTTTCTATAGAGCGGCTCTTTTTAGCAGTGGTCCAAGAAAAGTTTTTTTAAAAACAATCCCCCCCGAAACATGGCGGGTGTAGCCCTTGGCAACATCAAGTCCGGTGGGTTTGTACCAGAATGCAGCAGCAAAAAACTTAAGCATTTTTAGCAGCTTGCCGCTAATACTTTGCCGATTCTTTGAATTCCGCAATTTCAAGGTTAGGCATTTGGAGCCGTCTGAGTTTAATTACCGGCGGAAAAACACCAAGGAGGGAACTACAACACTCCACACAATTCGATTCAACTTTTACCCAAATTACAGCGGCCAAAGTCGATTTCCGGCTTTGCAGGGCATACACCCTCTTTGCCCGGCCCAAATCGGGGGGCTTGCAGATGGGAACACCAAATGATGCTGCTTTCTGCATCATTTGGAATACCCATTTTTACCCTTTTAGAAAAGAGAAAAAGCCGCACAAGGGATTCCGTCCACCTATTTCCCCCTCAAGGAAGCCTAAACTAACCCTCAAGCAGGCAGCATAGGCTACAGCTAGTCCTCTAGACTGGGAATGCCCCCGTAACTGACATGCATGATTTGGAAAGCGTCCTGCGGTGGAACAGGCTCGCTAAAGAAATATCCTTGCAGGTAATCACAACCGGCTTTTTTCAGAAAACGGGCCTCTTCTGAAGATTCCACCCCTTCAGCCACAACTTCCATCTTTAAGCCGTGGGCTATGATCACCAAGCCTTCCATCACAGAATGATTTTCCACCAATTTGGAAGTAATTCTGCGGTCTAATTTAATGCGATCAACCGGTATGCGGGTAATATAATTAATAGACGAATAGCCGGTGCCGAAATCATCTAAGGACACCTTAATGCCAAGAGCGCGGATGCCTTTGATTATCTCCACCGCCTCGTCTATATTGTCAATAAAAACTGTTTCGGTGATCTCCATCTCTAATAAGGAGGGATCAACTTTGTGGCAGTTTAGTTCTTGAGCCAAAAAGCCAAGAAGGCCTGCATCATAGAACTGCTTTGGGGAAAGATTAACCGAAACCCGCTTTGTATCTTTCTCTTTTTTCTCCCAGCGGCTAATCTGGCGAATAACTTCTCTAAGTACCCAGCGTCCTATGGGTATAATCAAATTGGATTCTTCGGCAATAGGGATAAAGACCGCCGGTGAAAGAGAATTGTTCTTAATTCTAATCAACGCCTCGAAATAAGCAATTTGGCCGCTGGAGGATTCAACAATAGGTTGGTAAAGCATTTTGAAATTTTTCTTTTGGAGGGTCTTCATCAAAAGGCGTTCTATATGAACGCGGGCGCTAAAAGTCGCCGCCATATTAGATTCAAAAAATATAAATCTGTTTTTGCCTGCCTTCTTGGCGTTATGCATAGCTATATCCACTTTCATCAGCAGTTCATCCACACTTTCCCCATCAAGGGGGTACTGCACCACACCAATGCTTACTGCCAGATGGGTCAGCCTGCCATCTATCCGGCAGCTATCTTTAAAATATCCGAATATCTCTTCAATATAAACCTTGCTTTCTTTTCTGGAAACAATACCTTCTAATAAAATTAAAAACTCATCGCCGCCAAAGCGGTAGACTTTGGCTTGAGAAGATAAATTTTCTTTCAATAACTCAGCTACATGACGCAGTACTTTGTCCCCGAAAACGTGGCCTTGAATATCATTGATGTTCTTAAAATCATCGATGTCCAACATAAAGACGGCGCCGCTTGCACCCCTTTCCAAAGAAGTAATCAGATCTTCGGCAAATTTTCTGCGGTTAAAAATACCCGTCAAGGAATCGTGCCCAGCAATATATCGAAGTTGGGCTTGATGCCCTTTGATTTCCTCGTATTGAGCCCGAAGTTGTTCTTCATGTGCAACCAATTGGTCGAAAGCGGCCGTAAGTTCCTCTTGCTGCAAAACCACGTTTTGGAAATACTGTTCGGCCTTCTCTAAGCTAATATTGATTGTCTCCCGCAAGTCCCCAAACACATGATCGGGGCGAAGAGGCAAACGATAACTAAAATCCTCGGGGGAAATAGCCATAATATCGTTATTTAACTCTCTGACCGGACCGATTATGTGTTTTTTAGGAAGAACAACAAGCAAATAGAACACGGCGCCCGACAGCAGAAATACGGTTACGACCACCTGCCTGTTCAAGGCCTTTTGATCGGTAAAGTCGCTTAGGGCGGCGAAAGTTCCCACATAGAGGTCAAGCCCATCCAAGGCCTGAAATTTAAAATAACCGTCTTTGCCGTGCAAACCGGCGCGAATTGTTCCTCCGCTTTGACCCTGCAGAAATTCCCGCTGCAAATCACTGACATCAAATAGATTTTTGTGCTGTTCAACTTCATAATCGGGGCAAGGGCAGACTAAAACCTCGCCGCCGGCATTAAACAAAAGCGAATGACCGTTCTCCGATGCCTTCTGTTCTTCCAACAGCTCCAGCATTCCGCTTAGGGATTTATCAATGCCCACAACGCCTATAAGTTCCTTCTCTTTATAAACAGGCTGAGCGAGGGTTATAACAAGATGGCCTCCAATATTATCGATATAAGGGGCTGTAAAAACCGGTTTGTTTTCCTGAACCGCTGCCTGGTACCAAGGTCTTACCCTGGGATCATCAAGTTCTACTTCACCGCCGTTTTTGCCGGCATAAATGGTTTCACCTACCGCTTTTCCCAAATAAATAGCAGAATAGGATTCGTTTTGTTCCAGGATGTCCTGGAAAAACAAACGAATTTGATCTTCTTTGCCGGCCGCGGTAATAAAGGATTCAGCCACTTTAAGAGCGCTTTCGGCCTGGTTTAAATCGGAAGAAATCTGGTCGATAATGTGTTCGGTCTTAAAAGCGATACTTCGTTCGATTTCCCTCTGGCGCTGTTGTTGTAGATGCCGTTGGCCCCAAAAAATACTCATTCCCACTATTAGCACAAAGAGAAGACCCAAAATATAGATCCTCTTTACAAAATAACTCACAATTTCCACCCCAAATAGCGTCTAGAATTCGTTAACGGTCTGTCTAAGCTTAATTTCCCGCCTTTTATAATGCAGCTTAACTTTAAACGATCTCTGGTTTTGTCCTGTGCCTATGTTATCGGTAAATTGGTACCCCGCCTTGAACAAAACTTGTTTCCCTAAAAAAACGGTGGTGCCTCTTTCTTTAAACAGGGCACCACTTCACTTTAGCTTGATCTTATCTGGTAATCAGCCTTGGAGGCCTGGGGGCCTCGCTTTCCTGAGCGAACCGTAGGTTTCTGCCAAAGACCAAAACGGCAGGGCCGTTAATTACCTCCCGGTAGCCTCGATAGCCATCAACTATTTTCACCAGCTTGAAGCTGAGAATCCCCACATTATTTAGTTGAGGAGTCATCATGCTTAGAAGCAGGCGGGGCCGAACGTATTCCACACTATTCCGGAAAGGGAAATATTCAAACCCGCCTTCGAGGGTCCGAACCCGAATAGGCCCTTTTGTAATCGAATTCAGCATTTGATACGATTCATCGATTATCAAACGAGTGCCCTCTAAACCTTCAAAAAGAGATAAAAGGTTTACATCAACCTCTAATTCCTCACCGGAGCGTAAAACAAAATTAGAGGGGACCAGAATTTCAGTGGTTTGTACCTCCAACTCCACATACTGATACCAATGGCCTACTTCGATCCGGATTGGCTCATTCTTCCAGAACGAACTTAGAGAGAACGTTTCAAATATTACCGAACGTCCCGGAACATTTACCGTCCGTTCAGCAAAAACCGGACGCCAGCGGCTATCAATTGTATCCGTCCTAATTGAAACGGCCTGACTGGAATTGGATTCGTTAGCTAAAGCCACAATAACTTCGTTTTTCTCCAACCAGGTCACAACAGACAAATCCCCCAGGCGATCCCCACTGGGGGCCGCCAACACCGGGACTGCCAGCAAACTAACGATCAATAACCCCAAGAAAATCCTTTTCAAAGCAAATTCCTCCCTTACCTTTCATAACGTAGAATAACGGTGTTTTCAGTTGAACCGACGTACAGTTGGGGAACCTGTTTATTTCCTGCCTGGGACCACATGCCGTTCTTGACGTAATTATAAATTTCCTGGGCCGTAATGATCCCATCGCGGTTGGAATCCGCTTTTCTTCTTTCCTCCGGTGTCGATAAACCAGCAATTAAATAATGTGTAAAAAGCCCGTGCCCATTCGGAAAGGCAAATACATCCTCTTGTCCTTTCCGGGCAGAAGAAATTACTGTATAGTTGGACCTTTTTAGTGCAAGACTGTGGATTTCCCCGTCGGCAAAGGTGGCTGATTCCCCCCCATCTAAAATCACAGTAACATAGCCGGGGAAACGCCTTAACCAGCTCTCTAATTCCCCATCGGTGATTTCTGTGCTCCAATTATTTCCGTCAGAATCATAAGGGCTGAGAAAATCCCTGCCCATATGGCCGGCAAAATAAAGGACAAAATAATCCCGGGCCGAAGCCAGATCAGCCGCTGCCAAAATAGCGCTTTTTATATTATTCTTACGGGCCCTACTATCCTTTAAAAGTTCAAGATAGCCGGGCAGCTGCGTATGTTCATTAAACACCTGATAAACTCCATCTGCATCGCGCCCCGCTCCTGGGTAATTGGATAATTGACGGTAGTTTTCTATGCCAACGATCAGGTAATATCCGATTCCTCCGAACGTTTCCAAAGTATTATAGCCTTCTGTGATTCTAATTCGTTCAGTTACGTCGGTCCTTAAGGCCCGGTGGCTAATGGTCACCGTCTTGTAACCCGTCCTAAGGCTATAAGCATAAAACATACCATCTTTGTCTGTCTGCCAGCTTCCCGATTCCCCGCTGATAGTAACCCGCGCACCCGCCAAGGGGTAATAGTCCTCGGGATCTAACCGAGAGGAGGACACCACCACTTCTTGGGGATCAATAATTCCTGCCGATTCCCCCAAAGAAGCCCCCCTAACTTTAATCGGTATGCCCACAAATCCTCTTAAATGACCGTACATAGGCACTCCCGAAGGAACACAACCTGAAATCACTAAAACCAAGACTATCATTAGAACAAAATAACGCACTGCGCGCTTTTCCTGCATTTCATCACCCCTTCCTTTTTATTTAGCTGCCTTAAGATATTATTCGGCTAACTTTATCCATTTATGCCATCCCTAACCAACCGAAACGGAGTTAGTATTCTAGTTTTTCGAGGCTCTTCCCTTCTTTTTTCCCTCTTAAATAGTAATTATTTTCAATTTCAGCTATTGGGCGCAGCCCATTTTGATCTAACAAGAGAACCTGATTGAATACTTCCCGAATAAACTTGCGGTCGTGAGAAACAGCAATAATCGCGCCTCCAAAGCCCTTTAAAGCCCCCCCTAATTTCCGGCCCCGATAGAGGCGATAAATTTCTGGTAGGTTCGTCCAGGATCAACACTTCTGCTTTTTTTAAGACCATCTTGGCAAAATAAAGTTTGGCCCGCTGCCCTCCTGATAATTCCGCCAAAGGATGGAACATCTCCTCTGGGGTGAAATTCAAACTCCCTAAATAAGTTCTTGTTTTAGTCAATTCCGCTTTTGTGGGGTTGGGGCTTAAAAACTCAATTGCACTTTTTTTTGGATGCATCTGCTCCGAATATTCCTGGGGCATGTAGCCGTAGGGAATCCTGCTTTTCTTCAATTCTTGAATCACTCGGCGCAAAAGTGTTGTCTTGCCTGATCCGTTGGCGCCCACAATGCAGATCTTACGGGGGCCGTAAATTGTCAGCTGAAGATCGCGGCTGAGAACAATTTCTCCGGCTTTTAAAAACTCAAGCTCTAAATCCAAAATTAATTTCCCGTTGGGGATAGATACTGAATCGGAAAAACTAACAAGAATGCTTTCTTCATAATCGGGATTATCGGCCATGTTTTCTTTTTCCCTCTCAAACCTTCTCCCCACGGATTTCACACTCCGCATTTTATCTTTCAAGTTTTTACCTACCGATGGGGTCTGCCGGGACACTGTCCGCAATTCGTGCTGCACCCGTTGGAAAATCCGGTGGTAGCGCTGCATTTTGGCCTGAAATTCTTCTTTCTCTTTGCGCGCCAATTGCGCTTGTTTTAAAATGCCCTCTTCCCTATTTTGCACATATTGTGAGTAAGGCAGGCTGGCGATAGTGTGTTTGGGCCTGGTTTTCCTCCGGAGTTGTTCTAAATGAATGATGGTGTTAGCACAGTTTTCTAATAAAATTTCATCGTGGGAGACAAAGATCAGGGGGATTCTCAAGCCGTTTATAAAGCCTTGCAACCAGTTGGCGGAGTCCAAATCAAGATCGTTACTGGGCTCATCCAAAAGCATTACAGTGGGCCTACGCAGCATTGCGCAGAGCAGTTGAAATTTAATTTATTCCCCGCCGGATAGCTGGGCGAAGGTAATTCC
>JAAYRS010000067.1 GCA_012518645.1 Bacillota bacterium
AACAATGGGCTGGTTGAGATTACCAATGTCCCCGGAAAAGACAATTTTCAGCTCCCGCTGATCTGTTTTCAGCCATATCTCTACTATAGCTGCACCGAGAATATGGCCTGCATCCCGCAGGCGCAAGCGCAGCCCGGGTAAAATAGGGACCTCCTCATCATAAATCATGCGCCGAAAATGCTTTTGAGTTTTCTGGGCGTCCTCCCCCGTATAAATCGGGGTCAGTAATTTGGCCCCCCTCCGCCGCAGCTGCCTATTTTTTCTTTCTACTTCCGTTTCTTGAATATAAGCGGAGTCGGCTAAAAGGATACTGCACAAATCCGCTGTAGCCCCAGTGGCGTAAATGGGCCCTTGAAAACCGTGTTTCACCAATTTTGGCAGTAAACCGCTGTGGTCAATATGGGCGTGGGTCAAGATCACGGCATCAATCTCTTCCGGCCGGAAGGGAAAATCACCGTAGTTACGCTGTTTAAGATCTTCCGGGCCGTGGAAAAGCCCGCAATCAACTAAAACTTGATACTGGGCGAAGCTTAAAAGATAGCAGGAACCGCTGGTGGTTTCCGCTGCCCCTAAAAATTGAATTTTCATTTAAAAAAACGTCCCCTTCCTTCTAAACAAGGCTTTACCCTGAAAAGATCCTTCTTTCCAAAGTTCGCAGAACCGGAGCTGAAGTCCTGCCCTTTTTAGGAAAAAGAGAGGTTATTTTCCAAGCCCCGGCGAAGACTAGAAACCAAGGAGGCTGGTTTAATGCACGAGGCTGTCTTTTTAGATCGGGACGGGGTTATTAATAAATCAGTGGATTCCCGCCCGCCTAATAATGCTGCTGAACTGGAACTGCTGCCGGGAGTGCCCGAAGCGATCCGCCGTTTGCACCAAGAGGGCTTCTTAGTCTTTGTAGTTACAAACCAGGGAGGAGTTGCCCTCGGTTATATGTCCAAGGAAGATTTGGCGCAGATCCACCAAAAAATGCTGGCTCAAATCGAAGCAAAGGGGGGTAAAATTACGGAGGTAAGGGCCTGCACCCACAGGCCCGGATCAGACTGCAGCTGCCGCAAACCGAATCCGGGGATGCTGCTTAGCTTAGCCGCCAAATATAATCTCAATCTAAAAAAAAGCTACCTCGTCGGGGACCGGGAGGTTGATCTACAGGCAGGAAAAGCGGCCGGCACGACTACAATTTTTATCAGTGGAAATTCCGCTCATCCCTTAGCAGACTACATCTGCCCCGATCTGCCCGCAGCTGTAGAATGGATCCTTTCCCAATAATCAGGATCCCGATTTTAACGCCAATTGGTTTAAAACCTCGGCGGCTGCAGCCTGAACCGTTAACCCGTCCGTATCCACCCGCCATTGAGTGCAGGCGGCATAAATCGGGGCCCGGGCTTTCTGCAGCCTTTTTATTTTATCCGCCGTTGCTTCCGGGCCTAAAAGAGGACGCCCGGCCCCGGCGCCAATCCGTTTGAAGATTGTTTCGCTGGAAGCGGTAAGTAAAACCAAGCGTGCTTTGGCCCGGAGCAAGGCCGCGTTTTCCGGATCTAACACTGCCCCGCCCCCTACAGCTAAAACTACTTTGGGACCGTCGCCGAAAGGGAATTTGCAAAGCAGCTCCTTTTCCTTCCGCCGGAAAGAAGCTTCCCCGCGGCGCTGAAAATATTGGGGAAGGGGCATTCCTATTGTCTTTTCTATGATTTGATCCAAGTCATAAAAGGGGCGGCCTAAAAGGCAGGCGGCCTTCTGGCCCACAGAAGTCTTACCCGTACCCATAAATCCAATTAAAACAATATTAAAAGGGAACAAAAGCCGGGCTTGGCGCTCCCGGCTCAGCTCCATAATTTTCCGAAACAGTTCTTGGGCTTCTCTTCCCAAACCGGCCAGGATGGCTTCTTCCCTTCCGGGATCATAAAACGGCAGTCCCAGCTCTTTTTTTAACCCCGCTATTTCTTCCACAAAATGCATTCTTTTTTCAAAGAAGTGCTTAATGCGGGCATCACAGCTGTCGATCTCCTCCCGCAGCTTTTGCAAACTCACTTTTTTCCCTCCAGGCCTTCAAAAATGGCATATAAAGCTAAAAGATAAGAGCGGTAACCAAAGCCGGCAATCTGACCGGCGCAAACGGGGGCCAAAACGGAACAGGCCCGGAATTCTTCCCGGGCAAAGATATTGCTGAGATGCACTTCAATAGCGGGGATCCCCGCCGCGGCAACGGCATCCCTGAGAGCATAGCTATAATGGCTTAAGGCGCCGGGGTTTAAGATAATCCAATCATATTTACCCATCGCTTCCTGAATGGTATCGATTAGGACCCCTTCATGGTTTGACTGCAAGAAACTGGTTTGAAAACCCAGCTGCACTCCTAGGTCCTCAATTTCTTGATGAATTTGGCCCAGGCTTGCCCGGCCGTAAATTTCCGGTTCCCGCAAACCGGTTAGGTTTAAATTGGGGCCCTGGAGAATTAAAATTTTAGTCATTTGCGCTCAACTCCCCTTTTAGTCCTGCATAGATTTGTTCCGATTCCTGACTGCTAAAGGCCCTGCCCAACCAGATTTCTTCCGCCTTTAAACCTTGATAAATCAGCATGGGCAAGCCGTTGATGGTTTTAGCGCCCATGATTTGGCCCAACTGCAGCAGTTTGGATTGGGCCGGATTATAATTTAGATCGTAAACCAGCTCCGCTTGGCCTAAGTATTGGGAGTGCAAAGGCGTTTCTCCTCCCAGTTCACCCCGGCCCAATGAGGTGGCGTTAAGCACACAATCATATTTTTTGCGGGGAATTCGGCTCAAGCCCACCGCCCCGGCCTTGAGGCCGGGAAATTTCCTCTCCAGCCGCAGCGCCAGCCGCTGGGCCCGGTCTGCGGTGCGGTTAGCAATGGTTAAAGAACAGCCTTGGTGGGCCAATTCAAAAGCAATAGTCTGAGCGGCCCCGCCCGCTCCCAAGATTAAGACTTCTTTACCGCCAATTTCGTACTGCACCTGCTTTAAGCCTTCTAAAAACCCTGCCCCATCAGTATTATAACCTAAGAGACGCCCTGCTTCATTTTTAACCGTGTTGACAGCGCCATATAATTCGGCACTAAAATCTAGGCCGTCCAGAAAAGGGATGATGTCCTCCTTGTGGGGGGCGGTCACATTAAAACCGGCTAAATTTTGGCGGAACATGTCCAGGGCGCATTTAAGCTGACCTTGCTTTACTTCCCAGGGGATATAAAGATAGGGCAGGCCCAGGCGCTTAAAAACAGCTTGGTGCAGCCGGGGGGAAAGGCTGTGGCTGAGGGGGGTGCCGATCACTGCATAGATTTTCATAACTCTAGTTTCACCCAGCTTTCTCTAAATTTTTCCGGGCTGAGCAGCACTTCTTCCATCTCGCCTAACCGCCGGGGCAGAAGGAAAGAAATCAAGCCCCGCCTGTTTTTCTTATCCTTAAGCAAAGCCTGCACCAAATCGCCCAGATCCAAAAAAGATAAATCCCAGTCCAATTCAATTTGCTGCAGCCCCGTTTTGATCTTTTGATAGGAATCCGGAGACAAAAGACCCAGCTCCAGGGCTAAACTGGCCTCATAAAGCATGCCGATTAAAACTGCCTCGCCGTGGGAGTATGCTTGAAAGGCCGTCAGGGCTTCCAAAGCGTGACCCAAAGTATGCCCGTAGTTAAGAATCCTGCGGGCCCCTTGATCTTTCTCATCTTTGCTTACGATTGCGCTTTTTAAAGCGCAGCAGCGCCGAATCAAGGGCGCCATCACTTCAATATCGGCGTTAAAAAAGGCCGTGAGATTCTTTTGAACCGCAGAAAACAAAGGGGGATCACCGATAATTCCGTATTTAAAAATTTCCCCTAAACCATTGATAATCTCCGAGGCCGGCAGGGTTTTTAATACGGCCGGATCGATAAAAACACCCTTAGGCTGATGAAAGGCCCCAATTAGATTTTTACCCCAGGAGGTATTCAGGGCGGTTTTACCCCCGATGCTGCTGTCAACCTGAGCCACGAGGGTGGTGGGAATCTGAAGGTAAGCTAAGCCCCTTTGGTAAATTGCTGCGCAAAACCCGGCTAGATCACCGATCACTCCGCCCCCCAAAGCAATGACCAAACTGTCTCGGCTGAGACCCTCTTGGCACATTTTTTCTAGAACAGCTTGAGCGAAGGCCATGCTCTTGTTTTCTTCCCCCGGCTCCAGCACAGCCCGGGGGAAGGGCAGGCGCTTTCCGTACAGTTTTTCTACATTTGTGTCAGTTACCAGCAAAACCCGATCATATCGGGCGGCCCAAGTCTTGACCTGCTCCCAAACCTGGGGACCGAAAGATATCCGGTAAGAACAACCGGCTAGATCTACTTCCAGGTTTTCCATCTCTGTTTGATCCTT
>JAAYRS010000068.1 GCA_012518645.1 Bacillota bacterium
ATTTTTACTCACAACCCTCCAAAGCTGAAGTTATTTCTATCTTTTAATCCCCATCGATTACATATTCTAAAAGATCAGCGGGGATCTCCAAACCTATTTCCTCGGCAACTTTTCCATTAATTGCAAAGTCAAAGTTTTTAGCTGATTCGATAGGCATCCGGGCCGGATCTTCCCCTGCTAAAACCCTTAAGGCCATCAAGCCTGTTTGGTACCCCAAATTGTAGTAATTAATCGCCAAAGTTGCCAGCCCGCCGGTTTTCACCATACCAGCTTCACCGCACACAACTGGTGTTTTCGATTGTGAAGTTACCCCATGAACAATGGGCATGGCAGAAGCAAAAATGTTATCCGTAGGGATATAAATTGCGTCTGCCCGTTTCACAATCGATTGTGTCGCCTGCTGCACTTCGTTGGAGTTGGAAATGGTAACCTCCACATATTTAAGCCCCAATTCTGCAGCGATTTCTTTAGCAATCTGGGCCTGAAGAATTGAATTATCTTCACTGGATGTGTAAAGTAATCCTATTACTTCAGCATCTGGGGCCAATTTAACCAAAAGTTCAATTTGTTCCCGGATAGGATTCATGTCATTTGTACCGCTGACATTCCCCCCGGGCACCTCATTGGAATCGGCCAAACGGGCCACCACGTAATCGGTAATGGCAGTTCCCAATATGGGTATTTCACTGGTTCGGCCGGCAACGCTTTGCGCCGCCGGAGTGGCGATGGCCAAAATTAGGTCCACTTTTTTCCCAACGAACCGATCGCTAATGGTTGATAAATTAGCGGCGTCCCCTTGGGCGTTTTGGTAATCAATTTCCAAATTTTCACCAATGACATAACCGTTTTCCGTTAGGGCATCCACAAAACCCTCCCTAGAAGCATCTAGAGCCATATGTTCTACGTACTGGATGATCCCAATAGTCCGTTTACCATCTGCTCCTAAAGCCCTATTCCACCCACCGGACAAATTCAAAGCCAACACAAGAGCTAAAATAATACTTAAGACTTTGGCATTTCTTTGCACAGTTTACCCTCCTCATTATCTAACCTCAAATTTTTGAAACAAATTAAAAAACTCGCCTCCTGGATAACAGGGGCGAGTTACCTTCTCGCGGTACCACCTTGTCTTCGTTGTAAAAAAATACAACCTCAGTGAGCAACCATCATTGCTCCTCCAAGGTAACGGGTGGATTCCGGCACAGCCTACAGGGTAAAAACCTTTCAGTGTGCAGCTCTCAAGAGGAATTCACAGCACTTCTATCCTGCTTTGCTCTCACCAATCCAAAGCTCTCTGAAGGACAATAGTACTGCTACTAGTTCCTGGTCATTGCCTTTAACTATAGATTACGTACACTATACTTCGATTTCAACTATTTGTCAAGCACTATTTTCCGTTTTACAATTATATTTTATTAATTACCTGTTATATCTACGTTGGGAAACCAGGTAGCAGCTGACCATCCTAGCGTAACGTCTAACTGGTTTTCCCCCACAAAAACGTTGAAAGAAAGAAGTGAGTTTTTACCGATATGTAAAAGAGTACTATTATATAAAAGCAACCCTAATCCCGGCTTTTCCAATTTCTTCCTTAGTAGGCGGATGGCAAGATTCACTATAAATCATTATTTCCGTACCCTTATACCGTCGAGCCGCACTATAACTTAGTTGGAAACGCCTCAATTCATAACTTTTATAAATCCGAGCAATTTCCGGGACATCGTCATAGCTGATGATCCAAGGGATTTTAACATCTTTTTTAATTACTGCGGCCAGTCTTCTATGGTCTTCAGCTTCAAAATAATTGTCGTAAAGGGTATCTCCTTTGCTAAAATAAGGAGGATCGAAATAAATCAAGGTTTTGGAATCCAAAGAAGGTACTATAATATTGATAAACTGGAAAACATCGCAGCAGTAGAGCTCAATCTTATCCCTAACTGCAGCTATACGTTTAATCCGAGCAATCAAAATATCCTTATTATAGCGGGCATCGAGCTTCCATTTCCCCAACTGCTGTTGACCGCCAATAACCCCGGCGCTTAAAATTCCGGACCTATTAGTTCTGTTGAGGAAAAAGGTGGAAAACCCCAACTCTAGTGTGCTAAAGGAATCCGGATTAAGTTGGACTTGTTTCTGACGCCTCCACTCTGTTATTGTAACTTCTGTTTCCTCGATTAGCTTAAGAAGGGCCTTTGTCTCATTAAGTACAGAGAACCAAAAGGAATAAATAGGTCGGCTAAGATCATTTATAATTATCCTACTAACCGCCCCCTTTAATAAAAGAGCCAGGGCAACAGCTGCTCCCCCGGCAAAGGGCTCTACGTAAGTCCCGCCTTCAATGCAGTTTTTCTCCAAAAGCAGTCGTATGTAATCGGCGAGACGGCCTTTTCCGCCGGGGTAGCGCAAAGGCGAATAATATCTCATTCCTACCACCACTAGTCCTTGATTTTTTTTAGATATATTCTATTCTCCGGCAGAATCAACTATTACCTACAGAATCTAGTGCCATTGTACAGTCGCAGATACAACAATTCGTTGAAAAAGCCCGCCATAAGCACATTTGATGCCCGCTAAGGCAAAAATATGTTGTGCCTACTTGTTTTCCTGCAAAGGTTTAGGGAATTCTAGGAACTTAGCTGGACTTTTGATTTTTAAAGCTTTGAATACTGCCGCCAATTCCCTGCGGATTTCCCCGGTTTGACAAATATCACCCTCTGGAGTTTTGAAAAGGCCGGCCTGCAGTGTTGAAAGGTGCTTCTTAAGCTGAAACCATGTTTGCCCCGTTTCTTGCTCGGCAATCCGAATTAAAAGCATCCCGAGCCAGCAAAGAAGTA
>JAAYRS010000008.1 GCA_012518645.1 Bacillota bacterium
GGAAATGATTATTACCCAAAGGGGTTTTCAAGCTAATTCCAGGATTATCACCTCCTCAGATGAAATGCTGCAGGAGTTAGTGAATTTAAAACGGTAATTCCAATTAAAACAGGGGGGCCATTTTTGGCCCCTTGGCCCATAACAGAAACGGAGGGTAGTTAAATGGATCTGGCAACATTAGTGGGAATAATCTTGGGCGCGGGCCTTCTGATAGGTGCTATTATTATGGAAGGCGATATCTCCTTGTACTGGAGCTTTTCCAGCTTATTGATTACCTTTGGCGGTACATTTGCGGCAATTATGATCAATTTTTCCATGAACCAGGTGTTAGGTGTACTCCCTCTTTTAAGAGTTGCATTTTCCAAAAAAAATATTGACAGCGTTCACGTGATTAATACCCTTGTGGAATTTGCGGAAAGCTCCCGCCGGGAAGGTTTGTTAGCTTTGGAGGAGAAGGCCCAAGCTTTAGACGAGCCGTTTCTGACAAAAGGAATCCAATTAGTAGTTGACGGTACGGATGCGGATTTAGTGCGCAGCATTTTAGAAATAGAGTTAGCATTTTTAGAAGAACGCCACCGCCTAGGTCAAAAAATCTTTGAGCAGATGGGGGCGTTGGCCCCGGCGTTTGGGATGATTGGGACCCTAATCGGGTTGATTCAAATGTTAGGTGATTTGACTAGTCCGGATCAAATCGGGGTGGGGATGGCCGTAGCTTTAATCACGACCCTTTACGGGGCTGTGGCGGCGAACTTAATTTTTCTTCCGGTAGCCGGAAAGCTGAGGATTAAAAGTAATGAAGAAATCCTAATCAAACAAGTTATGATTGAGGGGATTCTCTCTATCCAAGCGGGGGAAAACCCTCGTATTGTGGAGGAAAAACTGAAATCATTCCTCTCGCCGGACGAAAGGGATTTTTCGGCCCGGTCCAAGAGAAGGCAGGAGATACCTTCGGTGGAAGGAGTGACCGCGGATGCGTAGAAGATCCCGGGATGAACCTTCCGGCGCCGCTTCTTGGCTGACTACATATTCTGATATGGTAACTCTCTTGCTGACTTTTTTCGTTTTACTTTTCTCCTTTTCTTCGGTGGATGTAGCTAAATTTAGTGCCATCATCTCCGCCTTCCAAGGATATTTTGGGATCTTGGACGGGGGCATGTCCCTAAGCGAAAGTGCCTTGCCCCTGCCTTTCGAGGCCTCGGAATTATCCCGCCAGCAGTTATTAGAGCTGTTTGAGGATCTTTCCGACTTTATTGCTGAAGAAGGGTTGGAGGGGGTTCATTTAGAATTAGAAGAACGGGGGCTGACTGTGAGGTTTGCGGATCGGGTTTTCTTCGACTTGGGGGAAGCGGTCCTTAAGCCGGAAGCTAGAGCAATTTTGGATAAAATTTCCCCTATCCTGCGGGATTTACCAAACCCGCTCAGGGTAGAAGGACACACAGATGACTGGCCCATTCAGACTTCTAGATTTCCTTCCAATTGGGAGTTAAGTGTTCATCGAGCCACCAACGTTGTCAGGTATTTAATCGAAGAAGAAGATTTTGATGCCCAAAAGCTCTCCGCCGCCGGTTATTCGGAATACAGGCCGGTATTACCCAACGATACCGCTGAAAACAGGGCCTTAAACCGGCGTGTGGATCTTGTTATTATGAGTATTGACCTCTGGGATCAGGAGCCAAATTAAAATAAGAGGTGGAATTAGATGGCGAAAAAAGTTGAAGTGGACTTTAAACTGCTTGTGGTTGGAATTGCCTTTCTAATCGTCGCTACGGTGGGAAGCGCTTTTGCCACTGTCCTTATTTTCCGGGGCGGAACAGATAAGGCCGATTCTTTGGCGGTTGATTCGGCTCAAAAACGAGATATTGGGCCCACTTACGAAATAGGGGAATTCGTTTTAAATCTTGCGCCCAACGGTGTTCAAAACAGGTTTATCAGGACCGAAATTGTTCTGGAAATAAGGGATAAGAAAACAGAAAGGGAATTGGAAAAACGAATGCCCCAAGTTAGGGATCAGATTATTTCGCTAGTCCGCGCCTACCGCAGTGAAGAGCTGCGCAGCGAAGCGGGTTTGGAACTTTTGCGGCTGGAAATAGTTAATTCTTTAAATCGGCTTTTATTGAAAGGCGAGATCATCAACGTGTTTTTTGTGGATTTATATATTCAATAATACGTGCTTAAAGGGGGTTTCCAATGAGCGGCCATGTCTTATCATCCGACGAAATTGATGCTTTGCTCCAAGCTGGTTCTAAGGAATCGCCTTACCGCAGCTCAGCCGATCTTTTTGCTTCTGTCACGCAAAACCTAATTAAGCCCATCTCTGAACTTGCCGCTAAAAACGTGCAGATCGAGGGACCTTACATAGAAAGCATTGAAGGTACCTTAGAGCAAGTTATTACAGAAAAGGTGCTCCTCTTTCCGCTGGAAATCGGGGGAAGCGAGCTGTTTTTGTTTATCTCCCAAGCGGACAGCCTTATTTTGGGAAAAAAATTAAACCTTTCTGAAAAGGAAGCATTCAATCGGTTGGGCCGGATTTGGGCGGAACAACTGGCCCGTGCTTTAAGCGGGCTTAAAGGGAAGACAGTTTCCCTTAAGTATTTTCAAGTCTTGGGTTTGGACTTACCTCCTCTAGCTCAACTATCTGTAGAATCAAATTCGCTTCTAATTCGCCACTTGCTGCATTGGGAAGAAACGGGGCTGGAAATTTGCCTCTTTCTCCAAGGAAGCCAAATACCTATCTTAATGGCGCGGGCTAAGCAAAAACTAAGAACGGGTTTAAGCCCGAGGGACAAGCCCCGGAGCGAGGGGGGGCTCTTAAAAGCGGCATCTCCGGTAGCAGAGGCTGCCTTCCAACCTTTGAACCCCGAATTCCCGGATCCCAACGATCATCCCATTGCCCTTGTCGAAGACATCAGCCTTCCGGTTATAGTTGAGTTGGGGCGCGTCGGTTTAACCCTGAACGATCTTTTGGGATTAAAACCGCAGACAGTAATTTCCCTGGAGCGCCACGCGGGGGAATCAGTAGATGTTTTTATCAACGACAATCCCGTGGCAAAAGGGGAAGTGGTTGTTTTAGACGAGCATTTTGGGGTCCGTATTTTAGAGATTGCGCCTAAGTCAGAAAGAATTATTACCGATTGAGGTGGCCGAATTGGATGCGGAGATTTTATGGGGTTTAATCCGGGTTTTAATCAGTCTTGCACTTATAATCCCCGCAGTATTCTATGCAACGCGTTGGTATGCCAAAAGGCAGTCCTTAGGCAAAAGCGTGCTTGTGCAGGAAATTATTTCCCTGGGCACCAACAAAGCGTTATATGTTGTAGAGTGGGAAGGGGTTAGGATGCTTTTGGGCGTCACCGGCCAATCAATCACTGTTCTTAAACAGCAATCAATCAGTCCTGAAACCAAAGTTGAGGAGGATGCCACTTGATCAATTTCCTGCAAGCTACAATCCCTTTTCCCAGTATCGATATTGGTGTGGGCCTTGCCGAAGGGCCGGGGGATGTAGTTGCCAGCTTACAGATCCTTCTGGTCCTCACAGTTTTAACTTTGGCGCCGGCGATTTTAATCCTAATGACTTCCTTTACCAGAACGGTCATTGTGCTTTCCTTTATTCGAAATGCGGTGGGAACGAACCAAGTACCGCCCAACCAAGTCCTGATTGGACTCGCTTTATTTTTAACCGCTTTTATTATGGGACCCGCCTTAAGCAGTGTTTATACGGAGGCGGTGCTGCCTTATATTAACGGGGAGCTGGGGCTGGAAGAAATGTGGGAGGCAGGGTTAGCCCCCGTCCGGGAATTTATGTTTAAACACACCCGGGAAAAAGATCTGGAAATGTTCATAGTCATGCAGGGCGGAGAACGGCCCGCCTCTCCTGAAGATGTTGATACTTTTACTTTAATTCCTTCCTTTGTTATTTCTGAACTAAAGACAGCTTTTCAACTGGGCTTTGTTATTTTTATCCCCTTTTTAGTTATTGATATGGTTGTTGCCAGTACTTTGATGGGGATGGGGATGATGATGCTGCCTCCGGTTATGATTTCTCTTCCTTTCAAGATTTTGCTCTTCGTTTTAGTGGATGGATGGCATTTAATAGTGCGCTCCCTGTTGGCCAGTTTTTCTTAAGGATGTGAAGTTAATGACAGATCAAGCGGTAATCAGCTTAGCAAGAGAGGCGGTGTTGACAGTTTTGCTGGTGGCTGGGCCGGCTCTGGGCATCGGTATGCTGGTGGGTTTAATTGTTAGCATTTTCCAAGCAACCACTCAAATCCAGGAGCAAACCTTAACTTTCATCCCTAAAATTGTAGCTGTCTTGGTCTCGATTGTCATTTTTGGGCCGTGGATGATTAGGGTGCTGGTGGATTTCGGGCAGCGCCTTTTAAGCAATCTTCCCGCCTATGTCATGTGAAAAAAGGAGAAATGCAGTGGAGGTTTCCTTAACTGATTTTGTCGCTTTTATGCTGGCTTTGATCCGCCTAACCACGTTCTTTGCTGTTATTCCCCTTTTCAGCATGAGAAACGTTCCCTTACCGGCTAAAATTGGGTTGGCGGCTTTATTCTCCTTGGCAGTCCGGCCTTCTTTCCGCACAGAATTGGACTTGGAGTCCCTTAGTGTCCTGGCTGTGCTCTCCCTGCAGGAAGTTGCCGTAGGTTTAGTACTGGGCCTTGTAGTTATTCTAGTCTTTGCCATTGTTACTTTTGCCGGGCATTACACAGACACCCCCTTAGGATTTGGGATGGCCTCTGTTTTTGATCCCTCCTTAGGGGGGCAAATTCCAGTTTTCTCCCAGTTCTATCATATCGTTGCTGCCTTGGTTTTCTTTGGTGCTGATGCTCACCTTTGGCTGCTGCAGGCGTTTTCCCGTTCTTTTTCGGCGATACCTTTCGGCAGGGGGATTAGTGCTGAATCTAGTTTTGCTCTTTTCATGGATTTGACCCAGCAAATTTTCAGCATCGGCCTTAGGATTGCCCTGCCCATCGTGGCAACTATTCTTTTAACGGATATCGGTTTAGGAATCGTCATCCGGGCAGTACCTCAAATTAACGTATTCGTGCTTGGGTTTCCGGTGAAAATCGCTGTAGGGCTCTTAGTAGCTGTTTTTGCCATCCCGGCTGTTGTGGTAGTAATCAGCCAGTTATTTGCCTTAGATGGTTTGCTCTTTAGTTATTTTTATAAACTGCTTGGCTTGGGAGGGAGCTAGTTGGCCCAATTCAAACTGGACCTGCAGCTTTTTGCGGGAGAAAAAACAGAGCCGGCAACTCCCCGCAGACGGGAAGAAGCCCGCAAAAAGGGCCAAGTTGCCAAGAGCGGGGAAGTGGGTACGGCATTTCTAATTTTAGTAGGTTTTTTGACTCTTTCCCTGCTTGGTTCTTTCTTGGCCGCAAATTTGCAGGATCTGGTACGCCATTTCCTGCAGAGTTTGCACCACTGGAACGGAGATCAGAAGGGGCTGCAGGCAATCTTTCTGGTCGCCTTTCTTAAATGGGCTGTGATTGTAGGTCCAATCTTGTTGTCTTTGCTGCTAACAGCCTTTTTGGCCCAGGCTGTTCAGGTGGGTTTTTTAAGCTCCCCCGAAGTACTGCAGCCGAAACTTTCTCGGATCAACCCCATCGAAGGGTTTAAGAGAATCTTTTCCAAACGGGCTTTGATGGAGTTTTTTAAATCAATTTCAAAGGTAAGTTTAGTAGGCTATTTGGTTTTCAGCCATATCCGCAACAATCTACAGCGGTTTCCTAACTTATGCTTATCTGATTTAAACCAAAGCGCCGCTTTAATCAACAGTGTTATTTACAAACTGAGCTTACAGGTAGGGCTTTTTCTCCTAGTTGTAGCTGCCCTTGACTATTGGTACCAAAGGCGGGAATTTGAAGACAGTATCCGCATGTCTAAACAGGAAATTAAAGAAGAGTTTAAAGAAATGGAAGGGGATCCCCTGGTCCGTTCGAAGATTAGGCAGCGTCAGCGTCAGATCGCCTCCAAACGAATGATACAGGCTATTCCCAGTGCCGATGTTGTTATAACTAACCCAACGCATTATGCCGTAGCCATCAGCTACAAACCGGAGAAAATGGGTGCACCCCAGGTGGTGGCAAAAGGAATGGGTTTTATAGCTCAGCGCATTAAAGAAGAAGCGGAAAAACACGATGTTGATAGAGTTCAAAATCCGGAATTGGCCCGCGCTTTATATCAAACCACTGCTGTGGGGGAAGAAATCCCTGCTGAACTATATCCTGCCGTAGCAGAAGTATTGGCATTTGTTTACCGTTTAAAGAAAAAAAGCATTTAAGCTGAAGGATGGTGTGCACAGTGGCTAAATCCCCAATGCCAGCTATGTTGGGATTGTCACGTTACAGCGATTTATACGTGGTTTTAACAGTCGTCCTGATTATTGTCATGATGGTCTTGCCCCTTCCTACGTTTTTACTCGATCTTCTTTTGGCTGCCAATATTAGCCTGTCTTTATTGATCTTGTTAATTA
>JAAYRS010000069.1 GCA_012518645.1 Bacillota bacterium
CGCCACTTCGGCACGGTTTGGGACTTGCTTTATTAAATAGAACATAGATATAATAGCATAATAAAGGGGTCGTTGCAAGGGGTCCACGTAATTAAATCCCTCTGATCCGCCGTACTTTTACAGTGACTTAGACCTTTAGGGGGGAAAATTTATCGATTACAGTGCCTGTTTCGGCACTTTTTTTATGTCAAATTACTTTCTTTTTTATGTTGTATTCCGTTGTATATCATTGCAGTATGTGGTAAAATGTGGATAGAAGGGGGTGAGTGGATGTTTCTTAAGCAAATGCGACAGAAAAACGGCCGCATCAATATTAGCTTTGTCCAGGGTTATAGGGACCCCATAACCAAGAAAGTGACCCATAAAACCATCGAAAAATTAGGCTTTGTGGACGAATACGAGCATCTCTATGAGGACCCAATAGAGCATTTTAAGCAAATCGCCAAATTAAGGACCCTTGAGATGCAAAAAGAAAAACAGAAGAGAGAAATCCTTTTAGGGTCGGTCTATGCTGACGAGAAGTTAGAGTTGGACGAAGACGCCATGAAACTTATGGGTAATCTTCCTTTGAGTTCAATTTACCACGAACTGAAATTGAACCAGTTTATTATTAACCGCCAGCGCAGCCTGGCCATGGATTACTCATTAAACGATGTTATGCAGCTGCTGGTTTACACCCGGATCCTCTCCCCTGGATCAAAGCGCCATAGCTTCGCTCAAAAAGAGAAGTTGGCGGGCTCTTACAATTGTGAGGAATTCGATGTGTACCGTGCCTTGGACTACTTTGATAGATTTAAAGATGACCTTCTTGTTCACTTACACGAACAAGTCCGTATCCACTACAAGCGCAGAACGGCAGTGGTATTTTACGACGTGACAAATTTCTATTTTGAAATTGATCATGAAGATAATTTTAGAATGAAGGGCATGTGCAAACACAACACCCGTAAACCTCTGGTGCAGATGGGGCTCTTACTTGATGAGGACGCGATTCCTATAACCTACCGCCTTTTTAAAGGCAACACACACGATAGTCAGACCCTGATGCCTCTTTTGCGGGAAACGCGGCAGTCATACGGGCTTGGAAGGATCATTACTGTGGCCGACAAAGGCCTAAACAGCGGTGATAATGTTGCATTTCTAATGGCCAAAGGGGATGGTTTCATTTTTTCACAAAAAATAAGAGGGGCAGACCAGGGGCTACAAGATTACGTGTTTGACCAAAGTGGCTATGAGGATTTTAAGGGGGTTGTCAAGCAAGTTGACGCTTGGGTAGAGCGGGAAAAGAACGCAAATACCCCTGCCTTTTTTATGAAATCGAGGCCATACCCCCAGAAATTTTGGGTAACACACGGTGATGACAAAAAACGTCAAATTCCGTTGGATGTTCGGCAAATTGTGTGTTACAACGAGCTTTACGCAAAGCGTCAAAAACATAAACGGGCTGCCACTATAGAAAAAGCCCAAAAAATTGTAGACCGCCCTTACCGGTACAACAAAGCAGATGCCAAGGGCGCACTACGTTATGTGAAAAATATTGAGTATGATCCTAATACTGGAGAATGCTTGGACTCTAAGAAGAAACCATTTCTCGACCTGGAAAAGATCGCTGAGGACGAGAAGTATGACGGGTATTATGCGATAATTACCAGTGAAATTGAAATGCCACCTTTAGAGGTTGTAAAGGCTTACCATGGGCTTTGGGAAATAGAGCATAGCTTTCGAATAACAAAAACAGATCTTCAGACCCGCCCCATTGAAGTATCCCTTAAACAACGCATCAATGCACATTTTCTTACCTGCTTCATCTCGTTGTTAATCTTGAGGCTATTGAGCAGGCGGCTGGATGAGAAATATCCCCCGGAGCAGATCATCAATTCGTTGAAGGAGTATAAGGCGTGCCACGTAACCGACAATGTCTATCGGGTGGCCTATTATGACCAGGTAATTCAGGATTTGGCAGAAGCCTTAAATCTGACTTTGAACCGTCGATACCTAACAACAGGTGATCTAAGACAGCTAGTGGCAGATTCCAAAAAGGAATTTTAGAGTATACAACAAGGTTAGGAAACGCAAAAACCTCTGTAACGGCGGCCTAGAAGCCGTTACAGAGGTTTTTTTAACCACTCCACTGTAAAAGTGGAGTTATAATACCAAAAGGTTAGGGGCGTGTCAACCCTTTTAACCGGTAAAAAATTTCACCCCAATATTATTAGTGCTTTGCTTGATTTGCCCTATACAAAAAAATAGAATAGGCGAAAAGAGCAGCCATTAGTACAGTACCAATGTTGAAACAAGCCTGTGCTGTCACACTTCCAATAAGCCCGGCAATTGTGTTTACAACCATCGGGGCCAAAAAACCGGCGATATTTAAGGATGCAAAAATCATTGAAATGGCGAATGTGGATGAGTCGGAATCCACTGACCGCGCCGCAAGTGATATGGGCGAAAGCAGATAAATGGGCCATCACCTTGCTTTGCTCATCTCCATGAA
>JAAYRS010000070.1 GCA_012518645.1 Bacillota bacterium
AATGCTGATTGTGCGGTAGCCGATCAACTTGGCCCCTTCCAGTTTTAAAAAATACTTCTCAGTGGGCACAAATGCAGTACCGCTTACTGCAACCCTTCCCCGGGGCAGCTCCTGAAAGACAGTGTTAGTTAAATCCAAGCTGCCTCCCGGCCCCGGAAGGTTGTACGGATCGCTTTTTTCATACAAAGTGTGGGCAGCCACAGATAAACGGGTGCACTGCCTTTGGGGGTTGGGCGCCTCAAGCACAAAGGAATCCCGGTAAAGGTACCCCAGCAGGCAATCACTCCCGCTGCCCGGCTGGGCGGCAATAGCGGCACATTCCAATATTTTCCCCAGATGGAGGGCCAAAGCCCGATCATAGCCCTTCAAAACAGGCAGAGCCGCGAAAACAGCCGGATCGTAAGCCCGACCGGCCAAGACAATCTGGGCACCCCTCTCCAGCGCCTCCATGATCGGCTCCATGCCCATTTGAGCAACCAAGTTTGCTGCCCGGGAAAGTTCTTCTTCCTTTAGATCGGGAACGGGTCCCAAAGGATGAATTTGTCCTTTTCTCAGCTTGGCCCGGATTAAATCGCAATCGATGTCGCTATAAATCAAAGCTAAAAGGGCGGAAGCTTTTAATTCTTCCAAAACTTCCTCAATAATTGCCAGGTTCCAATCTAAATGGGCTTTAGCCCCAGATCCGCCCGCGCTGCCGATAACCAACGGTATTTCCCGTTCTAGGCTGGCCTCTATTAAATAACGCAAATCCCGTTTAACGGCAGAACGCCTGGTAAACGACTGGCCGGAACCGAGATAAAAAGGGCCCGGGTCCGTTGAGCCTGCATCCACAGCAACGAGGTGGGGCTCCCGCTCTAACCCGGCCCGGAAAGAAGAAGCCGGAAAGCCGTATCCCAAAATCGCCGTGGGCGATAAAATCCTTAATTCTTTCAACTTGTTCATCTCCTAACGGGGCCTTCCCACTAATTTCCCTTGGCCAATAGCGTAAATATCGTCGATAACCATTTGAAAACTGGGAGTCCTTTTTTCTTCTCTACCGCGCTCCGCTAATTTTGCCCGATGAAAGTCCCGGATACTTTTGCTAAACGGCAGGTTTCCCCAGGAAAGAAAGCGGACTGCACCTTCATTATCGCGGGCGGGCATTATATGGCCCGCATTATAAGAGCTGGGAGCAAAAGGGACATCCAGCACACCCGCAGCGAACCCGCGGACTGCCCCCAGAGCCCAATCACCTTGGCCCAATTCCAAAGTATGATCTAATATTTGCCGCGTTTCTTTCAAAATCACCTGCCGTTCTTCCGCTAAAGCCGGGTTTTCTGGAAGTGCTTGATCTTTTAACATACTTAAAACTTGCTTAGTGGCCCTGAGCCCCTGGGCGTTGGCCTCTTTAGTGGGGACACCTAGAGCTTCGTGGGGCGTTTTCACAATAATTTTCGTTGCTTTACCCAAAGCCGCCGTTACAGCTCCCCAGGAAATTACACCGAAAGCTCTGGCTTCATCATCGGGGAACCCGCCCATCCATTGGTGGAACACGGTTGTTATTTCCGTCTCACCAAGGTTCTCAGCCTGTAAATACTCTTTTGCCAAAATAGGCAGAGTTTGTAAGGCAGCAGCGTCTTGGATTAAGTTACCGCACTGACCATAGCCGATAGTAATGTTTTTCACCCCTTGTTTGGCCGCAAGGAGGGTTTCAATGATACCAATGCTGTGTGAAATGCAGGGGGCTACCAGGGTACCCGTTAAAGGCCCGAAAGGCTCCCGGTTAATAATGATCCCTTCTTCTTGATAGTAACCTGCCAAACGATCTACGTACTGCCAATCCCTAATACTCTTTTCTAGAGGAACGCGCTTGGCATACGGTATATTATAAGAAATACCGCCGCCTTCAAAGGCGCTGAACCCTGCAGCCAACGTAATTTCCGCCAAAAGGCGGGCATCGGGGGTTCCATGCCGGACTTGAACCGGTACAGCCAAACTCTTAATTATCCTGCGGCAGTTAGCCACACCGTGATTGACCGCGGGGAACCCGTTCAAAAGAGAACGCCCCTCGCGTAAACTTTCTTCCAAGCCCTTTTCCGCTTCTTGATAGCGATTCTGACGAGTATAAGAATCGATTGTTGTGGGTAATAGATCAGCTTGGCCCTCGTCTTGTAAGAAAAGAAGCAATTCCAAGTGCCGGTTCAAATCGGCCACACCGGCCCTGGGCTGGGTTAGTGTCATTTTCCGCTCCTGGGCTTTTTTTAAGCAAAAACCAAAGTTTAAATTGGGCGGCAGTGAGTGGTGGAATTGGACCGACTCTTTTAAATCCACTTCTTTCCCTGTAATCCAGCCCGCCAAAACTTCCTCCCTTTCTTCTTTGAGTTTACCCCACTCTAATTTTTCCTGCTTTAATTCTCTCTGCAACTAGAACCCCCTCCTTCTCAATTCATCGGCCTTCAGCGAATTTTCTAAGATCTCTAAAGCCGCCTCGGGATATACAGTGCTTAACAAACCCGCGGAGGCCAAAAGATAGTTTGCATCCAGGAAATAACGCGGCTTTTCCGGTTTTAATTCCAATGATGAATTGGATTCTTTTTGCGCGCCCCTTAGCATTGCATGGGGTTCCTTACTATTAACCAAGACCCCTCCCGTACCAATAATAATATTTACTTGGGAAAGGTCCTTCCCCTCTTGGATCCAGACCTGCCCGGAAGGCGTGTATGATTCGGTAAGTGTACCCGCATGCCGGCTTACCCCAATACGAATAGCATGAAAACCCAAAGCCCGATCGAATAGCCTTTCTATTTCCGTTTGAGGAAGCGATTCCGGCTGTTGATCCAGCCGTTGGACCAGTTTATGTAGTTCCTCTTCCCGCAGGCCCAGCTCCTTTTGTAAACGCTCCCGGCCAATGCTTTCCACTAAAGAAAGTACACTTACCCTCACCCCCAAATCCCCCTCCACCGTCCGCTTAGCCAGAGGTTCGGGCAGGCCCCGCAAAACGACACCCGTTTTGGTGGGTAATCCCAGCCCTAAAGAATGGACATCAGTAGTGGCCCCCCCTACATCAACTATTAGTAAATCGCCCCAGCCGGGTAAAGGAGGGGAACCTTGGCTTAAAAGCCTGCCGGCCCGCAACACGGCTGCAGGAGTGGGCATAAAAATACCTTCAATCAAGCCGCCGGCTCTAGCAAGCCCTTTAGCATAAATTATTTTTTCCATAAAAACTTGCCTAATTACTTCCCGGGCCGGTTCAACATCTAACTTCCCAATTTGGGGCATCACATTAGAAGCTGTGTAAATGCTGAAATTTTGAGGGAAACAACCCCGGACCGCAGCCGCGGCAGCGCGATTGCCGGCCAGAACAACCGGAACACCTTCCGGCAAGGACGCCAAAACCCGAGCGTTGTGTAAAATATTGGCGGAATTACCGCCATCCGTCCCT